>NZ_AZUK01000001.1:1200000-1520000 GCF_000527035.1 Tolumonas lignilytica
TTTTGGCCAAATCGCCAGCGCGTCGGGCAACATCCAGCTCCTGACGGGCATGTTCCAATTCAGCCTTGATATGCTGTGTGCCGGCCAATGCGGCCTTTTCTGCCTTCCAGATCTCTTCCAGCTCGTTATATTCTCGGTCTTTTTCCGTAATTTCCTGATTAATAATCGCCAGTCGCTGCACACTGGCAACGTCGTGTTCTTTGATGAGAGCCTGCTGCTCCATCTTTAATTGCATAATGCGGCGTTCCAGACGATCCAATTGTTCTGGTTTTGAATCCATCTGCAGACGGATGCTGGAAGCGGCTTCATCAATCAGGTCAATCGCTTTATCAGGTAACTGACGATCAGAGATATAACGGTGTGAGAGCAATGCGGCTGCCACAATAGCAGGATCGGTGATCTGTACATGATGATGCAGTTCATAGCGCTCTTTCAGGCCACGCAAGATCGCGATGGTGTCTTCAACGGAAGGCTCTTCAATCAAGACCTTCTGGAAACGACGCTCTAATGCCGCATCTTTTTCTATATATTGACGATATTCATCCAGCGTGGTGGCACCAACACAATGCAACTCGCCACGAGCCAAAGCAGGTTTCAGCATATTACCCGCATCCATTGCGCCTTCGGCTTTGCCGGCACCGACCATAGTATGCAACTCATCAATAAACAGAATGACGTTGCCTTCTTGTTTTGCCAGTTCATTCAATAATGCTTTCAGACGCTCTTCAAATTCACCTCGATATTTAGCGCCGGCCAACAAGGAACCCATATCCAGTGATAAAACACGCTTATGTTTTAAGCCTTCCGGTACTTCGCCATTGATAATGCGTTGCGCCAACCCTTCAGCAATTGCCGTTTTACCCACGCCCGGCTCACCAATCAGGACGGGATTATTTTTGGTTCGGCGCTGTAATACCTGAATGGTGCGTCGGATTTCATCATCACGACCAATGACCGGATCCAGCTTGCCTTGTTCAGCTCGTTCGGTCAGATCAATCGTATATTTGCTGAGAGCCTGACGATTTTCTTCGGCACCAGCATCAGTCACCTTTTCGCCGCCGCGCACCTTTTCAATCGCTTTTTCCAGTTTGTCTTTAGTGAGGCCATTTTGACGCAGAATATCACCCAGTGTGCCGCGATCATCCAGTGCAGCCAGAACAAACATTTCAGAGGAGATAAATTGATCCTGCCGCTGCTGTGACAGTTTGTCGCACATATTCAGAACACGCCCCAGCTGCGGGGAGATCTGAATATCACCATCAACGCCACTGACTTTGGGTAATCGGTCCAGCTCTTGGGTCACTCGGGCCTGTAGCGGATCAACATTACATCCAGCCAGTGTTAATAAAGGACGAATAGACCCCCCCTGCTGCTCCAGCAAAGCAAGCATGATATGAAGAGGTTCAATAAACTGATGATCTCTGCCCAGCGCTAATGACTGAGCATCGGAAATCGCAACCTGAAATTTGCTGGTGAGACGATCTAAACGCATCCCGCTACCTCTTATCTCTATGTTTAATCGCTTATCGATCAATTACTGTTGAGTATAAGATGGGGGTGCCGGGATTGCTTTCAAGAGGCAGTGCTTAAGATTTAATCGTGAGCCAGATCAAGCCCGCCATGCGACCCGTTTGGCCGTCACGTCGATAAGAATAGAACCGCTTTGCATCGCTGAAGGTGCACTGGTTGCCGCCATAAATGGCGGTGACACCAGCTACACTGATACGCTGGCGCGCCAGCATGAACAGATCAGCGAACCATTTGTCATTTTTGGCCACAAAGGCGGCATTGGCATGCGGATCGTGAGCCACAAACGCGGCTTTGACTTCATCGCCTACCTCAAATGCAGACGGTCCGATCGCCGGGCCAATCCAGGCCAAGAGATCGCTCGGTGCCACATGCATAGCCTGGATAGTTTTTTCCAGCACCCCCGCACAAAGCCCACGCCAGCCTGCATGAGCGGTCGCAACAACCGTGCCGGACTTATCACAAAACAATACAGGTAAACAATCCGCCGTCATCACAGTCAATGGTAACCCGATTTGGGTTGTAGTTGCCGCATCCGCTTGCGGCGGCGTGATAACCGGTGCTTCAGCCCGCAGTACTTCGGTACCATGTACCTGATCCAGCCAGATCGGTGCCGCTGGTAATGCCAACTGCTGTGCCAATAGCTGACGATTTTGCATGACTAAGGCAGGATCATCACCGACATGTATGCCAAGATTCAGCCCTTGGTAAATCCCCTGGCTGACACCACCGCTCCTTGTGGTAAAAAACGCCTGCACATTGGCAGGCGCTGGCCATTCCGGTTGGATTAAATCCATACGATGTCATCCGGATGTTCTGCCGAATCGATTCGTAACACATCGATTAGCTCAACCATATCGGCCGGAAGCGGTGAATGCCATTCCATCTCTTCGCCTGTGATGGGATGAGTAAGACGTAGCATAGTTGCGTGCAACGCCTGGCGACGGAATGTCCGCAGAAAGTCACTCAACTCCACAGATGCATTACGGATCGGACGTAAACGGCCACCATAAACCGGATCGCCCACAAGTGCGTGGTTGATATGGGCCATATGAACGCGGATTTGGTGCGTACGGCCTGTTTCCAACCGGCAACGTAACCGGGTATGAGCGCGGAACCGCTCGGCAACCCGATAGTGAGTAATCGCAGGTTTACCCATTGGATTCACGGCCATCATGGTTCGTTGGGTCGGATGACGGCTGATCGGTTCATCAACCGTGCCACCTGCCGTCATATGCCCCACCACAATTGCCTCATATTCACGAGTAATACGACGTTTTTGTAAGGCGTACACCAGACGGATCTGTGCAGGAATCGTTTTCGCGACAACCATCAGACCCGTCGTTTCTTTATCCAGACGATGCACAATACCTGCACGCGGTACTTCAGCAATTTCAGGATAGCGATGCAATAAGGCATTAAGTACTGTGCCATCCGGTGTTCCGGCGCCTGGATGTACAACTAATCCGGCGGGCTTATCGATCACCAGAAGATGCTCATCTTCATAGACAATATTCAATGGAATATCTTGTGCCTGCCAGCGGGTATCCTCCGCCAGTTCGGTGACGATAGACACTTGCTGGCCACCCATCACCTTTTCTTTAGGCAATAAACAGACCTTTCCATCAAGCTGCACTTTACCTTCCAGTATCCATTCTTTGATTCTGGTTCGTGAATAATCAGTAAACAATTCAGCCAACACCTGATCCAGGCGTTTACCTTCATGCTGTAGCTCAATAGTGCCATTGAGTTGTATAGGTTGACTCATGTCAGATCTCAGTTAGTGAAACGAGGCTTAACGCCAAGAATGCTGCATTCTATCTTTTCTTTTCTTTAAGCATAACGGATACTTCACACACCAAGGCAATATGAAGCTAATTTCGATGCAAAAAGTAGTGCGTATTTTTCCGGTAATGCTGTTATCTCTATCGCTATTGGCCGGTTGCTCTTCGTCTTCAAACAAACCGAAAGTACCCGATGAACCACTAGAGGTTTTATATAAACAGGCACAAACCAAATTACATAGCGGTGACTATGATAAAGCCGTAGATATATTAGAGGCATTGGACTCCAGATATCCTTTCGGGCCTTATGCCAGTCAAGTGCAGTTACAGTTGATTTACGCCTATTACAAGAAAGATGATACGGCTCAGGCAATCGCCAATATCGATCGTTTTTTACGATTGAATCCTACACATAAAGATGTAGATTACGCTTATTACATGCGTGGATTGTCCAACATGCAGGAAGATTATAACTTCTTCCATGATAAATTTGGTATTGACCGTTCCGATCGTGATCCACAATATGCCCGTCAGGCATTTAAAGATTTCCAACTTCTGTTAAAAAACTATCCTGACAGCCTATATGCAAGTGATGCCCGAGCGCGAGCCGTGTTTTTAAAAAATCGACTGGCAAAGTTTGATTTAGCCATCGCTGATTTTTATATGCGCCGCCACGCTTGGTTGTCTGCCGCTAACAGAGCGAAATATCTGATAGAGAATTATCCCGACACTGAGATGACTCAACAGGCATTAGAAATCATGGTGCAAGCATATGATAAGATGGAGCTGACTGACCTTGCCAAACATGCCAGACAAATGCTGGCAGCCAATTTTCCTGATAGCGCTTACATTCAACAATAACGCTTACGATAAAGGCACCGAATGGTGCCTTTATTCATTTTACTCAATATTACGTATATAAAACTAATACATTCAATATATACGTCGACATATATTAAACATACCTGAATAAGTTAATTAGATATTACATATATAATCATTATCTAAATAACGCTTATTTCCTAATGTTGAAGCATCCCTCTCTTTTGCACCAATTCATTACAAAAATATTTATGCCTCACTTTGATACATCATTGAAATGTTAAACAAATAACTTTATGCAACAATGCATTTACATAAATAAATGAATTTATTGATTTAAAAAAATGATCTCTATTTTTCTAGTTATTATCAGTAATAATCATATTATTTACATATTTATATATTATAGAATCAATACGCGATTATGAATTATTTAATGAATCATTGAACAACCACTGTCACCATTCGTTAGCAGTACAGGATGTTACCTCTATGAACCATTTTTCTTCACAAGCCAGCAGAGAAAGAGAGTTCTCCGCTCAGCATAACCTGATATCTACCACTGACACAAAAAGTAGAATAACCTACGCTAACGAGCACTTCTGCGACATCGCCGGATACCACGCCGAAGAACTAGACAATCAATACCACAACATAGTGCGCCATGCAGACATGCCCAAAGCTGCATTTAAAGACATGTGGGACCATTTGAAAGATAAAAAAAGCTGGATGGGCGTAGTTAAAAATCGCTGTAAAAATGGCGATCATTATTGGGTGAATGCCTATGTCACACCGATCCTCGATAACAATGGTAATATTACCGAATACCAATCCGTCAGAACAAAACCATCAAGAGAAGATATAGCCAGAGCCAGTGGTTATTATCAGCAAATAAATCAGGGCAAGATGCCTAAGGCGTTACGTTTACCATCTATAAATACATCATTGATATCTAAACTCATCTCTGTCGGCACACTTATCCCGATTATTGTAAATATCGCCCTATCAGGCATAAATTCCTTATCAACCACTGCCCTTACTTTCGTATTAATGCAATTAACCTATGCTTTCTGGTGGGGAAACAAACTGAAAAATATGGCTAATATAGCCAGGGACAACTTCAATACTGATATAACCCAAGTCCTATACACAGGTCGCCGTGACGAACTGGCCGCCATTGAATTAGCTCTGCGAATGAAAAAAGCAGAATTGAGAGCTATCGTCGGGCGTACCGGCGATACCTGTAATACGATCCTTCAGGCTGCCGAAGATGACGCAGGAAATATTCAATCAATTACTAATAACATTGATCAACAACGCGCAGAAACGGAACAGCTCGCTACTGCCATTAATGAAATGAGCAGCTCGATAAGGGAGGTCGCTAATAGCGCAAGCTCTACATCAGAATTAACAACAGAGGCACGTCAAACCGCGGCCCAAGGGCAAAACAGTATCAAAGCAACGGTATCCGCCGTTAATGCGTTGCATGATGAATTGGAACACACCACGCTTGTGATCAATGAATTGGCATCCAACACCAAGCAAATTGGCAGTATCCTTGATGTCATCACCAATATTGCAGATCAAACCAATCTTCTGGCACTGAACGCTGCAATCGAAGCAGCAAGAGCCGGAGAGCAAGGTCGGGGGTTCGCTGTCGTTGCTGATGAAATTCGTTCATTAGCGTTAAAAACCCGCACTTCGACAGACGAAATACAGCAAATGATCGCTAAATTACAAAATAGCGCAAGCAGTGCCGTGCAAACGATGGAGCATGGTGCTGATTTATCTGAAACCTGTCGAACACAAGCAAATTCCGCGGGTGAAGTATTTAACCAGATACATGCGATGCTGAACCATGTCACGGATGCGAGCCATCAAATTGCTACGGCAGTGGAAGAACAGGCATACGTGACTGAAGATATTAATCGCAGCATTCACAATATTCGTGAACTGGCTGATACCAGCACCGTCAATAGCCATAATGCCGTTGATCGCATAGGATTATTAGTGGAGCGGCTCCAGGGCTTATGTCGTCTAATCACCCAATTCCAGCGTTAAAATAAGGGGCGGATGATTCCGCCTCTCCTTTCGATCCGATTCCGCGTCAAAAATACAACTCCAAATACTGGCACGTCACTTGCTCACTACAGATATGTCCGAGTTTATGGTGGGATTTATTTATGAAACGGTGGAATAGACATTTTAGCCAATACCACACACTCAACTGGCTTATGATGTGGTTACTATTGTGCTGCTGCGCCATATTGTTATTTCCTGTTGAACGCATACAGATCGCAGGCGAATGGCTGATACAGTTTAGAGTTTTCTTTAGCCTTGGCTTATTGATAGCCTGTTCGTACTTTTTCAGCCAACTCTTATTAATTGTATGGGATCATGCAATTGCTCACTGGAGTGAACGGCAAAAGCATCAATATCTGCAGCGAATGATTGAAAGATTAGACTTCACGGAGAAAGCCATCTTACGTGAATTTGTGATTCAACGTAAAAGCGTCATAAACTTGCCGCTAACTGAACCAGCCGTCAAAAATCTGCTGGATGCAGGAGTACTTGATTTCGCTTACGGACAGCCATTGAATGATGATTTGAGTCAGATAAAAGCACTGATGATCTCCCTTGAAGCTCGGCCATTACTAACTTACAAAGCATTAGGTCTAAGTAATGGTAAAATGACCGAAGAGCAAGTCGAAATGATCATGAGTGCACGACCTAAATACGTCAGTAAAAGCTCATTACGCTAGTGATTGAAAATAAAAAAGTACCTATCGAGGTACTTTTTTTATTGTCTTGAAAAACATGTTTAAAGAATTATTCCGTTCTCGACTTGATGTAACCGTCATAGTCTGGAATTTCAATTTTGAACTTTGTCTTCATATGGGGTGAATCCATCAGAAAATCAGCTGTTGCCTGATTAGTTGCCATTGGAATGTTCCAAACCGCAGCTAAACGCAATAAGGCCTTTACATCTGGATCATGAGGAACTGCATTTAGCGGATCCCAAAAGAAAATTAAAACGTCAATTTTACCTTCAGCAATCAATGCACCTAACTGCTGATCTCCCCCCATTGGCCCAGACAACAAACATGTGATTGGCAGACCAGCCTCTTTGCTTAAGCGTGTTCCAGTAGTACCTGTTGCATATAAATGATGCAACTTTAATTCTTCAGATCGGATTTTGACCCATTCCAGCAGTGCTTGCTTCATGTTGTCATGTGCAACCAAAGCCACACGCTTATGCCCAGCCATTTCACGTTGAATCGTTAACGCCATACCAATCCCTCGGGGAAATCATTCATGAATATATAACATACGATGAGCAGTGGATTTTTTCACTAAAAATAAAGGGCGACCGAAGTCGCCCTTTATTCTTTTGCATAAGTGTCGAATAAGATTATTCGATTACTTTAGCAACAACACCCGCGCCTACGGTACGACCGCCTTCACGGATTGCAAAACGTAAACCTTCATCCATCGCGATTGGGTGGATCAGGGTGACTACCATCTTGATGTTGTCGCCTGGCATTACCATCTCTACGCCTTCTGGCAGTTCGATAGTTCCGGTCACGTCAGTTGTACGGAAGTAGAACTGTGGACGGTAGCCTTTGAAGAATGGAGTGTGACGACCACCTTCTTCTTTTGACAGTACGTATACTTCTGATTCGAATTTGGTGTGCGGAGTGATAGTACCTGGTTTAGCCAGTACTTGACCACGCTCTACGTCGTCACGTTTAGTACCACGCAGCAGGATACCTACGTTCTCACCGGCACGACCTTCGTCCAGCAGTTTACGGAACATTTCAACACCGGTACAAGTGGTTTTGGTGGTCGCTTTCAGACCAACGATTTCCACTTCTTCACCCACTTTGATGATACCGCGCTCAACACGACCAGTGACTACGGTACCACGGCCTGCGATTGAGAATACGTCTTCGATTGGCAGCAGGAATGGCTTGTCGATCGCACGTTCTGGTTGTGGAATGTAAGAGTCTAGCGCTGCTGCCAGCTCCAGAATTTTCTCTTCCCATGCCGCATCGCCTTCCAGTGCTTTCAGCGCTGAACCACGGATAACTGGTGTGTCATCACCTGGGAAATCGTATTCAGACAGCAGTTCACGAACTTCCATCTCTACCAGATCCAGCAGCTCTTCGTCGTCTACCATGTCACATTTGTTCAGGAAAACGATGATGTATGGTACGCCTACCTGGCGACCCAGCAGGATGTGTTCACGAGTCTGTGGCATTGGGCCGTCAGTTGCCGCTACTACCAGGATCGCGCCGTCCATCTGTGCAGCACCAGTGATCATGTTTTTAACATAGTCAGCGTGGCCTGGGCAGTCTACGTGTGCGTAGTGACGTGATTCGGTATCGTATTCAACGTGAGAAGTGTTGATGGTGATACCACGTGCTTTTTCTTCTGGTGCGTTATCGATCTGATCGAATGCACGAGCCTGACCACCGAATTTCTTTGCCAGAACGTTGGTGATGGCTGCAGTCAGCGTGGTTTTACCATGGTCAACGTGGCCGATAGTACCAACGTTAACGTGGGGTTTTGTACGTTCAAATTTTTCTTTAGACACGACGTTGTCCTTCCTATTTGATTATTTCCGCCTGTCAAAACAGGCGGAAAATATTACATGTAAATTACTTAGATTTACGCGCTTCAATTACCGCCTGAGCGATATTGTTAGGCGTTTCAGCGTACTTACCAAACTCCATGGAGTAAGAAGCACGACCCTGAGTAGCAGAACGCAGGTCTGTTGCATAACCGAACATTTCAGACAGTGGAACCAGAGCACGAACGATCTTGCCTGATGGACCATCTTCCATACCTTCGATAATGCCACGACGACGGTTCAAGTCGCCGATTACATCACCCATGTAATCTTCTGGAGTTTCAACTTCAACCTTCATGATAGGCTCAAGCAGAACTGGGCTGGCTTTCATGAAGCCTTCTTTGAACGCCATAGAAGCAGCGATTTTGAACGCCAGTTCAGAAGAGTCAACGTCATGGTAAGAACCGAAGTGCAGACGAACACCTAAGTCCACAACTGGGTAACCAGCCAGAGGACCTGATTTCAACTGTTCACGGATACCTTTATCAACACCAGGGATGAATTCACCAGGAATTACACCGCCCTTAATGTCGTTAGTGAAGGTATAGCCAGCGCCTTCGTCCAGAGGGAACATGTCGATCACTACGTGACCGTATTGACCACGACCACCAGACTGTTTAGCGTGTTTACCCTGAATGTCTTTCGCATCTGTACGGATTGTTTCGCGGTAAGCTACCTGTGGTTTACCCACGTTCGCTTCAACCTTGAACTCACGACGCATACGGTCAACGATGATTTCCAGGTGCAATTCACCCATACCAGCGATGATTGTCTGACCTGACTCTTCATCAGTCCATACACGGAATGATGGATCTTCCTGAGCCAGACGGCCCAGAGCCAGACCCATTTTTTCCTGGTCAGCTTTGGTTTTTGGTTCAACGGCAACAGAAATAACTGGCTCTGGGAATTCCATACGCTCCAGAATAATTGGTGCGTTTTCGACACACAGAGTATCACCAGTTGTTACGTCTTTCAGACCAATTGCCGCCGCGATATCACCAGCGCGAACTTCTTTGATCTCTTCACGTTTGTTAGCGTGCATCTGTACGATACGACCAATACGATCTCTCTTACCTTTAACAGAGTTCAGTACGGTGTCGCCAGAGTTAACAACGCCAGAATAGCAACGGAAGAATGTCAGGTTACCAACGAATGGGTCAGTTGCAATTTTGAACGCCAGTGCAGAGAAAGGTTCATCATCGCTTGGATGACGTTCTGCTGGTGTACCATCTTCTAACTGACCAGCGATAGCTGGTACGTCGATTGGTGCTGGCAAGTATTCAATAACCGCATCCAACATTGCCTGAACACCCTTGTTCTTGAATGCAGAACCGCAGGTAACCAGGATGATTTCGTTGTTCAGAACGCGCTGACGCAGAGCAGTTTTCATTTCTTCTTCAGAAATTTCTTCACCGCCCAGATATTTTTCCATCAGGTCTTCAGATGCTTCCGCAGCAGCTTCAACCAGATTTTGGTGCCATTCTGCAGCCAGTTCCTGCAATTCAGCTGGGATATCTTCATAAGTGAAGGTTGTACCCTGGTCAGCTTCGTTCCAGTTAATAGCTTTCATTTTGATCAGGTCGATAACCCCTTTGAAGTTATCTTCCGCGCCGATTGGCAATTGCAGAGGAACTGCATTACCTTTCAGACGGGTTTTGATCTGTTCAACAGCACGCAGGAAGTTAGCACCGGTACGGTCCATTTTGTTGATGAACGCGATACGTGGAACTTTGTATTTGTTAGCCTGACGCCATACAGTTTCAGACTGCGGCTGAACACCACCTACTGCACAGTAAACCATTACTGCGCCGTCCAGAACACGCATTGAACGCTCTACTTCGATAGTAAAGTCAACGTGACCTGGGGTGTCGATGATGTTGATGCGGTGTGGTTGGAATTGTTTACCCATACCACTCCAGAAACAGGTAGTAGCAGCAGAGGTAATGGTAATACCACGCTCTTGTTCCTGTTCCATCCAGTCCATGGTAGCAGCGCCATCATGAACTTCACCAATCTTGTGGTTTACACCGGTGTAAAACAGGATACGTTCAGTAGTCGTTGTTTTACCGGCGTCGATGTGTGCGCTGATACCGATGTTACGGTAACGCTCAATGGGTGTTGCACGAGCCACGATAGATATCCTCTTACTAAGGTTGTGCCTTAGATGACGAAACCGAATACAGGCCATCCAAAGATGGCCTGTACAACCGGATTACCAGCGGTAATGAGCGAATGCTTTATTCGCTTCAGCCATACGGTGCACGTCTTCACGTTTCTTAACCGCAGAGCCTTTGTTATCAGCCGCATCCAGCAATTCACCTGCCAGACGCTGAGCCATGGATTTTTCACCACGTTTGCGAGCTGCTTCAACCAACCAGCGCATAGCCAGGGCATTACGACGCACTGGACGAACTTCTACCGGAACCTGGTAAGTAGAACCACCAACACGGCGGGATTTAACTTCCACGTTCGGACGAATATTGTCCAAAGCACCTTCGAAAGTAGCTAAGTGATCTTTACCACTCTTCTGAGCAATAATGTCCAGAGCACCGTAAACGATGCTTTCTGAGACGGATTTTTTACCGTCAACCATTACTACGTTGATAAATTTAGCCAGCAATTCAGAACCGAACTTAGGATCTGGCAGAATCTTACGCTGACCAACAACGCGACGTCTTGGCATTTTAAATTCTCCGAAACTTCAGGTTTAACCCAAAACAAAAAAAGTTTACTAAAAAATGTTTGGCCTTACTTAACGGAAAACCATTAAGCCTTAGGCTTCTTCACGCCGTACTTAGAGCGAGATTGTTTACGGTCTTTAACACCAGAACAATCTAACGCACCACGAACGGTGTGGTAACGAACACCCGGAAGGTCTTTAACACGACCGCCACGGATCAGAACCACGGAGTGTTCTTGCAGGTTGTGGCCTTCACCACCGATGTAAGAAGTAACTTCGAATCCGTTAGTTAAACGAACACGACATACCTTACGCAGTGCTGAGTTAGGCTTTTTAGGGGTAGTAGTATATACACGAGTACATACACCACGTTTTTGTGGGCAAGCATTCAAGGCAGGAACGCTGCTTTTTACAACTTGCTTAACGCGTGGCTTGCGGACAAGCTGGTTAATAGTTGCCATTAAAAAAGCTCCTGGATAATAGCAATAGCTTTACAAACATGTGAAAAATCCTCCCCGCAGATACGGGGACGCAAAATTTTATGCCTGTATGTATTTTGAGTCAAGATTTATACAGTCTTTCATGACTGATTCGGGATTAAGAAGAAGTATAGATGACAAAAGTGACTTTACAGTGAAATTTTACCAACACAACGGACTGCCATGAGTCACAACAAGCTCTACATATTCCGCCATATCAATACATTTACCCACTTTAGCGACAAGGCCTCGCGCGGTCAGATCTTCTTGCATGACATAGATATTCTTATTCCGAAGCTTTTCTTCCCATATATCAGCTGAAGCTGCAATGACGCCATCTTGCATTAATATCAATTGATCGTCAGCTTTCATAAAGCTCAGGCAATTATTCAGCGCAGTATGTGAAAAGGGAGATAATGCAACAACATTCAGCATAATGGCCTCAAAACATCAGCTTAATAGGATATGCAGCGAGCACCTCGTAAAACTCACTCGAATCCAATATTTCCACTGGAATTAATAGCTGCGTAGGATCGATGTTACGTTCAATCATTGATGCTTTTAATACATAAAGGGAGTCAATATCGTAGAGTTCACACAGCTTAAACATGGATGAATGATCTTTCGCCAATATCGATTCTGGCTGCTGAAACCGGAGCAACTGATAAATACCATCGTCCATAAAAAATGCAGCCAGTTGGTCAGAATATGCCGAAGTTGCCAACAAGGCATCCAGGCCTTCTCTGCCACTGTCACTACCATAAGGTGCTTGTCTGAATATGAATGCGATTTGATTCATGGGCATATTAAAATTGAACCACTCGATCGGCAGTCAACAACATTTCAGCCAGCTGGCCTAGTCCTGACAACAAAAACGGGGGCGCAACATTAAAACTCTGCTTTTCGCCTTCTGTCGCAGTGATGGAATCCAGTATTCCTCGGCGTTGAGCCGCTGCAACGCAAGTATGCAGAGTAATATTGTGTGTGTCCGCAAATTTACCCCACATTTCATGCATGTTGTATTCATCGGTAGCTGCAGAAGTTAACATGTTCGCATTAGTTACACCGGCCTGATAAAAGAACACACCGATAATTGTGTGCCCTTTTGCCAACACAGCTTGTGCAAACTGATAAGCTGATGCCGATTGTTGCGTCCCATAAACAGGCCCAGTGACCAAGAGAGCAAAATTCATTGTTATTTACTTAGCTATATAAGCAATAGCTTCCACTTCAACCAATACGTCTTTAGGTAATCTGGCCACCTCAACACAAGAACGAGCGGGTGCGTTGGTTGGAAAAAATTTCGCATAAACTTCATTAAAAGCCACAAAGTCATTGATATCTTTCAGAAAGCAAGTTGTTTTTACAACGGTATCCATGGAGGCACCAGCCGCTTCCAGAATGGCAGACAAATTACGTAAAACCTGTTCAGCCTGAACTTTGATATCACCATCAACTAACTGCATTGTTTCCGGGATCAACGGGATTTGACCTGATGTGAAAACCAGATCACCGAGTTTCGTTGCCTGAACATATGGACCAATAGCTGCTGGGGCTTTGTCGGTAGCAATAATTGATTTAGACATTATTCTCTCACTACAAGTTATCAAAGTTTGCTGATAGTAATACCAGTGATTGGTGTGGTGCAACTTTAAGCACAAAAAACAAGAGGCCCCTAAGGGCCTCTTTCAAACATTATTTTAGTAATGCTTATTCCGCATTCAGGTTACCGGCTGCATTTAATAAATCAGCCAGATTCTGTTCAGCCTCATCGGCTGTTACCTGTTGTGTTGGCGCAACGACAGCCTGAGCTGCATTTCTGCGCTTCTGCAAGCGGTTGTGATGATAGGCAAAACCAGTACCAGCAGGGATCAAACGACCCACGATCACGTTTTCTTTCAGACCACGCAGATCATCAACCTTGCCTGATACCGCAGCTTCTGTCAGTACTCGGGTTGTCTCTTGGAACGACGCAGCAGAGATGAAAGACTCTGTATTCAGCGACGCCTTCGTAATCCCCATCAGTACACGACGGAATGTAGCGGGTTGTTTACCTTCAGCAACCAGTTTACGGTTTGCAATCTTCACACGCACAACGTCAGCTTGTTCACCTTCCAGCAGATCGGAATCGCCTGGATTGATGATTTCACACTTACGCAGCATCTGACGAACGATCACTTCGATGTGCTTATCGTTAATTTTTACGCCTTGCAGACGATAAACGTCCTGCACTTCGTTAACGATATAGTTCGCCACAGGGCTGATACCACGCAGACGCAGAATATCATGCGCAGATTCTGGGCCATCGGCCAGAACTTCACCTTGCTGAACCTTTTCACCTTCGAACACGTTCAGGTTACGCCACTTAGGAATCATTTCCTCATAGGCTTCACCACCGTCAGTTGGTGTAATGACCAGACGACGTTTCCCTTTGGTTTCTTTACCGAAGGAAATGGTACCTGAAATTTCAGCCAGAATAGCTGGTTCTTTCGGTTGACGAGCTTCAAACAAGTCAGCAACACGCGGCAAACCACCGGTGATATCTTTAGTACCACTGGACGCTTGTGGAATACGAGCAACTGCGTCACCCACATTCACCAACGCACCATCTTCCAGCTGAACAATTGCCTGACCAGGTAAGAAGTATTGCGCTGAAACATCAGTACCAGGGATCAATACATCTTTACCATTGGCATCAACCAGTTTCACTGTCGGACGCAATTCTTTACCGGTAGAGGTACGTTCGTTGACATCCAGAACCACGATGCTAGACAAACCAGTCAACTCATCAGTCTGACGAGTAATAGTAATGCCTTCGATCATGTTTTCGAACTGGATACGGCCCGCTACTTCAGTAATGATTGGGTGAGTATGTGGATCCCAGTTTGCGACGATTTCGCCTGCTTTTACGGCTTGGCCATCTTTCACTTCCAATACCGAACCGTATGGCAGTTTGTGACTTTCTTTCGTCCGTCCCAATTCATCCATAATGGTCAGTTCTGATGAACGTGAAGTGATAACCAATTTGCCTGCGCTATTCTCAACTGATTTCGCATTCTGCAGTTTCACCACACCCGTGTTTTTCACTGATGCACTGCTTTCTGCAGCTGCTCGAGATGCCGCACCACCGATGTGGAATGTACGCATCGTCAGCTGAGTACCTGGTTCACCGATAGACTGCGCGGCGATAACACCGGTAGCTTCACCGTTGTTAACCAGATGACCACGAGCCAAATCACGACCATAGCAATGAGCACAGATACCAAAATCAGATTCACACGCGATTGCAGAGCGAACCTTGATGCGGTCGACCGAATTACGCTCCAATGTATTACACCATTGTTCATCCAACAGCGTATTGCGTGGAATTAACAACTCGTCACTACCTGGTTTCAGCACATCTTCAGCAACAACACGACCCAGTACGCGTTCACGCAACGGTTCAACAACATCACCACCTTCGATCAATGGAGTCATCCACAGACCTTCGGATGTGCCGCAGTCCAGTTCAGTGATCACAACGTCTTGAGCAACGTCAACCAAACGACGAGTCAGATAACCGGAGTTCGCTGTTTTCAGTGCGGTATCCGCCAGACCTTTACGCGCACCGTGTGTAGAGATGAAGTACTGCAGTACGTTCAGACCTTCACGGAAGTTCGCAACGATTGGGGTTTCGATGATCGAGCCATCTGGCTTAGCCATCAGACCACGCATACCCGCCAACTGACGGATCTGAGCGGCCGAACCACGTGCACCGGAGTCCGCCATCATGAATACGCTGTTGAACGAGGCTTGAACTTCATCTTCACCGAGGGTGTTCTGTCTTGTCTCTTTAGACAAGTTTTCCATCATCGCTTTAGATACACGTTCGTTCGCACTTGCCCAGATATCGATAACTTTGTTGTAGCGTTCACCCGCAGTAACCAGACCAGATTGGAACTGTTCCTGAATTTCAGCAACTTCAGCTTCTGCAGAGGCGATGATCTCTTTCTTCGCTTCCGGGATGACCATGTCATCAATACCAACTGATGAACCAGACAACGCCGCATAATGGAAACCGGTATACATCAACTGGTCAGCAAAGATAACCGTATCTTTCAGACCTTGCTTGCGATAACAGGTATTCAATACTTTAGAGATCTGTTTCTTACCCATGGCTTGGTTAGAAACATATTTGATCCAACGCTCTGGATGTGCAGCCAGCTCAGCTTTACCTGCTTCGGTCATTGGCAGAGGCGGATCGATCAGCGCATATTCCATGCCTTTTGGCAGGATCAACGACAGGATCGCACGACCAACAGTAGTGTTTTTCAGCTCAGTTTTAGCAACCAGTTCACCCGCATCATTCTTCACATATTCAGTGATGCGGCATTTCACACGCGCATGTAACGAAGCCAGGCCAGCACGATAGACTTTTTCAGCCTCTTTCGCACCAGACAGCACCATACCTTCACCTTTAGCGCCAACACATGAACGCGTCATGTAGTACAGACCCAATACCACGTCCTGTGAAGGAACAATGATTGGTTCGCCAGAAGCTGGAGACAGGATGTTGTTGGTTGACATCATCAGTGCACGGGCTTCTAACTGCGCTTCCAGTGTTAACGGCACGTGCACCGCCATCTGGTCACCGTCGAAGTCCGCGTTGAACGCAGAACAGACGAGCGGGTGCAGCTGAATAGCTTTACCTTCGATCAGAATTGGTTCGAATGCCTGAATACCCAGACGGTGCAGCGTTGGCGCACGGTTCAGCATGACAGGATGTTCACGGATCACTTCATCCAGAATATCCCATACCACTGCTTCTTCACGTTCAACCATCTTCTTCGCAGCTTTGATGGTTGTCGCCAGACCACGGGTTTCCAACTTGCCATAGATGAACGGCTTGAACAGTTCCAGAGCCATTTTCTTAGGCAGGCCACACTGATGCAGACGCAGAGTAGGACCTACAGTGATAACGGAACGACCAGAGTAGTCAACACGTTTACCCAGCAAGTTCTGACGGAAACGACCTTGCTTACCTTTGATCATGTCAGCCAAAGATTTCAGAGGACGCTTGTTAGAACCGGTAATAGCACGACCGCGACGACCGTTGTCCAGCAACGCATCAACCGCTTCCTGTAACATACGTTTTTCGTTACGGACGATGATATCTGGTGCAGCCAGATCCAACAGGCGTTTCAAACGGTTGTTACGGTTAATGACACGGCGATAAAGATCATTCAGATCAGAAGTCGCGAAACGGCCACCATCCAGAGGAACCAGCGGACGCAGATCCGGTGGTAAAACTGGCAGGACAGTCATGATCATCCACTCTGGCTTGTTACCAGATTGCAGGAATGATTCCATCAACTTCAGACGCTTAGTGGTCTTTTTACGCTTGGTTTCAGAGTTTGTCTGGCTCAATTCTTCGCGCATAGTCGCGATTTCATGTTCCAGATCTTGCGCACGCAACAGAGCCAAAATCGCTTCGGCACCCATTTTTGCGTCGAATTCATCGCCGTACTCTTCCAGTGCGTCCAGATATTGCTCTTCGGTCAACATCTGACTGCGTTCCAGGCTGGTCATGCCTGCATCCACAACGACAAATGATTCAAAATAAAGCACACGCTCGATATCACGCAGAGTCATGTCAAGTAACAGACCAATACGAGATGGCAGTGATTTCAAGAACCAAATATGTGCCACTGGAGAAGCCAGCTCAATGTGACCCATCCGCTCACGGCGAACTTTGGTCTGAGTAACTTCTACGCCGCATTTTTCACAAATAACACCGCGGTGTTTCAAACGCTTATACTTACCGCACAAGCATTCATAATCTTTTACTGGTCCGAAGATGCGAGCACAAAACAGACCATCACGCTCAGGCTTGAACGTACGGTAGTTGATGGTTTCAGGCTTTTTAACTTCACCGAATGACCATGAACGGATCATGTCAGGCGATGCCAAACCGATCTTGATTCCGTCAAACTCTTCAGTTTTGCTCTGCGCTTTCAAAAACTTGAGTAAGTCTTTCACCTGTATCTCCCGTCAGGAGTTTAACTTCGGTATGCCGTAATACGGCATACCGTTACTATTTTGAGTCCAGTGAATAAGAATTTTGTTCTTATTCTTCTTCCAGCTCGATGTTAATACCCAACGAGCGGATCTCTTTCAACAGAACGTTGAAAGACTCTGGCATACCAGGTTCCATGCGGTGATCGCCATCTACGATGTTTTTGTACATCTTAGTACGGCCATTCACATCGTCCGACTTAACTGTCAACATTTCCTGCAGAGTATAAGCAGCACCGTATGCTTCCAGTGCCCATACTTCCATCTCCCCGAAACGCTGACCACCGAACTGAGCTTTACCACCCAGAGGCTGTTGAGTAACCAGACTGTAAGAACCGGTAGAACGCGCATGCATCTTGTCATCAACCAAGTGGTTCAGTTTCAGCATATACATGTAACCGACGGTTACAGCACGCTCAAACGGCATACCGGTACGACCATCAAACAGCGTGATCTGACCAGACTCAGGTTTGTCTGCCAATTTCAACAGGTCTTTGATTTCGCGTTCTTTCGCGCCATCAAACACAGGTGTTGCAACAGGTAAGCCTTTGCGCAGATTTTGAACCAGTGTACGAACATCATCGTCACTCAGTTCAGCAACATTAACTTGCTGCTGGTCACTACCGCCCAAGTCATAAACGCGCTGCAAGAACTCACGCAGTTCGGCTAACTCACGCTGCTCTTTGACCATACGATCAATTTTTTCACCGATGCCTTTCGCTGCCAGACCAAGGTGAACTTCCAGGATCTGACCGATGTTCATACGTGATGGAACCCCCAACGGGTTCAGTACGATATCTACCGGATTGCCGCTTTCATCGTATGGCATGTCTTCAATCGGACAAATTTTGGAGATAACCCCTTTGTTACCGTGACGACCCGCCATTTTGTCACCAGGCTGGATACGACGTTTTACTGCCAGATAGACTTTAACGATCTTCAGCACGCCTGGAGCTAAATCATCGCCTTGAATAATTTTCTGGCGTTTAGCTTCAAACTTATGATCGAATTCTTCTTTCAGTGCAACATGCTGCTCAGCGATCTGTTCCAGTTCGACTTGTTTACCTTCATCGTCTAATGACTGTTCCAGCCATTTTTTGCGATCCAGTTTGGACAAACGATCTTCACTGAAACCAGCCGCTACCAGCAATGACCGGGCACGACCAAAGATACCATCCTCGAGGATCTTGAATTCTTCAGTCAGATCTTTCTTCGCATCACGCAACTGCATGTCTTCAACTTCTTTGGCGCGTTTATCTTTTTCTACGCCATCACGAGTAAAGACCTGAACATCAATAACAGTTCCGTAAACACCATTAGGTACACGCAAAGAGGAATCTTTTACATCAGACGCTTTTTCGCCGAAGATTGCGCGCAACAGTTTTTCTTCTGGTGTCAGTTGAGTTTCACCTTTTGGTGTTACCTTACCAACCAGAATGTCACCGCCCTTCACTTCTGCGCCGACATAGACAATGCCAGACTCATCCAGTTTGGACAGTGCAGCTTCACCAACGTTTGGAATATCAGCAGTGATCTCTTCCGGGCCTAATTTAGTGTCGCGAGCAATACAGGAAAGCTCCTGAATATGAATCGTCGTCAGACGATCTTCCTGCACAACACGTTCAGAAACCAGAATCGAGTCTTCGAAGTTGTAACCGTTCCAAGGCATGAACGCGACGCGCATATTCTGACCCAGCGCCAGTTCACCCAGATCGGTAGACGGACCATCAGCCAGTACGTCACCCAGCATCACCGGCTCACCCACCGACACACAAGGACGCTGGTTGATACAGGTATTCTGGTTAGAACGGGTATATTTGGTCAGGTTGTAGATGTCGATACCGGCTTCACCAGGTAACAACTCATCTTCGTTAACCTTGACCACAATACGGGACGCATCAACGTAATCGATGAAACCACCACGACGAGCAACCACCGTTACACCGGAGTCAACTGCCACCGCACGTTCCATGCCTGTACCAACCAACGGCTTGTCAGCACGCAGTGTTGGAACAGCCTGACGTTGCATGTTCGAACCCATCAATGCACGGTTCGCGTCATCGTGTTCCAGGAACGGAATCAGCGATGCAGCAACAGAAACCACTTGCTGTGGACTTACGTCCATGTACTGGATCTGCTCTGCATTCATAAAGGTTGATTCACCTTTATGACGACATGGAACCAGTTCGTCTTTCAGTCGGCCATTTTCATCGACGTTAGCATTTGCCTGTGCAATCACGAAGTTACCTTCTTCAATTGCAGACAAATAATCTACTTCGTCGGTGATCACACCATCAATAACCTTGCGGTAAGGGGTTTCCAAGAAACCATATTCGTTGGTCCGTGAATAAACTGCCAGCGAGTTAATCAGACCGATGTTCGGACCTTCAGGGGTTTCGATCGGGCATAAACGACCATAGTGGGTCGGATGTACGTCTCGAACCTCAAAGCCAGCACGTTCACGAGTCAAACCACCAGGGCCCAATGCAGAAATACGACGCTTGTGCGTAATTTCAGACAGCGGGTTGTTCTGATCCATAAACTGCGACAGCTGACTGGAGCCGAAGAATTCTTTAACAGCAGCAGAGATTGGCTTCGCATTGATCAGATCTTGTGGCTGAACAGCATCCAGATCACCTAATGACAAGCGTTCTTTAACTGCGCGTTCAACACGAACCAGGCCAACGCGGAACTGATTCTCAGCCATTTCACCGACAGAACGGATACGACGGTTACCCAGGTGATCGATATCATCGACATCGTCTTTACCGTTACGGATGGCAATCAATTGCTTCATCACGTCAACGATATCATCTTCCGATAAAATACCCGTACCAATATGTTCTGGACGTGCCAGACGGCTGTTGAACTTCATACGACCAACAGTCGACAGATCGTAACGATCAGCAGAGAAGAACAGATTTTCAAACAACTGTTCTGCCGCATCCTTTGTTGGCGGTTCACCAGGACGCATCATACGGTAGATTTCTACCAGTGCTTCCAGACGATTTGTACTTGGATCGATACGCAGCGTTTCAGAGATATACGGACCATGGTCCAGTTCATTAGTGAACAGGACTTCAAACTGTTTAAACCCAGCCTGTGACAAGTTTGCGACCGCTTCCAGACTCAATGCAGTATTGGCATTGATCATCACCTCGCCGGTCTGTGGGTTTACATAGTCTTTAGCTGAAATTTTACCGACAACATAGTCAACAGGGACTTCAATTTGAGTCGTTCCCGTTTTTTCCAGTTGGCGGATATGACGTGCAGTAATACGACGGCCTTTCTCAACCACCACATCACCACCGGCAACGATATCGAAGGTTGCGGTTTCGCCACGCAAACGCTCCGGTACCAAATCCATCAGCACCTTACCATCTTTGATCTCAAATTTAATGGTTTCAAAGAAGGTGGTCAGGATTTCTTCCGTTGTAAATTCTAATGCACGTAAAATGATCGTCGCTGGTAATTTACGGCGGCGGTCAATACGCACAAACAGGTTGTCTTTGGCATCAAACTCAAAATCCAACCAGGAACCACGGTAAGGAATAACGCGTGCGTTATACAACACCTTACCTGAAGAGTGTGTTTTACCCTTATCGTGATCAAAGAACACGCCTGGGCTACGATGCAGCTGGGAAACGATAACACGCTCTGTACCATTGATAACAAAAGTACCGTTATCGGTCATCAGCGGGATTTCACCCATGTACACTTCTTGTTCTTTAATTTCTTTGACCGTGCCTGCCGCAGCTTCTTTATCAAACAGCACTAAGCGCAACTTCACGCGCAATGGAGCTGAATAAGTGACGCCACGGATCTGACACTCTTTTACGTCAAAGACCGGTTCTCCCAAGCGATAGCTGACATATTGCAGCTCCGCAGTACCAGAATAACTGGTAATGGGGAATACGCTGCGGAACGCAGCCTCAAGCCCGTATGCCCCTTCTGGGTCGGCATCAAGGAATTGTTTGAAGGAGTCCAGCTGAATGGACAAGAGATAAGGCGTTTCCAGTACCTGATCACGCTTACCGAAGTCCTTACGAATGCGTTTTTTTTCGGTATAAGAGTTAACCATAGGGTTCCTCAGCTCGCTGATAAGTGACCCAAGCTGCTCTGGCCAGAGCAGTTCTGTAATACATTGCTACAATCGTACATTTCGTACTCAATTATAAGCCCAGGTGAGCAATGTGAAATCCTGTGGCTTACAGCGCAAAAGGGCCGGTGAATTTTCTTCACCAGCCCTAGCCTGTTTTATCAGGCCGCTAACCTACTGTTTAGTAGATTATTTGATCTCAACAGAAGCACCTGCAGCTTCCAGCTCTTTCTTCAGAGCTTCAGCTTCATCTTTAGAGATGGCTTCTTTAACTGGAGTTGGAGCAGCTTCTACCAGGTCTTTAGCTTCTTTCAGACCCAGAGAGGTAGCAGCACGAACTGCTTTGATTACTGCTACTTTGTTAGCACCAGCTGCAGTCAGAATTACGTCGAATTCAGTTTTTTCTTCTACAGCTTCAGCAGCAGCAGGAGCAGCAGCTACAGCAGCAGCAGCAGAAACACCGAACTTCTCTTCCATAGCGGTGATCAGTTCTACAACTTCCATTACGGACATAGAAGCAACTGCTTCGATGATTTGATCTTTAGTGATAGACATGAGAAAAAATTCCTGTCGTTGAAGTATTAAAAATAAAAATAATCTGTTCTGTTACAAGAATTAAGCCGCTTCGGCTTCTTTCTTGTCGCGCAGAGCTGCCAGAGTACGAACCAGCTTGCCAGCTGAAGCTTCTTTCATAGTCGCCATCAGTTTCGCAATTGCTTCTTCGTAAGTCGGCAGAGTTGCCAGACGATCAATTTGAGCTGCAGGGATGAATTCACCCTGGAACGCACCACCCTTGATAGAGAACTTATCGTTCCCTTTTGCAAACTCTTTGAACAGACGAGCAGCTGCGCCCGGATGTTCATTAGAGAACGCGATCAGGGTTGGACCAACAAATACGTCTTTCATGCATTCGAAGTCGGAACCTTCCACTGCACGAGTCAGCAGAGTGTTACGAACAACACGCATGTAAACGCCTGCTTCGCGAGCAGACTGACGCAGAGCGGTCATCTTGGCTACGGTTACGCCGCGTGAATCGGCAGCAACAGCAGACAGTGCGCCTTTGGCAGCTTCGCTGACTTCAGCGACAATCGCTTTTTTGTCTTCGAGTCCTAACGCCATTGGCTTACTCCTGGAATTAATCTGGGCGAACCCAGAACTGTCAACACCTCTCTTTTCAGAGAGAACTCGGCGGCAGAGTCCAGAAGAAAGAAATCTTTCTCGCTGGGTTCCGGCACCGTCTACGCAGGTTAATTAAGGCTTACACCACCTGCGGTCTTGGACGGGAGTCGAGACCCCCAACCAAACTAAGGGGCAAGATTATAGACTATAATCTTGCCCCTAGTAAATGCTTTATGCAGCGTTGGCGTCCAGAGAAGCCTGATCAACAGCCATACCTGCACCCATAGTGGTAGACAGGCTAACTTTCTTGATGAATTGGCCTTTAGAAGTTGATGGTTTGCCTTTTTTCAGCGCAACCAGCAATGCTTCCAAGTTCTCTTTCAGTTGAGCTTCAGAGAAGTCAACTTTGCCGATGGTAGAATGGATAATACCATTCTTGTCGTTACGGTAGCGAACCTGACCTGCTTTAGCATTTTTAACTGCTTCAGCAACGTTAGGTGTTACAGTACCAACTTTAGGGTTTGGCATCAGACCACGTGGGCCCAGGATTTGACCCAGCTGACCTACAACGCGCATTGCATCTGGAGAAGCAATAACTACGTCGAAGTTCATTTCGCCACGTTTAACCTGTTCAGCCAGATCGTCCATACCTACCAGGTCAGCGCCAGCTGCAGTTGCAGCTTCAGCGTTAGCGCCCTGAGTAAATACAGCTACGCGAACAGTACGACCAGTACCATGTGGCAACACAGTTGCACCACGGACGTTTTGGTCAGATTTACGAGCGTCGATACCCAGATTAACTGCTACGTCAACGCTTTCAACGAACTTAGCAGTAGCCAGTTCTTTCAGTAAGGCAACAGCTTCGGTGATGTTGTACTCTTTGGTACCATCAACCTTTTCACGAATTACGCGCATGCGTTTAGTCAGTTTAGCCATTGTCTTATTCCTCCACTACCAGACCCATTGAACGGGCAGAGCCAGCGATGCAGCGGGCTTTCGCTTCCAGATCAGCACCAGTCATATCTGGTTCTTTAGTCTTAGCGATTTCCAGCAGTTGAGCATGAGTCACTTTACCCACTTTGTCTTTGTGTGGTTTAGAAGAACCAGACGTGATACCAGCCGCTTTTTTCAGCAGGAAAGAAGCGGGTGGAGTCTTAGTTTCGAAAGTGAAAGAACGGTCACTGTATACAGTGATTACAACTGGAGTAGGCGCGCCTTTTTCCAGTTTTTCTGTACGTGCGTTGAACGCTTTACAGAATTCCATGATGTTAACACCGTGCTGACCCAGTGCCGGACCTACTGGTGGGCTAGGGTTCGCGCTGCCGGCTTTAACTTGCAGCTTGATATAGGCTGAAACTTTCTTTGCCATTTTAAAATTACCTCAAATGTGGGTTCTAGCGCCTCGGAGAAAAACTCGTCATAGGCTCCCCAATAGAAAAGGGGCAGCGAATTATAGAGATAACCGCTGCCCCACACAACCGATAATATTAAACTTTTTCGACTTGACTAAAATCGAGCTCAACAGGTGTGGCACGACCAAAAATCAACACTGAAACTTTCAGACGGCTCTTATCGTAATCTACTTCTTCAACAGTACCATTGAAGTCGGCAAATGGACCATCAGATACACGAATAACTTCACCTGGTTCAAAGAGCGTTTTATGTTTTGGCTTATCAACAGACTCTTGCAGACGATTCAGAATCGCATCCGCCTCTTTGTCAGTGATAGGCGCCGGACGGTCAGATGTGCCGCCAATAAAGCCCATGACACGAGGTACATTACGCACCAAATGCCATGTAGCATCATTCATAATCATTTGCACCAGGACATAACCTGGAAAAAATTTACGTTCGCTTTTACGCTTTTGCCCTGCACGCATTTCAACGACTTCTTCGGTAGGAACTAAAACCTCACCGAACAGATCTTCCATACCGTGCATTTTGATATGTTCTTTAAGCGATTTGGCAACACGACCTTCAAAACCGGAAAAGGCCTGCACAACATACCAACGCATACGTTGTTCTGACATTGCTTACCCCTTCATTCCGGTAATAGATTGAACCAACCAAATTAGGGCGCCATCGATTAAGAATAAGAATAAGCCCATAACGGCGGTAAATGCAAAAATGATCAGGGTTGTCTGAATAGTTTCCTGGCGAGTAGGCCACACCACTTTACGGACTTCCTTGATGGATTCACGACTAAAAGTCAGCAGTGCTTTACCCTGTATCGTCTGCAATGAAGTCACCGCTGCTGCTGCAAAAGCAATTACAACTGCGACAATACGGATCACTAATGATTTATCAGCAAAAACTGAATTACCAACCACCGCAGCCGCCAGAAGAATGAAAACCAGCCCCCACAATGCGACGTTTTTACTTTTGTTGCGGTTCTGGCTCTCAACATTCACACTCATACAATCTACCTGTATTCGTTTTCAGTGCATTAAACCCGCGAGCTCGCGCGGTATTTGGCAGGGGCGGAGGGATTCGAACCCCCAACCATCGGTTTTGGAGACCGCTGTTCTACCAATTGGAACTACGCCCCTAAGATAACAAAGCCCCGATTATAGGGGCTTTGTTTATATTTGTAACCGAAAGAATTACTCGATTACTTTAGCAACAACACCCGCGCCTACGGTACGACCGCCTTCACGGATTGCAAAACGCAAACCTTCATCCATCGCGATTGGGTGGATCAGGGTGACTACCATCTTGATGTTGTCGCCTGGCATTACCATCTCTACGCCTTCTGGCAGTTCGATAGTTCCGGTCACGTCAGTTGTACGGAAGTAGAACTGTGGACGATAGCCTTTGAAGAATGGAGTGTGACGACCACCTTCTTCTTTTGACAGTACGTATACTTCTGATTCAAATTTGGTGTGCGGAGTGATAGTACCTGGTTTAGCCAGCACCTGACCACGCTCTACGTCGTCACGTTTAGTACCACGCAGCAGGATACCTACGTTCTCACCGGCACGACCTTCGTCCAGCAGCTTA
Organism: Tolumonas lignilytica; assembly: GCF_000527035.1. NCBI lineage: Bacteria > Pseudomonadati > Pseudomonadota > Gammaproteobacteria > Aeromonadales > Aeromonadaceae > Tolumonas > Tolumonas lignilytica. Next base: position 1,226,198 of record NZ_AZUK01000001.1, read on the forward strand.
CGGAACATTTCCACACCGGTACAAGTGGTCTTGGTAGTCGCTTTCAGACCAACGATTTCCACTTCTTCACCCACTTTGATGATACCGCGCTCAACACGACCAGTGACTACGGTACCACGACCAGCGATTGAGAATACGTCTTCGATTGGCAGCAGGAATGGCTTGTCGATCGCACGTTCTGGTTGTGGAATGTAAGAGTCCAGCGCTGCTGCCAGCTCCAGAATTTTCTCTTCCCATGCCGCGTCGCCTTCCAGCGCTTTCAGCGCTGAACCACGGATAACTGGTGTGTCATCGCCTGGGAAATCGTATTCAGACAGCAGTTCACGTACTTCCATCTCAACCAGATCCAGCAGCTCTTCGTCGTCTACCATGTCACATTTGTTCAAGAAAACGATGATGTATGGTACGCCTACCTGTCGACCCAGCAGGATGTGTTCACGAGTCTGTGGCATTGGGCCGTCAGTTGCCGCTACTACCAGGATCGCGCCGTCCATCTGTGCAGCACCAGTGATCATGTTTTTAACATAGTCAGCGTGGCCTGGGCAGTCTACGTGTGCGTAGTGGCGTGATTCGGTATCGTATTCAACGTGAGAAGTGTTGATGGTGATACCACGTGCTTTTTCTTCTGGTGCGTTATCGATCTGATCGAATGCACGAGCCTGACCACCGAATTTCTTTGCCAGAACGTTGGTGATGGCTGCAGTCAGCGTGGTTTTACCGTGGTCAACGTGGCCGATGGTACCAACGTTAACGTGGGGTTTTGTACGTTCAAATTTTTCTTTAGACATGCTCGTCCCTCTAAGCTAACACTGTTATATGGTAAGAAACTCACCACGGTACACACCGTCCGACGAGTATCAACAATAGCTCTTTGAATAAAAATTGGAGCGGGCAGCGGGAATCGAACCCGCATCATCAGCTTGGAAGGCTGAGGTAATAGCCATTATACGATGCCCGCATAACTGCAGTTCCATGGTCAGGATGGTGGAGGGAGAAGGATTCGAACCTTCGAAGGCAGAGCCGTCAGATTTACAGTCTGATCCCTTTGGCCGCTCGGGAATCCCTCCATCAGTGCATGAAAGATCATGGCTACCTGCAAAGAGCGTTGCGAATTCTAGTGCAAGCGTGGCGGTGGAGCAACTACTCTGAGATGAGTTTTCGTGAGTTTTCTATCCCGTTTTCATGAATTTGTTCTGTTTTCTGCTTTTTGGCCTCGCAAATACGCTTTCGGTTGTCGAATTACAGGTGCTTGGTGTAATGTCTGGCGACTTGCTGAAAGGACTTCAAGAATGACTGCAGATCCACAACATCTCTCGCCTTATTTACATTTTTTCCGCGAACAGTGGGCTCATCTGCGAGACTCAGTCCCTCTTTCCTTGACCGAACAAGACTTGATTGATTTGCGCGGTATTCATGATGAATTATCGTTGGATGAAGTCCGTGATATCTATCTGCCTTTATCCCGTTTACTGAATTTATATGTCAAAGCCCGTCAGCATCGCAGTAAAGTCATTGAGCAATTTCTTGGCACTAACAGCGAACGTGTGCCTTATGTGATCAGTATTGCCGGTAGCGTTGCTGTCGGTAAAAGTACCACTGCGCGCATTTTGCAGGCATTGCTGGAGCACTGGCCTGAGCATCCAAAAGTCGAGTTAATTACCACCGACGGTTTTCTTTATCCTAACCGCGTTTTGGAAGAACGGGGCTTGATGAAGAAAAAAGGATTTCCACAATCCTATGATATGCGTCGGTTAGTTAATTTTGTTGCGGATATTAAAGCGGGCAAACAGCGTGTTGAAGCGCCTATTTATTCGCATCATATCTATGACATCATTCCTGATCAGGTCAAGGTTGTTGAACAACCCGATATTCTGATCATTGAAGGATTGAATGTATTGCAGAGCGGAATGGATTATCCTCATGATCCACATCGGGTTTTTGTCTCTGATTTTGTCGATTTTTCTATTTATGTAGATGCCGATAAGCAACTGTTGAAAGAGTGGTATATTCAGCGTTTTCTGCGTTTCCGTAAGAGTGCTTTTTCTGATCCATCCAGTTACTTCCATCATTATTCCCATTTTGATGAAACTGATGCCGCTGCAACTGCCAGCCGTATCTGGGATGAGATCAATTATCCGAATTTGATTGCAAATATTTTACCCACCCGCGAGCGGGCTAATCTGATCCTGACCAAAGGAAGTCAGCACGCCATTGAACAGGTCAGACTGCGAAAATAATCATGTTCAGATGTCGGCGCGTAGTGATATTTCACCGCCGACAAACTGACGTATGCCCTCTTTATCCTGCAACAACATATTGCCCTGCGTATCGATGCCGCAGTAAATCCCCTGTATCACCTGATCAGCCAATAACAACTTAACCGGTTGTTGCATAAACATGTCCAGACGATTCCAGTCCATCAAGAAAGGCGTCAAGCCATGTTGCTCGAACAACGTTAATGCTTCGCGCAATGCATCGATAATAGCCGCACTTAAGTAATTACGTTCAACCGTCACTGGCTGTTCAGCCAGATGGGCACAGGGTTGATCCAGACGAAGTATCACTTCTTCCGGTAAGTTGAGATTAATGCCAACTCCAATGACCAGATGACACAAGCCACCAACGGCAGCCGACATCTCAACCAAGATACCCGCCAGCTTTCGGCGCGCCATGTAAATATCATTTGGCCACTTTAAACTGAGCCCCTGATAGCCTAATGCTTCCAGTGTTCGCACGACCGCAACACCAATGGCCAGACTTAATCCCATTGCCGCGACGGGCCCAGCATCAAGCCGCCAGTACATACTCATGATAAATTGGCTGCCGAAAGGGGAATGCCATTGCCGGCCTCGACGGCCTCGCCCTGCTGTTTGCATTTCTGCCAGCAGACATTCGCCTTTCTGCCAGCGAGCCAGATGGCCCATCATGTATTGATTGGTGGAATCAATCACCGCGCAGGTATGTATAGGTGCTCCGTGCAGGTGCTGGCGTAGCAGTTCGGGATTCAGCAATTGCAGCGGTGAATTCAAGCGATAGCCTTTACCCGTGATGCTGAAGATCTCCAGCCCTAACTGGCGCAAATTTTTTATTTGCTGACTAATGGCCGCCCGGCTGATGCCAAGGCGAGAGCCGATCTGTTCTCCGGAGTGAAAAGCACCATCTGCCAGCATATTTAGCAATAATTGCTGCCGCGACGTCAGTTGCTTCATTGGATAGCCCGCAGACTATTAATTTCACCGGAGGCGCCCATAAAACGCACTTCAGGCTCCAGTTGTATTGCAAATTTTTGCCGGACAACATCAGCCACATATTTGGCCAGTGCCAATATCTCCGCCGCGCTGGCTTGCCCCAAGTTCACCAAGACCAAGGCCTGTTCGCGATGAACCCCTGCGGCTCCCAGACTAAACCCTTTCAGACCAGCCTGCTCAATGAGCCAGCCAGCAGCCAGCTTTCGCTGTCCGTCTGGTGCTTCAAAACAAGGCATCATGGGATAAGTATTTTTCAGCTCATTTGCCTGAATAGCACTAACTACTGGATTTTTAAAGAAACTACCGGCATTCCCCAAAACCGAAGGCTCGGGTAATTTGCTTTGGCGGAGCGTGCACACCGTATCGAAAATTTGCTCGGCTGATCCGTTATCGCCCAGCACCTTAAGCGGGCCATACGCCACGACCGGTTTCCATTGCTTAGGGATCTGCAACCCCACCGCAGTGATGATGACCTGATCATGCAGTGCATGTTTAAACACACTGTCCCGATAACCAAATTGGCATTGTTCTGCACTGTAGCGCTCCCTATGCCCATCGGCAAAATGCCAGGTATCGACATAAGTGCAGAACTGACAGAACTCGACACCATAGGCACCAATATTCTGGACCGGTGCCGCCCCCACAGTACCGGGAATTAACGCTAAATTCTCCATGCCAGGCATCTGGTGTTGCAGTGTCCACTGAATCAGCTGATGCCAATTTTCTCCGGCCGCAACATGCAATAACCAGCTATCTTCTGTTTCCTGAACGGTTATGCCTTTCAGCCGATTAATGATGACTAAGCCATCAAAATCAGTCGTAAATAAAATATTACTGCCTTCGCCAATCAACAACCGCGGCATCGAATCAGACCACCACGCGTTCTGTCGCAATGCATCCAATTCGTGTTCGCTACTGAGGATCACACCGCTTCGGGCATGAACATCCAGACCGAAGGTATTAAACGGTTTCAGCGGGAATGGCGTCGTTGGTTGCATAGCGAAAGCCTTATTTGAATCGGAAGAAAAACAAAGCGGCACCCATTAGTGCCGCCTGAATGCTGTTTCAGGAATTAAAAACCACCGCGGCCAAAACCACCTGGCGGTAACATATTCCGCATGCTACCCATCATTTTGCGCAGGCCACCTTTACCAGCCACCTTTTTCATCATTTTTTGCATCTGGTCGAATTGTTTCAGCATGCGGTTAACATCTTGAATTTCGGTACCAGAGCCCATTGCGATGCGGCGTTTACGGGAACCTTTGATAATATCCGGGTTCCGACGCTCTGCTGGCGTCATAGAGTTGATGATAGCTTCCATGCGGACAGTCAATTTATCATCCAATTGCCCTTTCACATTATCAGGCAGTCCCGCAACACCCGGTAACTTATCCAGCATGCTCATCATGCCACCCATGTTACGCATCTGAACTAATTGTTCGCGGAAATCTTCCAGATCGAAACCTTTCCCTTTCTGTACTTTCTGCGCGAGCTTTGTGGCTTTTTCTTTATCAACGTTACGTTCCATCTCTTCGATCAGAGACAGTACGTCACCCATGCCAAGAATGCGCGATGCAATACGATCCGGATGGAATGGTTCCAGCGCATCGGTTTTTTCACCCATACCGATGAACTTGATCGGTTTGCCCGTGATGTGCCGTACAGAGAGTGCCGCACCGCCACGGGCATCACCATCCGCCTTGGTCAGGATCACGCCGGTCAGAGGCAGTGCTTCACTGAAAGCTTTGGCCGTATTGGCAGCATCTTGCCCGGTCATGGCATCAACCACAAACAGCGTTTCGATAGGATTCAGTTGTTTGTGCAACTGTTGGATCTCTTCCATCATCTCGCTATCGACGTGTAAACGGCCTGCCGTATCGACAATCAACACATCAAAATAACGTTTACGAGCACTATCCAGCGCCGCTGCCGCGATTTCAGCAGGGGTCTGGGCTGTTGAACTCGGGAAGAATTCCACGCCAATATCATTGGCCAGTGTTTCCAACTGCTTGATCGCCGCTGGACGATAGACGTCGGCAGATACAACCAGCACCTTTTTCTTTTGACGTTCCGTCAAGAATCTCGCCAGTTTTGCCACAGAGGTGGTTTTACCAGCCCCCTGCAAACCCGCCATCAATAAGATAGCCGGTGGCTGTGTGGCGAGATCCAAATCCTGGTTGGCCTCCCCCATGACCGCGATCAGCTCGCCATGGACGATCTTTATAAAGGCCTGTCCTGGACTGAGGCTCTTGCTGACCTCCTGCCCTACTGCACGCTCTTTGACGCGATTCACAAACTCTTTCACTACTGGCAGTGCAACATCGGCCTCCAGCAGAGCCATACGCACTTCGCGCAGTGTATCTTTAATATTTTCGTCAGTAAGACGCCCACGCCCGCTAATGTTGCGCAACGTGGCGGATAGACGCTCGGTTAAATTCTCAAACATGACTGGCTCCGCAGCTTATGGCCAAATTGTTGCCGATTATAGCCAAGTCACTGCGGATACTAAAGAAAGGGATCACGTGAACATGACTTGTCCGCTGAATTGATTCAATTTCGTCAAAATTTGGCATTTGGTATTTGCGTCTGGCCGCTCATTGAAGAGACAGCTATACTGCACTTTCACTTGTTTCGATGGTTATGATGAATGATGCTAATTGTGGCGTTACTGAGCATTAGCTTTTATCTGCTCGCAGCCAGCCTGACACTGCGGCAATTTCTCAATACCCGACAGCATGCGGGAAAACGCATTCTGGCTATTGCATGGTCAGCCATGTGTTTTCATCTGTTGGTTCTCGGCGTGACGATTGTTCAGGCGGCCCCCGTACAAAACATGAGTGTGCTGAATGTAGCTTCACTGATCGCCTTGTTAATCAATATCTTGCTTACAATTATCAGCCAGAAACAAAATAGCTGGATTTTACTGCCATTTGCCTATGCCTTTACGGTCGTTCTGCTGTTTAGCAGTCTGTTCATTCCTGACCACTATCTGACCAGTCTGAATAACCGTCCGGGACTGGTGATCCATATTGCACTGGCGCTGCTGTCTTATGCCATGATGAGCATTGCCAGCTTGTTTGCGCTATTACAGGTTTATTTAAACCATCAGCTCAAACACCGCCGCAAATTGAATTTACAGAATGTTCCACCGCTATTAAGCATTGAAAAACAACTGGTTCGCTTATTACAGATCGGCGGCGTATTGCTGACATTATCCATCAGCAGTGGTTTCTTATTTCTTGATAACATGCTGGCACCGAGCAATATCGATAAAGTCGGCGTCTCTGTCGTCGCCTGGTGTCTTTATGCCACCTTGCTCTGGGGACATTATCAGCGGGGATGGCGCGGTCAGCGTCTGGTCGTGCTGACGCTCACCGGTAATGTCTTGCTGGCGGTTGCTTATTTTGGCAGTCGCCTGCTGCATCAACTGCTTTCATGAAGCGTTATTGCCAGCGAAAATTCTTTGCCCTGCTCACTACGTTGGGCGGCATTTTTTGAGCCAATCGGGTCAATAATAATGCGGCTTGCTTGTATTGCTTATCATCACTGATCACAGAATGGTGCAACCAACTGTAAGCTTCTTCGTAGTCCAGCGGACTACCTAAACCAGACACCAGCATCTGCACCCAACCGATCTGCGCCTTGAGATAGCCTTGCCCTGCTGCTTCATGCATCAGTATTGCCGCTTGCTGCGGATCGCGTTGTACATAGCGCCCTTTGGCATAATAACGCGCCAAATGCTCCAGTGCCGCAGGCATCCCCTGATTGGCAGCCTTCCAAAGATATTCAAGACCAGATTCCACATTGAGAGCCGTACAGGTTCCGGTCAGCTGCATATCGCCCCATAAATATTCATAGGCAGGTAACATAACTACCTTGGCCCTGGCCTCGATATCTGTCACTAACTGGCACTCATCAATTTTTTCAACCCGTTCCAAATGCTTGCCTTCGTTGATCAATTTGATCAACTCCTCCTGGGAGTATATCTGGATCACTGGCAAATCAGATGTTGGCGTGTTGACCGAAAGCTTTAACACTTCATCCGGTATATTTTCCTTTTTAGGTGCATGACCTGAGGCGGCTGACGCTTCTTGTTTATCAGGCGATTCGGGAACCGCCAAAGGAGCCACATCCAATGGTTTTGGCCCGGTATTATTACTATTATCGGAAGCCGTCCCTTCTTTCGGTGCAATATTGAGTGCTTTATTTACGGATTGAGAAAACTGTTGTCCGGAAGAGTTGCCTGGCGTTACCGTCGGAGGGCTTTCAATACCACTGAAAATTGCGGTACTCGGCGGAATAAAATCCGGATTAGAGGTTGTTGCATCTGTGGTTGTTCCGGTCGGCGCAGTGGTCCCTGTCGGCGCGGCAGAACCATTCCCTGCGGCATACACGGCAGTGCTGGCAAACAAACTAAATAATATCCAAATACTGCGCATATTCGATTCCCCCTGTATTCAGTATATCGACAGATCCCGCATCCTCTTGAGCTGTTAAATAGAAAAATAAAAAGGAGACCCTAAGGTCTCCTTTTTCAGTCTGACTCAATCGTCCTGTTTAACGATTACAGCGCCTTCAGGATCGCTTCCACCGTGGCTTTCGCATCGCCGAAGCACATGTGTGAGTTTTCTTTGAAGAACAGCGGGTTCTGCACACCAGCGTAACCAGTATTCATTGAACGTTTGAACACCACCACATTCTGCGCTTTCCAGACTTCCAGCACCGGCATGCCGGCAATCGGGCTGCCCGGATCTTCCATCGCCGCCGGGTTCACGGTGTCATTCGCACCAATGACCAGTACGGTGTCGGTTTGCGGGAAGTCTTCGTTGATTTCGTCCATTTCCAGCACGATGTCGTAAGGCACTTTTGCTTCCGCCAGCAGCACGTTCATGTGGCCTGGCAGACGACCTGCCACTGGGTGAATACCGAAGCGAACCTCGATCCCCTTCTCGCGCAGTTTCTGCGTGATTTCTGCCACCGGATATTGCGCTTGGGCCACCGCCATACCATAGCCCGGGGTGATGATCACGGAGCTGGAGTTCTTCAGCAGATCCGCCACATCTTCCGGTGACATTTCACGGTATTCGCCCACTTCTTCAGAAGATGAAGAGGAAGAAGAGCCGTCAGTACCGAAACCACCGGCGATAACGGAGATGAACGAACGGTTCATCGCCTTACACATGATGTAAGACAGGATGGCACCTGAAGAACCGACCAGCGCACCGGTCACAATCAGCAGGTCATTCGAGAGCATGAAGCCCGCCGCAGCGGCTGCCCAGCCAGAGTAGGAGTTCAGCATGGAAACCACCACCGGCATATCTGCACCACCGATAGAGGCCACCAGATGCCAGCCAAACGCCAGCGCAATCAGCGTCATCAGAAGGATGGCGAAGGTAGAACCATTCACATGGATGAAGAACAGCATCAGCGCGAAAGAAACCATGGCCGCCAGCAGATTCAGCTTGTGCTTGTGCGGAATGTTCAGCGGTTTGGAGCTGATGATGCCACGCAGTTTACCGAACGCCACGATAGAACCCGTGAAGGTCACCGCACCGATGAACACCCCTAAGAAGATTTCAGTCAGGTGGATGTTCAGCATGGCGCCGCTCAGATGGCTCGGGCCATTAGTGGTTTGCTGTGCCAGCTGATTGATGGCAGCCTGAGCGGCGGCCATGATTTCTGCCGGTGAACCGTTCAGTGGCAGCACCAGTTGTTGTGCCGCATTGGCAGGCAACAGTTCGATGAAGCTGTTATAGCCCACCAGAACCGCCGCCAAGCCCACGAAGCTGTGCAGAATAGCAACCAGCTCTGGCATCTGGGTCATCTCGACCTTCAGTGCCAGACGAGCACCAATCGTTCCCCCGATAACCATCGCTACCAGAATAAAAATCACACCATGTACGCTTGGGCTGGCGATGGTTGCAATCAGCGCAATCGCCATCCCAGTCATACCAAACAGGTTACCGTATTTGGCGGTCTCCTGTTTTGACAACCCGGCGAGACTGGCAATAAACAGAACTGCCGCCACAATGTAGGATGCAGTAACTAAACCTTGAGACATGTCAGAGCTCCCCTTAACCTTTACGGAACATCTTCAGCATACGCTGGGTGACGGTGAAACCACCGACGATGTTGATAGTGGCAATCAGTACGGCAAAGAACGCCAGCCCTTTGACCAGACCGGAATCACTGCCAATCTGCAACAGCGCCCCTACCACGATGATGCCGGAAATCGCATTGGTTACGGACATCAGTGGCGTATGCAGTGAGTGCGTCACATTCCACACCACGTAGTAACCGACCACACAGGCCAGCACAAACACGGTAAAGTGTGACAGGAACTCCGGCGGCGCCGCATGACCCGCCATACCAAACAGCACCAAACCCAGCGCACCCAGCCAGTATTTCAGCTTGGACGGTTTCTTCTCTTCGGCTTTCTTCGCCGCCGGTTTCGCGGCTTCCTGTTTCGGCGCCGCAGAGACACTGATCGCCGGTGGCGGGAAGGTCACTTCACCTTGATGCACCACAGTCATGTTGCGCAGGACGACATCGTCAAAGTCGAGGTTGATATTGCCGTCTTTCTCTTTGCACAACAGTTTCGACAGGTTCACCAGGTTAGTCGCATACAGTTGCGAAGATTGGGTTGGCAGACGACCCGGCAGGTCGGTGTAACCAATCACTTTCACCCCGGAGGCGGTCACGGACAGTTCGCCCGGTACGGTATATTCGCAGTTACCACCGGTCGCAGCAGCCAAGTCTACAATCACCGAGCCGGCTTTCATCGAATCGACCATCTCTTTGGTGATGAGTTTCGGTGCGGGTTTGCCCGGAATGAGGGCCGTGGTAATGATGATATCCACGTCTTTGGCCTGCTCGGCAAATAACGCCATTTCCGCTTTGATGAATTCATCGGACATGACTTTGGCGTAACCGTCAGAAGAAGAACCGTCTTCGCCACCGAAGTCGAGTTTCAGGAACTCGCCACCCATGGACTCGATTTGTTCAGCCACTTCCAGACGGGTATCAAACGCACGCACAATCGCGCCCAGCGAACCGGCGGCACCAATCGCGGCGAGACCAGCCACCCCGGCACCGATAACCAGTACTTTCGCCGGCGGCACTTTACCCGCGGCTGTGATTTGACCGGTGAAGAAGCGACCAAAGGCGTGAGCCGCTTCCACGACAGCGCGGTAACCACCGATGTTGGCCATGGAGGAGAGCGCATCCAGTGACTGAGCACGGGAAATACGTGGCACCATATCCATGGCCAGCACATTGATTTTTTTGGTGGACAGTTTGGCCACCAGCTCAGGATTTTGCGCCGGCCACAGGAAGCTGACCAGAGTCGCCCCTTCTTTGATCAAAGCGATTTCGGCATCAGACGGCGCGTTGACCTTGTAAATGATATCGGATTGCCAAATGTCGGCCGCTTTTGCCATTGTGGCGCCCGCGGCCAGATAAACGGCATCATCAAAGCTGGCCAGAGCGCCAGCGCCAGACTCGACAACCACGTCGAAGCCGAGTTTTTTTAGTTGCTCAACGGTGTTCGGGGTTGCGGCAACCCGTGTCTCACCGGCAAGGCTTTCTCTCGGTATTCCAATCTGCATGATTTTTCCCTGATAGTGAAAAATGACGCTGCATTATTGCCCACAGCGACCGGTTTATAATATGCACAGGCAACAGTGTAGACGTTTCGACACAAAAACGTACCTGCATCTTCAGTTCATTTTACGGAAATTGTGGACTCAGTTTACCGGTCAAGTTCTGAGAGCTCTCGCACAATCTCGAAAATAAATGGGGGTGCTACTCTACCTGCTCTGCACCTGAAAAAAAATCCAAAAAAATGGAATACAGAAAATTATTTCTTGAACTAATCACGATATTTTTCTTGAAATAACTACGACCAATTATGTTTATCGGTTTTGGTAATAGATGAATCCTCGAAGTTAACGCGTAGATGCCGTCTGTCCAGCCAACCAAACGCCTTTTTGCGGTATAATACCCTGTAAACTAAAAGGAATTGAGACTAATTGCGAACCGTCATTGCGTTGTACGGCAAAATGCAGATGCGGGCCTGTGCTGTAACCGGTATTACCCGATAAGGCCAGCAGTTGTCCTGTTTTCACCTGTTGTCCGGGCTTGACCACACAGCTGTGCGTTTTTAAATGGGCATACAATGTCATCGTGCCATCGGCATGCAATAACCGGATGTAATTGGTTTTGGCTCTTTCCTGCGGATCGATACTGTGTCCGGCATAGCTATCCCGCATATCCAGTACGGTGCCTGATTTAGCAGCCAGTATCGGTGTCCCTTCCGGCATGGCGATATCCATGGCATAGCGGTTGCCCGGCAGATGATGGCTGTATCCGCCATTAAACCCCTGAGAAATCTGAAAACTACCGGTAAAAGGAGGCTGCAGCCGGGAATGATCTTCCTGAATATCCGTTGGCGTCCCCACCGAAAAGTGATAACTAAACTCCAGTGTTCCCTGCCCGAGATAGTGCACCTGATCCACAAACACTTCTGTTCTGGCCGCAATCACAATCGGCTTGGATAAATCCTTATGAGCAATCACGTTATCCCGTTGATTCAGTTTTAACATCACGGTGACTGGGCCATACAGGCTATTGTACAAATAGAGATTGCCCATCTTGGTATAACGCAATGTCACCGCATCCTGATCCGGCTCCCACACATCCACTTCAACCGGATTGTAGGGTGCCGCTCGGGCATATTGATCGGTAAAACTGACCACACCGTTATCATCAACATATCGATACACTGAGCCTGCATGAGCAAGGCATGGCGCTGCCGATACGGCGATCAACAGGAAGGTCAGCTTACTTGGCATGGTCGAAAATCTCAGATGATCAGTCCAGACAACGTTGCAGCACGAGCGCATCTTCGCTGGCTGCCCCATTTTGATAATAGTTCCTGCGTACACCGACCTCATGATAGTTCAGCTTCCGATACAAATTTTGTGCAGTCGTATTGGAAACCCGAACCTCTAACCACCACTGAGTGCAACCTTTCGCCGCCGTCTGCTGCAGATAATTCGTCATCAACTGTTGGCCCAACCCTCGCCCTTGCCAAGCCGGATCAATACAAATATTCAGCAACGTGCTTTCATCCAACAAAAGATCGGCAATATAAAACCCGATCAGTTTTTGCTGATACAGCATGGCACCATTGCAGTAACGATCGCCGAAGTTAGAACCCAGCAAATGGTAACTCCAGGGATAGGGGTGCGCCCGACATTCAATGTCATACAGCGCTTGCAGATGTGTCTTGTTCGGAACGAGAAATTCAATATTCATGTTGACAGAGTTGGTGCCATAGCTGTTGTTTTGCATCTACCGTGGATGCGTTAAAGACAAGCTGTCGGGGATGCGATGCATACGAAGGCGCCGGTGACGCGTCGCACCATAAGATCCAATCATGCGCAGCGACGGATTCCGGTAACTCATCCGACAAGGCAACTTGTCGATACTCCGTCAGTTGTAACACCTGACACAGATCTTCCATCCACAGCGGTAGTTCTCCCACTACCCAACAGCGGGGCGTCACGGTATTTTTTTCCGGCGTTAACGCATAGGGCAGCCTATCAGGCGAACGCAATGCCCAGTCTGTAATATGCATATGACGCAAAATTGATGTGACCACGAAAGCCTCTCTCTGTTTTCAGAGCGCATTCATACCAGAGTGAGCCGAGAAAAAATAGTCAATAGCGCATATAGTCATATACATAGCAGATAAAAATGAGGCAATAATGCCGCAGCATCTAATTCAGGCAGTTCATGATGTAAAACAAGCCTGAAAAATAATTGTTCCGGCAAACTATAACTATATAAACACAGGTCGCTCAGTAGTCATGTCCAGCGACGGAGAACGGTTACATGCAGAATAACAAACAGCTTCAAGAACGCATCGGGCGGTTGATTGATGCCCTGTCTCAAGGCTTATTTGAACGAAAAGACGTGATCCGGCTTTGTTTGCTGGCTGCGTTATCGGGTGAAAGTGTCTTCATGCTGGGCCCGCCGGGGATAGCCAAGAGTCTGATTGCCCGTCGTCTCATTCACGCATTCCGCGACAATCATGCCTTTGAATATCTGATGACCCGCTTCTCCACCCCGGAGGAGGTCTTTGGCCCGTTATCGATTCAGGCACTCAAAGATGACGGCCGCTATTTACGCCTGACAGAAGGTTATTTGCCGGATGCCGAAGTGGTCTTTCTGGATGAGATCTGGAAGGCGGGCCCTGCAATATTGAATACCCTGCTGACGGTCATTAATGAACACCGTTTTCGTAACGGCGAACGCGAAGTCTCGGTTCCGATGCGATTGCTGGTGACTGCCTCGAATGAATTACCGCAGAAAGACAGCGGGCTGGAAGCCTTGTATGACCGTATGCTCATGCGGATCTGGATGGACCGGATACAAGACAAGCAAAATTTCCGGGCCATGCTGGTCAGCCGACAGGATCCGATGCATGATCCCGTACAACCCGCGCTGAAGATCGGTGATGACGAATATAACGAATGGCAACAGGCCTTAACGCAAGTTGCTTTGCCGGATGCCATTTTTGAGCAGCTATATGCGTTACGCGAGCAAATCTACCAACTCAGCCAGCAAAACAGCGAACAGCAAGATTCGATGTATGTCTCGGATCGCCGCTGGAAAAAAGCCTTGCGCCTATTACAATCCAGCGCCTTTTTTAACGGTCGGCAGAAGATCAACAGTCTGGATCTGCTGTTGCTGAAAGACTGTTTATGGCATGACCTTTATGCCCGGCAGCAAATTGAAACCATGTTGCATGACTTTGCCTGCAAATCAGCCTTTGGTCAGGAGCAGCTGCACATCTCGTTGAAACGCCTGCTGGCAGAATTACAGCAATATCAACGGGAACAGACCAAGATCCTCGGTTGTCGCCTTTCCCCGACCAAAAACCTGCTGCGCCCACAAAGTAAAAGCTGGGAACTGGATTTTAAAACCGCAGAGCTGAGCCCGGTAGCGGAACATTACCGGCTGATTTTTTTACAGACCGCCTATCTGGATCCTAAACATCCGGAACGAGAGATCCATTACGCTACATTACGACGTAAAGAGTTAATGCTCTGGTTGCATAAACAAGAGCCTGTTCCGGTTCGTTTGCATGAAGATCAAAGTATGGTTACATTGCGTTTTGACGCTGATGTACAAGGTACGGATGGTCAGGCCGTCCTGATCGCCAGAGACAGTGCTAACCGCCCGATAGCATTAACCATATCAGGTAAGAAAGGCTTACCGGAATGGCAAACCAAAACCTGGCATGACCAACTGGATACCATTCAAAAAGAGTGGCGTCGATTGCGCGATGACGTAAAAAAACAATATCTGTTATTTACTGCTGAGTGTCCGCATCTGTTTCTGGCACAAGACTCACTGACCGCCATTGAAGACAGTTTCATGCGCTTAGACAGTGAGATACAAAACCTGCAATACCAAGTGGAAATGAACCAGCAAAGTCTCGCGTCATTGATCCAATTAGCCGGACACTAGCTTATGGTTGATTTAGAAACACTGTCACAGTTGCTGGCGATTAATGAAACACAGATGGTGCAGGATCTGGTGTCTACAGTGATGTCGTCACCGCAGATCTCGCAATTTATGCATGAGCATCCGCTGTTTTTCAAAAACATTCAGGAACATGTACAGCAATGGAGCCAGGCCATGCCGGCCCAGATGAAAAGTATTCCGGTTCCGGATGATTTACAGCAGGAATATATTCTCTTTCTTGAAACGCAGGGCTTAAGCCCGGAGCAGTTTTCAAAACAGAGCACTCGTCTGCTGGTGCAGCTACAACACAGCGACTTTCATACTGATGCGCAAAACCTGCTGCTGAGTCTCGGCCAGTCAAATCTGCTGAACCGAAAACAGCTCTTTATCCAGAAATGGCGCGAACATCTGGTTTCCCGTGTGTTGTCGCTGGAAATTGATTTTGCGGAGCAGGAGCGCGAACGCATGTTGCAGGAACTGGAGTTGCGCATGCAGATTGCCGGTGAACTGGATGAAACCCTCGCCCCGCAGCATCCCGGTAAATTGTGGGATCTCACCGCCACGCACATGTTACAGGGCAACAGTGCGCTGTTTCGCCATTACGCCAGCTTTCTGGTCAATAATCCTGAACTCAAGAAAATCGCGGATGCACTGGGGCGCGCCGCAACACAGGATAGTAGTGCCGAAGAACAGATCACCCAGGTCGAAACACCGGAATGGAAATATGTACAGCAGGAACAAGTTCCGGATGATTTAGTCGGTGTGCATCAGAGCAACGAGCTTAATCGCCTGATCAGTTCAGAAACCGTCTTATTAACGGAACCTGAGCTGGAAACGGTGTTCTATAAACAGCTCGCGGAACGACGCCTGCTGAACTATCAGTTTATGGGTCAAAGCAAGAGTCTGGAAACCACCCTCAGTGAACGCCGGGTTTTCGGGGAAACGGAAGATACCAAAGGGCCATTTATTGTCTGTATTGATACCTCCGGTTCGATGAGCGGCTACCCGGAAGATTGCGCCAAAGGCTTCTGCTTTGCGTTGTTACAGATTGCGCTCTCCGAACAACGTCATTGTGTGATCCTGCTCTTTTCCACCGATGTGGTGACCTATGAATTGACCGGACCGGACGGATTACAGGAAGCGCTGAATTTTCTCAGTTGTTCGTTTAAAGGCGGTACCGATCTCGAGCCCTGTATGCATCAGGTGATGAACTATATGCAACAGGCCCAGTTCCGTAATGCCGATGCGGTGGTGCTTTCCGATTTTATAGCCCAACGACTCAGCCCGGAAACGGAGCAACAGGCGTATCGAATCAAACAAAACGGCAATCGCTTCAATGCCGTCAGCCTGTCACGACATGGCAAGCCCGCGCTGATGAAGATTTTTGATAACGTCTGGAAATTTGACACCAGCCTCTCAGGGCGGATGCTGCGAAAAGTGCGCTGAGAACAATTTGCGGAATACAGAAACTAAAAAACCAGCTTCCGCTGGTTTTAGTTGGCAGGGGCGGAGGGACTCGAACCCCCAACCATCGGTTTTGGAGACCGCTGTTCTACCAATTCGAACTACGCCCCTGCAAATTTCGTCAGCGATTATACAAACTGACCTTGAAAGGTAAAGCGATTTTTATGCCGCTTGGTTCTTTTGCTCGTTTTTTAACTAATTGCTTTTGATTTCAGTAAAAAAAGCGATCTTTCTGCCCTGCCTGACCTCAGATCTTTGTTGCTGGTCGCTTAACAGCACTCCCCCCATCAACTATAATCAGCGCGCACTGATAGAATGGACGCGTGACTATGCAGCAAGATATTGATCTGACCGTTTGCGGTTTGCCACAACAAATTGTTGGCAATGCGTTGCCCATTCTGCTGAATTCATACCAAAAGCCCCTGCAAATGGGGCTTTTTTCTGTGCCTTTACACCCAGCGCTGTGTTTAACCATCCGCTCTTATCCTGTCTGAGGACACTACCGCCATGGCCAACCCCCTGTATAAAAAACATATTCTGTCGATCGCTGATCTGACCCGCACCGATCTGGAACTGGTTGTTCGTACGGCAAGCCAGCTAAAACAAACACCACGACATGACTTGTTACAGCATAAAGTGGTCGCCAGCTGCTTTTTTGAGGCATCAACCCGAACCCGTCTGTCATTTGAAACAGCCGTGCATCGTTTAGGCGGTTCCGTGATCGGTTTTGCCGATGCCGGAAATACCTCTTTGGCCAAAAAAGGGGAAACGCTGGCCGACTCGGTACGTGTCATCACCTCCTACACCGATGCCTTCGTGATCCGTCATCCACAGGAAGGCGCGGCCCGTTTGTCGGCGGAATTCTCCTCTGTACCCGTGATCAACGCTGGCGATGGTTCAAATCAGCATCCAACCCAAACCTTGCTGGATCTGTTCAGTATTTATGAAACTCAGGGCACCTTGGACGGTCTGAAACTGGCCTTCGTCGGTGATTTGAAATATGGCCG
The DNA here is from genome assembly GCF_000527035.1 of Tolumonas lignilytica. NCBI lineage: Bacteria > Pseudomonadati > Pseudomonadota > Gammaproteobacteria > Aeromonadales > Aeromonadaceae > Tolumonas > Tolumonas lignilytica. The sequence goes on from NZ_AZUK01000001.1 coordinate 1,243,452, forward strand.
TACGGTGCATTCACTGGCACAGGCATTAAGTCTGTTCGGTGCCCGCTTCTATTTCATTGCACCGGAAGCATTGGCAATGCCCGACTATATCTGTGAGGAATTAACGGAAAAAGGCATTGAATTCAGCTTCCACGATTCACTGGAAGAGGTGATGCCGGAACTGGATATTCTCTATATGACACGGGTGCAGAAAGAGCGTTTTGAAGAATCCGAATATCGTCATATTGCGGCCAAATTTGTGTTATCGGCCGAGCAACTGGAAACCGCAAAACCGAATATGAAAATTCTGCATCCGCTGCCACGAGTGGATGAAATCCATACCGATGTGGATGCCACACCTCATGCCTATTACTTTCAGCAAGCCGGCAACGGCGTGTACGCACGTCAGGCACTGCTGGCTTTAGTTTTGAACGAAACCGTATAAGGAGCCGATCATGCCAGAGAAAAAACAGCTACAAGTTGAAGCGATCTGTAACGGTTCGGTGATCGACCATATTCCTGCCGGTCAGGGGATCAAAATCCTGAAATTGTTTCATCTGTTGGATACCCGTCAGCGGATCACCGTTGGTTTGAATTTACCCTCTGCCGCGCTGGGTGCCAAAGATCTGATCAAAGTGGAAAATACCCAACTGACGGCCGACCAGGCCAACCAACTGGCGTTATTTGCGCCACAGGCCACCGTCAACATCATTGAAGACTTTAAAGTGGTCACCAAACATCAGTTACAGTTGCCGGAAGTCATCGTTGGCGTGTTTGCCTGCCCGAACTCTAATTGCATCAGCCATCGGGAACCGGTGCGCAGCCGTTTTGGCGTTCGCTCCGCACAAGGTGAAATTCGTTTGAAATGCCACTACTGTGAAAAATCGTTCACGAAAGAAATCGTGAGTGATGCCTTCTGATGCACCACTGATTACGCCTGTCCCACAGGCGTAATCACCATTGGCACAACGTTCCCTTACGCACCATCAAGACTGGCATTGCTGCCGCGAAACTGTTACTTTTTTGTTATCACACGCATACATCTTTTCCCGCAAAGGTTCTTTCATGCCACCGTTTGTCCTCATCATTCTCCTAGCTGGTTTTCCGGCATTGGCAACCGATATGTATCTGCCGGCGTTGCCGATGCTGCAACATCTGTGGCAACTCTCGCTGGCGCAGGCTAATTTTTCCCTGGTCATTTTCTTTATCACCTTCAGCCTGTTTTTATTGGTGTATGGGCCATTGGCGGATCGCTTTGGTCGCCGCCCGGTCTTGTTGGTCGGCATTGTGATCTTCATTGTGGGCAGCCTGTTTTGTGCCATGGCGCAATCCATCACCCAACTGGTCATCGCCCGTTTTCTGCAGGGTTGCGGCGCTGCGGCAGCCTCTTCACTGTCACTGACCCTGTCGAAAGATCTCTACACCGGCCAGCAGCAGAAAAAAGTCATGGCCTACATTGGTGTGATTGTGCCACTGGTTCCGATGCTGGCCCCGATGCTGGGAAGCTGGGTCATCGCGCATCTCTCATGGCGGATCATCTTTATCACCCACGCCGTGCTGGCCGTCGTATCGCTGTTTGGCGCTTGGTTTTTCAAAGAGCCAAACATCCATCGTACGAAAGGCGGGGTGTGTGCCGTATTACGCCGTTATCTGGTATTGTTTCAAAATAAACCCTACCGTTCACTGACCTTAGTCTTTTCGATCACTCCGCTGTTTTTTTATTCGTTTCTGGCGGCATCCAGCAGTATCTACATGCTTGATTTTCATTTGTCAGCGCAACAATTCGGGCTGTTATTTGGCTTCAATGCGATCGGTTTGATGAGCGGCTCATTTTGTTGTACCAAATTGGGTAGCCGTTTTTCTTCCATGCAGATCCTGAACTGGTCATTGGCCGGTATCTTTCTCGCTGGCATGGTGATGCTGTTGTGGCATCCGACCAGCGCCAGTTTTGCCGGCGCCATGTTTGCGGTTTCGTTCTGTATGGGGATCAGTCGCCCATTGTGTAACCACATGGTCTTGGAACAAGTCCATCATGATGTGGGGGCGGCTTCATCCCTCCTGACGTTTTCCTCTTTTATTCTCGGCGCCATCGGGATGCAGGTTGTCTCGCTCGTGCCGGATGCCAAGATCGTGCTGATTGCCATCATGGCGGTGATCGGCAGTGCGATTCCCTGGCTGACGTTGCGCCGCATGGCGAAGTCACACTAAGTGACTGGCAAGGATGTTGTGCATGCCCTGTGAGCTTGGTATCACAGGGTATGGCAAGTGTGTTTAGGCTGACTGCGTACGTGTTCGGGCCAGATAACGATCCAACGCATTGGCAAAAGCGCGTTTTTCGGTTTCACTGAATGCGGCAGGGCCACCACTTTGTATGCCGCTGGCCCGCATGGTATCCATAAAATCACGAATATTCAGGCGGCCACGGATATTGTCCCGCGTGTACTCCTCGCCACGGGAAGAGAGGGCAAACGCGCCTTTTGCAATGACATCGGCGGCCAGCGGAATGTCACTGGTGATCACTAAATCCCCTGCATCCACGCGTTTCACAATCTCATTGTCCGCGACGTCAAACCCGGATTCGACCCGCAGTGTCTTGATATAACGGCTGGGCGGCACGCTGATCGACTGGTTTGCGACCAGAATCAATGATGTGGCCGTTCTCTCTGCGGCACGAAACAGAATAGTTTTTACTGCATTCGGACAAGCGTCCGCATCCACCCAGATGGTCATATGTTTCCTGAAGGTAATGAATCAACCGATATCATAACCACCCAGCTCACGGCGTCTATGGCTGTGTGCGTCACCATGCGCTGTTATTTTGCTGAACGCGGCTGTTTCAGTTTACCCAAGACATGCATTTCACAACGCTTACAGTCAAATTTCAGGCGAAAGCTCTCTTTCCCCATCTTCAGTACCAGATGATCCGGCTTAAATCCCGGTTCCCGCTCTTTCGGGCACTGATTAAAACTGTAACGTAAGCAATGCTTGGTGATCATCAGCGAAACTTCGTTCGCTTCCTGATTCTGTTCATAGGCCGGCGCGATCTCGTCAACCCCGTGCTGCTGGTAAAATGCGGCTGCCTCGGCGTTATAGACATTGCCCAGATAGGTGAGTTTCGACTGCGGAAATACGGCCAGTGGCGAACGGGACAGATTGGCTTCCGGACGCTGATAGGCCGCAGCCCTTGCCTGTTCCAGTTTGTCGACAACCTCGCGCCGCAACGCATTGAGACTGCTGACCGGGATAAACCACGGCTGAGATAGCTTAAGCTCCACCGCTGCCGCTTCAAAGATGGTGTTGCCCAGCTTCGCCAGTTGATCTTTTAAGGAAGAGGTGGCCCGCTCTGGATTACTGGCCGCCTCTTTGCTCTGCGTCAGTTCCGCCTGGGCGGTGATCCCCTGTTCGTCGGTGATCTGCAGTAAAAAGCCATCGGCAGTTTCACTGAGTTGCAATACCACGCTCAGACGCCGTTCTGCCGATTTTTTTTCCAGCAGTTTTTCAAATTCCTGATCGTGATTGCGATACAGGTGTGTGCCGACACTCAAGCCCCGGATCGCTTCAGCCGGGAACAAACGGTTACCCTCTGCCCGGTTAGCCCGTAAGCCGACCAGCTCATTTTTCTGATTGAAATAACTGAACCCATCGCCGTTATGGAACTCGTCATCACTCTGCACCTCCAGCCATTTATCAGCAATCCGGCTGATGGTGCCGACCGGCTCACCCGCATATTTCGGTGTCTGAAACGAAGTGATCGGGATCTGGCGACCATGCAGAAAGTAATCGGTACTGCCCCGGTTAAAACTTTTTTCCGGTTTCGGTGTGAAGGTGTATCGGCTTTTACCCGCTGAAGCACGTTGCCATTGCGGTTTCCCCTCCATGATGGCATCCAGTTTCTGCCGATACCAGGCAGTGACATTCTTCACGTAGGAAAAATCTTTCAGCCGGCCTTCAATCTTGAATGAGCTGATCCCCGCTTCAGCCAGCAGTTGCAGGTTAGCCGTCTGGTTCATATCCTTCAGCGACAGCAGATGCTGATCGCGGGCCAGCGCGACACCGTCTCTGTTTTCCAGCGTGCAGGGCACCCGGCAGAGCTGGGCACACTCGCCCCGGTTGGCACTGCGGCCGGTAACGGCATGACTGATATAACATTGCCCGCTGTAACTGACACACAATGCACCGTGGACGAAGAACTCTAGTTCAACGTCGGTTTGCTGTGCAATCGATCGGATCTGTTCCAACGAGAGTTCACGCGCCAAAACCACACGGGAAAAACCCACTTCCTGCAGAAAGCGAACTTTTTCCGGCGTCCGGTTATCCAGCTGGGTGCTGGCATGTAAGGCTATTGGCGGCAGATCCAGCCGCAGCAATCCCAGATCCTGCACAATCAGTGCATCGGCACCCGCCTCGTAAAGCTGATGAATCAAGCGTTCTGCTTCAACCAGTTCGTGATCACGCAAAATGGTATTCAGGGCCACCAGCACTTTGGCATCATAGCGATGAGCATACGCCGCCAGTGTTTCAATGTCGGCAATCGAATTCCCTGCGGCCGCTCTGGCACCAAAAGAAGGGCCCCCGATATACAGGGCGTCAGCACCATGATTAATGGCCTCAATACCAAACTCAAGATTTTTGGCCGGAGCCAGCAGTTCTAATTTTTGACGATGATTCATGCACGCGGGTGTTTTAACAGAGTGAACATCAATTATAGCAACCCATGACAAGACGAGACTTATTCTGTATCAAGAAGCATCATGGACGACCTTGACCTGTCCCCGACCAGATCGTTTCGCGTCATAACAGGCTTTATCCGCCAACGCCAGCAGGGCACTGGCAGAAGAGATAGATCCATTAACAGCCACCAGCCCAGCACTAGCCCCGACATGAAAACTTCGGTCATGCCAGCGAAACTCGAACTGACAAATTAACTGAATGACTTCCCGCATGAATTCCTCAGCATAGGCGACAGAACAGTTTCGCAGAACCAACCCGAATTCATCGCCGCCTAACCGGGCGACCAAATCAGAGGCACGCATTTGTTCGCTCATCAGGGTGGCCAGTTGTTTCAATAACTTATCCCCAGCTGCATGACCCGCGGTATCGTTAACCTGTTTGAAATGATCCAGATCGAGGAAGACCAGCGCACTTCGCCCTGCCGTCATGACCGATTCTTTCACGACATCCTGCAAAATCGCTTCAAACGCGGAACGGTTTACCAACCCGGTCAACGGATCATGGCTGGCCTGATAACCCAGTTGCTTTTGCAGGCCGCGCATTTCGGTCACATCAGAAAAGACCAGTACGCCACCTAACAATTCATGGTTATCCCGTAATATTGGTGCAGCGGAATCCTGTATCGCCAACAGTGAACCATCCCGACGCTTTAAATACGCATCGTGACCGAGATGCATAAGCTGGCGTTGCGTTAAGGCGAGGTGCAGTGGGTTATCCAAGGCATGTCCTTCGCTGTCGACGATCCGCATGATACTGTCGATGGGTTTATACGCCGCTTTGATATTAGGGCATTGCAGGATCTGCTCTGCCGCCGGATTCATAAACACAACCCGGACATGCGGATCCGTCATGACAACGGCTTCCCCGATCGATAGCAGCGTGGTACGCAACAATTCCCGTTCGTGGGATAAATCATTCATCAATACCCGAATTTCCGTGATATCCCAGTTAGTCCCCACCATTCGCCAGGGATTTCCCGCCGCATCACGTTCTACCATTGCATGAGTCCGCAAATAATGAATGCTGTTGTCTTTATGTATGACTCTGAATTCGCTGTCCAACACATTGGTCTCTTTCAGTGCACTATCCAGCTCTTTCAGCAACGTCGGTAAATCGTCGGGGTGCACGCAGCTTTTCCAGATCGTAAAAGAAGGCACAATATAGCGTCGGTCGATGGCATACAGATCGAACATTCGTTCGTCCCAATTTAGCAACTGCTCCAGCGGTCGCCATTCCCAAACCCCCACCTGCCCGGCTTCGGCGGCCAGTAAATAACGGTTGAACAACTCACGTTCGCGCTCTTCACTGTTACGCCGGCTATCAATGTCTTCGACCTGTAATACAAAATAATGTGGCAACCCAGATGCATCCCGCACCATGGAGACCACTTGGCGTACCCAGAAACTTTGTCCATTTTTCCGTTGATAACGAACTTCCAACCGATACGAGTTTTTCTGACTGGTTAATAATTGTTGCTGACTCTGTTGTTCTGCGGCCAGATCGTCGGGATAAATAACCTGATCCCATGATAAATCCCCCAATTCTGTCTCGCTGTAATCCAGCATGCGGCACAACGCGGGGTTCGTCTTGAATAACTGGCCATCCGTCGAGATAAGTGCGATGCCGATGGCAGAGGCCTCCATGGCATCGCGAAACATAGATTCACGCGTCAACAGTTGTTGCTCACGGATATGCAAGGCATCAACAAAAATCGCCAGTAATAGGGGCGGGATCAGCGACACCATAATGGGCAAATAGACATACAGCATCAGCAGGTGCGGATCATATTGCTGCCAGCTCAGCCACCCCATGCGGATAAACAGTGCAATAGAGAAAGAAACCAGAAATCCGGCCAATGCGGCACCAAAGATCCCGTATCGAATCGCAATCAATGCCAAACCGAATCCCAGATAGACAAACGGAAATGGGAAGTACAACAACACAATGGCAGTGTAAGTCAGCAAAAGGAGCAGTGTGACGGCAAATAAACTCCGATGCGCGGAATTCCAGTGATGTTGCCTGATCAGGAGCAGTAGTGGCATCACAGAGACACTGCTAATCACCGAATTGATATACCAAGGCAAACCGATCAACGACCAGGATACCGACGATATCGAACTGAACCCGGCAACCATAATCGTCGCACTCAGTAATGGCGGTAAGAGAATGCCATAAACACCCAGTTGAATAGCGGCCTGAACACTACAATAAAAATCACGGGCCAATTGATTCCGTTGCAACCCATAAACAGCCACCAAGATCTCGGCTAAATTGGCCAGCATCAGCGTGAAATGTGGAATTCCCGAAACATGATGAGCCCAATAACCTGCACTGAGACCGATCGCATATCCAGACAACAGTATGGCTCGACAACATGCCGGATGATAAAGCAAGGTGACTATCGTCAAGGCATTCACATACCAGAGAGATGCAATCACTCCGGGCTGCTGTGGCGCAGCCATGACATTCAGATAAGCCACCAAACCTAACCCAATGGCAACGATAATGCGCTTCCACCATGAGTCGGGCACTGTATTTTCGGCAAACGCTTCTGGCATGACGACCTGCCTGATCGGTAAAAACTGTCTGCGTCGACACATCAACGAGACTCATTTAAACCCTTATATTGCATTGAAATACTTATCTTTATTGCTATAAGCGTAGCAGATGACTGAATGAGCAAATGCCAATTCGTGACCTAAGCACAAAAGAGAAATCGCTCATTATTTGAACGACCAAAACTTCCAGCCATCGCGGATGTAAAGATGCTTTCATTTGTCATCTTTGCCCCACTAATCGTCAGACAAAAACAAAATCATCACTCGTAACATAATGATAAAAATGAAAAATAATTAGGTATGAAACCTGCTGAGCAATGATTTTCTATATGCTTGGAGTTGCTTATGACAGAACAGCTGGATCCACAGAAATTGCTCGCCAAGAAAAAACGAATCATTATGGAAGTAGCCGGACAGATCCATGATGTTGTTGAAGATACGCTATGGACTGACTATTCACGTCTGCCGGAACTAAGCCAGACGCTGCAGGCGTTAATGGCCGATTTACAGGCATTTCGCAAGGAACAAGGTATTTAAACCGGTGATGAACAAGTCATGACCTGACGCCATGCCTGCAATTTAAACAGCAAGGATTGTGAGGCATTGGCCGGGCTAGTCGACGGTAATCGCTGGAAGAGCAGATTTTCTGGTAAACCCTTTTTATCCACATAACGATGAAAACAGGCCGATGCCTTCTCTCCGTTAAAAAAGACATGTTGGATCTGCGGATGCTGCCGGAAAAACGCCGCGAAATCATTCACCGTTAGCGTATCAGGCCGGATCTTTGCGTCCAGACTCCCTTCACGATGACAGGACTGCAATACATCCCACAAGGCAATACCGGCGGTTTGTAATGCGCCGGTTCGGTCTTCATAGCGACTTAGCGGATCAAACGCTAACAGTTCCCCCATGATCGGCCAGAACAGATTACGCTTATGGGCATAATATTGCCCGGCGTCCAGTGAGGCCTGCCCCGGCATACTGCCCAAGATCAGCACACGCGCATTGTCACTGGCAATCGGAGCAAAACTGTAAAGTAAGTCCATACCATTCCTTGAATACAAATATGCAGAAAAAGAAAAAGGCCGGAGATAACTCCAGCCTTTTCAGATGGTTATGAGTGATTAAAAATCACATCATGCCGCCCATGCCACCCATGCTGCCCATGTCAGGCATTGCTGGTGCATCTTTCTTCGGTGCGTCGGTGATCATACATTCGGTGGTGATCATCAGACCAGCCACAGAAGCCGCAAACTGCAGTGCAGAACGGGTTACTTTGGTTGGATCCAGAATACCCATTTCCAGCATGTCGCCGTACACTTCGGTCGCGGCGTTGTAACCGAAGTTACCGCTGCCTTCGCGAACGCGGTTAGCAACTACTGATGGTTCTTCGCCAGCATTTTCAACGATCTGACGCAGTGGTGATTCCATCGCACGCAGTGCAACACGGATACCAACGGTCTGATCTTCGTTGTCGCCTTTCAGCTCGGTCAGTTTAGAAGCTACGCGAACCAGTGCCACACCACCACCAGCAACCACGCCTTCTTCAACCGCAGCACGGGTTGCGTGCAGCGCGTCTTCTACACGGGCTTTCTTCTCTTTCATTTCAACTTCGGTGGTCGCACCGACTTTGATCACAGCAACACCGCCAGCCAGTTTAGCTACGCGTTCCTGCAGTTTTTCTTTGTCGTAATCAGAAGAAGACTCTTCGATCTGCTGACGGATCTGAGCGATACGCGCTTCGATAGTGGTCGCTTCACCGATACCATCGATGATGGTGGTGTTTTCTTTGGTGATCACTACGCGTTTTGCACGACCCAGTTCTTCCAGTGTCGCTTTTTCCAGTTCCATACCGATTTCTTCAGAAATCACGGTACCGGCAGTCAGGATCGCGATGTCTTGCAGCATCGCTTTACGACGGTCGCCGAAACCAGGTGCTTTAACCGCAGCCACTTTCACAATACCACGCATGGTGTTAACCACCAGTGTTGCCAGCGCTTCGCCTTCAACGTCTTCAGCGATGATAACCAGTGGTTTGCCTGCTTTCGCAACGCCTTCCAGTACTGGCAGCATTTCGCGGATGTTAGATACTTTCTTGTCAACCAGCAGGATGAACGGATCGTCCAGTTCCACAGAAGCGGTATCTGGTTTGTTCACGAAGTAGGGAGACAGGTAACCGCGGTCGAACTGCATACCTTCTACCACGTCCAGTTCGTCATGCAGACCCTGACCATCTTCAACGGTGATCACGCCATCACGACCCACTTTTTCCATCGCTTCTGCAATCAGCTTACCGACGTTTTCGTCAGAGTTGGCAGAAATGGTACCAACCTGCGCAATCGCTTTGGTATCAGCACATGGCACAGACAGTTTTTTCAGCTCTTCAACCGCAGCAACGACGGCTTTGTCGATACCACGCTTCAGATCCATCGGGTTCATGCCCGCAGCAACGGCTTTCAGACCTTCGTTGACAATAGACTGCGCCAGTACAGTTGCAGTGGTAGTTCCGTCACCAGCAGCGTCATTCGCCTGAGACGCTACTTCTTTCACCATCTGGGCGCCCATGTTCTGGAATTTGTCTTCCAGTTCGATTTCTTTGGCTACAGACACACCGTCTTTGGTGATGGTAGGCGCACCGAATGATTTATCCAGCACCACATTGCGGCCTTTCGGGCCCAGTGTCACTTTTACTGCGTTCGCCAGAACGTTCACACCTTCCAGCATTTTGATACGGGCGTCGTTGCCAAATTTAACGTCTTTAGCTGCCATTTTTTATAATTCCTTTAAAACTCAAATTGGGGGATGACGAGAATTATTCTTCAACAATTGCCAGAATGTCGGTTTCAGACAGGATCAATACTTCCTGACCATCCAGCTTCTCGGTTTTTACGCCGTAACCTTCGTTGAAAATCACTTTATCGCCTACTTTGACAGCCAGCGCTTTCACTTCGCCGTTATCCAGGATTCGACCCGCGCCGACGGCCAGAACTTCACCACGAGTGGATTTCTGGGCAGCAGAACCAGTCAGCACGATCCCGCCTGCGGACTTAGCTTCAACTTCGGTACGTTTGATGATCACACGATCATGCAATGGACGAATTTTCATCGATAACTCTCCTACTGAGTGTTGTTTCTATCACTACGGCCTTCAGTGGCCGAAAATTGAATTCAAATACATTCCCCGATCTGGGGGCTGATTCCTGTGCTTCAAGGGCGCACGAGAAAAATTTTTTAACAAAAAATTCGATTTTTACTGTTTGTCGCCATCTTGATCTTTACGTTCATACTCCCCGTCCACCGTGGTGCCGGCGTGAGGTGTTGGTTTGATCTTGTCGCGAAACACTTCGGTAGTGTCTGGTTCCACATGCTGGGCTTCGCCCTCGACCGTGGTATGCACACTATAGATCTGCCAACGAGAGGAGCTGGTGAGCTTGCGAATCAACCACTGCCGAATCATCGGCTGAAGCAGCATTAACGCCATGATATCGGTCAGAAAACCGGGGAAAATGAATAATGCTCCGGCCAGAAGTAACATCACCCCTTCCAGTGCCGTCGTCGTCGGCGCAACCCCTTGTGCCAATTGCTGCTGAATGGTCATCATGGTGCGCAATCCTTGGGAGCGAACCAATGAGACACCGTATCCTGCAGCCAGCACCATCAACAGGATCACCATAAATGCTCCCAATACGGAACCGACTTTAATGATCACCCACAGTTCCAGAAAGAACAGCAGGAAAAATCCAAATACAATTTTTGCCACAGGCACCTCTCAGGCCAACAAATGTGACGTCGATGAACTGACGCATTATTCATCAAATGGGGATGCACACAGGCTGATTCAAGGTCAAATTGAAGTTCGGTCTGTTCTTTAGTGGTCGATTGCTGTGACTCGTTGCATAATTAAAGGATGAACAGTGCTTCGTGGAACACGCCAATGACAGATACGATTGTGGTCTTATGCACCTGTCCTGATGAACACTGTGCCCGTACGCTGGCACACGCGTTATTGAGTGAAAAACTGGCCGCCTGTGTCAATCTCATTCCGGCTGTCACCTCGCTGTATTATTGGCAAGGCCAATTGGAAGAGAGCGCAGAAGTCCAAATAATCATCAAGAGTCGGCGCACCTTATTTGGTATCTTGCAGCAACGGATCCAGGCCTTACATCCCTACGATATTCCGGAAATACTGGCCCTGCCGGTGTTGAGCGGCAATGCCGCCTATTTGCAATGGTTACAGGAACAAACAACGCCATGAGACGTTTTTTATCTCTTCTTTTTCTGGTGCTGTTCTTTGGCACGATGTCGCCGGTGAAGGCGGATGATGCACTATTGCAACAACTTATTCCTGTCTCCAAGCCCCAATTCCTGCCGGTGCAACAAGCATTCGTGCTCTCTACACAACAAACCGGCAATCAGCTACAGATCAGACTACAACCCGCAGAAGGTTATTATCTCTATAAAGACAAAATTCGTATCGATGTAGCCGGTGCCGATTTCACACCGCTCAGCCTCCCCTCGGGCGAAATACATCAGGATGAATTTCTGGGGCAGACCGAAATCTATTCGCAAATGGTGACATTTGCTGTTTCTTTTAAACAGATCCCGCCCGGAACGACAGCAGTGATCCACTATCAGGGCTGTACACCGGGGCTGTGTTACCCACCACAGCAAAAAAACATTTCGCTACAGGCGTATTCCCCCCCGGCCACACCAACCATTCCTTTCGGTCATAGTGGGTTTTCACTACAGCCGGGTTGGCTGACATTACTCAGCTTTTTTGCCATGGGGATCGGTTTGTCACTGACCCCGTGTGTCTATCCGATGTATCCGGTGCTGAGTGCGATGTTGACGCAGCAAAGCCATCTCCTGAACTGGCGACGCGGATTTATGCTATCGCTGGCTTATGTGGTAGGGATGGCACTCACTTATAGTCTTATCGGGATTGCGATTGCCTCTGCGGGCGCCGGAATTCAGGGGTGGTTACAAAATCCTTGGGTGCTCGGCATCATGTCTGTGTTTTACCTGTGTCTGGCGTTGAGTCTGTTGTGGGGACAAGGTCTGCAGTTGCCACGCAGTTGGCAGGATAAACTGCAATATCTGGCGAATCGACAATCGTTGCATTCATTACACGGCGTGGCCTTTCTGGGCGCGCTGTCTGGGCTGATCGGTTCCCCCTGCACCAGTGCCCCACTGTCAGGCGTACTGTTGTTTATTGCCCAAAGTGGTCAGCCGTTCTATGGGGCACTAACCCTGTTCCTGCTGAGTTTAGGGATGGGCGTGCCATTATTAGTGATAGGGTTGTTCGGCGGTAAATTATTACCCAAAGCCGGTGCCTGGATGGTATTTGTGAAGCAGTTGTTTGCCATTTTACTGCTGGCCATGCCGCTATTCTTACTGGAACGTCTGCTGCCTGAGCATATCGCCACCTTGCTTTGGTCCGGTTTTAGCTTGGCCGTGTTGCTATGGCTGTGTTGGCGTTTATGGCCCGATACCGTATCCCCTCGTTTCAAACCACTCATTTTAGTCAGTTTGCTGGTTGCAGGCGGCTTCGCCATCGCGCAGTTGGCGTGGCAAAAAACAGACACGCTGGCGTTCACACCAATTACCAATACCAGCGAGTTGCACCAACAACTCTCCGTCGCCAAAGCACAGGGCAAGCCTGTCATGCTGGATCTGTATGCCAATTGGTGTACGGCCTGCCGTGAACTGGATGCCAAGACCTTCAGCAATCCGAAAATCAGGGAAAGTCTGCGTGATTATCAGCTATTACGGGCCGATGTATCCGCGAATAGCGGTGAAGACCAGGCTTTGCTGCAGCATTTGAAGGTGCTGGGGCTACCTAATGTGCTGTTTTTTGATAAACAGAGCACCCCTAATCCGCAGTTACACATTGAGGGATTTGTTTCCGCCGACGAATTACAACATAAACTCGATCAATGTCAGCGCAGTCAACTTTGTTAACCGTCTGGTCACTTTATCTGATCCGCGACAAAGACAACCGCCTCTATGCCGGGATCACCACCGATGTCGCCCGGCGCCTGGTACAACATCAGGCCGGAACGGGCGCACGCAATCTGCGCGGTCGTGCCCCGCTCGCCCTGCACTGGCATGCGGAGATTGGCAACCGCAGTCAGGCACTCAAAGCTGAATATCGCCTGAAACAATGGCCTAAATCCCGTAAGGAATTGTTACCACTGCATCCTGAATGGATAACCTCATTATTTCGCGACGAATAGTCGACGAAATCACTACAAGATTGCAGATCTTACTGTGTAATCCATATAAAATATGGGAAAATTCGTTTTTTGCAGAAGCAAACCAATTTAGGGTGATTCATGACCAAACGCGATGGATTTACGTCCAGTTTCGGTGTGCTGGCGGCGACCTTGGGTTCAGCCGTCGGCCTTGGCAATATCTGGAAATTTCCGTATATGACCGGTGCCAACGGCGGGGCCGGCTTTTTATTGATTTATTTACTGGCGACGCTGCTGGTCGGCCTGCCAGTAATGATTGCTGAAATAACCATGGGGCGCAGCACTAAAACCAATCCCATCACCACCCTGCAAAAACTGGCACCGAAAGGCCAGCCCTGGTGGTTGATTGGTGCGTTTGGTGTGCTGGCCGCCTTCCTGATCATGGCTTTTTATTCTGAGGTCGTCGCTTGGGTGTTTGCTTATGTGCCCAAAGCCATTAGTGGTGACATTCTGTCGAGCGATCCAAAAGTGACGGGAGCAGCCTTTGGGGCCTTGATCAGCGATCCCATGCAATCATTGATATGGCAATGGGGTGTACTGCTGTTTATTGGTGGCATCTTGCTGTTAGGTGTGGCCAAAGGCATTGAAGCTGTCACTAAGCGTCTGATGCCATTACTGTTTATATTGTTATTGATTCTCTGTGCGTTCAGTTTGTCATTGGATAAAGCCGGCGAAGCACTGAAATTTTTGTTTCAGCCCGATTTCAGCAAACTCAATGGCACGGTGTTATTGGCTGCTATGGGATTGGCTTTCTTTAAACTGTCGGTCGGCATGGGTACGATGATGACCTACGGCAGTTACTTCCGCGACGATCAGAATATCCCCGTCACGGCATTTCGTGTGATGTGTGCGGATCTGTTCGTCTCCATGTTGGCAGGCATCGCCATCTTCCCGGCGGTCTTCACCTTTGGCTTTCAACCGGAAGCCGGCCCACCGCTGGTCTTCATCACGATCCCTGCCGTCTTTGCCCAGATGCCGTTTGGTCATCTCCTGATGGTCATGTTCTTTGTCCTGACCTCAGTTGCTGCCATTGGTGCCATGCTGTCGCTGTTGGAAGTGCCGGTTGCGGTCATCAACGAACGTTTCGGCGTAAGTCGTAAAACTGCCACCTTAATTACCTTGGTCTTGGTGGCCTTGCTCGGTTCTACCTGCGCCCTCACGAACAGCACTCTAGCCACCTTTAAGCTGTTTGGCATGAGCATGTTCGATCTCTTCGATTATCTGAGTTCAAACATCCTGTTGCCGCTCGGTGGCATCCTGATTGCTGTCTTTGTCGGCTGGTTCTGGGGCTATCCCGCTCTGCAGCAGGCATTAAGCAACCAGCAACAGTTGCATAACCAGCACCTGAGTCGGATCTTGTTTGTTTTACTGCGCTTCATCACCCCATTGTTGATCCTGACGGTGATGCTGCATGCGCTGAACATACTGTGATCGGGCGCGAAGTCTGAAGGAAAGAAACCGGAAAAAAGAAGCCTGAAAACCTGAAAAAGTGCAGCATTTTGCACATTTTTCGCCACAGGTTACGAGATCTGGAGGAGCAAGACTGGCTCCTCCATTTTTTTTAACCTAATCTAACGTTATCGGCGAGAACATCAGCCCCTAATATAACAGTCAGACTGGAAACTCACGGAATGAAACATTTTCTGATCCCGTTATCATTGATCATGTTTATTGCCGTTGCCGTCTGGGTAGATATCCAGTTATTCAATGTTCCGATGATCAGAGCATCTCCCGCTCATCCGGTCTATACCATCAGTTCACCGGATGATGCTGCTGCGCTGGCATCGGGTCACCCGGTCATCAAACTAGGCCCTTGTCTGTTTGGTCTCTATCCGGGGGCCATTGCATTTCAGAGCGTGCAACAGGCAAAAGACTTTATGGGGTTAAAAGGATACGGCGCGGAAAAATGGAAAATCTTTCAACTCTCGGGGGATTACCAGCTTGATGTAACAGACGGTGTGTTAAATAAAACGCTGCAACTTTCGAGAGAAGTGACCACCAGCGACAATCAGTAACAATTTTCTTTTATTCAGATGGCCGGAATTCTCAGGTTTGGCGCTATAATCCGCCTCCGATTTCTGGCTGATTGATGTAGTTTGACTGTTTCAGGATATAGCGATGAACAAGGTAGTAGCTTTCATATTTGGATTTGTCTGTTTTTCTTCGCAAAGTATGGCTGCGACAGCCCCCAAGCCATATGTTCCAGATGAACCAGCGGCTGCCGTCAAACATAAACCCGTGACGAAATTAGCGGTAAAAAAAGTGGTGGCGGTGAAAGCATCGGCGAAAAAACATGTAGCCGTGGTGGCCAAAACGAAAGCCACCGAAAAAGCCGCCGTCAAACCGGTCAAGACTGTCTCGTCTAAAGCGAAAAGACCAGCGGCTAGCCAGATCGCGTTAAATTCCACACAACGGATGAGTAAATACAGCCGGACGGTAAAATCGGCTAAGAGTCGCCAGCTGGCACAAAATGTCAGTCAGCCTGTATCACGAGCCCGCCACTCGGCAAAAGCTAATGTAGCCGCACTGTCAGCAGCATCTAACGAAGCCATTCCGCAACCCAGCCATAGCCCCTATCTGGCTTCAGGCTCCGCACTGGTCATGAATGCCTCTACCGGCCGCATGGTGTACGGTAAAAATGCGGCCCGCCGCACGCCGATTGCCTCGATTACTAAACTGATGACCGCCATGGTCGTACTCGATGCTCATCTGCCCATGGATCAGGCCATCACCATTAGTGATGCCGATGTCGATCGCGTCAAAAAATCTACTTCCCGTCTGGAGCTCGGCACGACCTTATCGCGGCATGACACCATGTGGCTGGCGCTGATGTCATCCGAGAATCGTGCAGCCCACTCACTGGCCAGGACCTATCCCGGTGGTACTGCCGCCTTTGTTAAAGCGATGAACCGTAAAGCCCGCTCATTGGGCATGATGCACACCATTTTCTATGATCCAACCGGTCTGAATAAAGACAATACCTCTACCGCAGCCGATTTAGCCCTGATGGTGCAGGCGGCTTACCGTTATCCGCAGATCCGTGAATTTACGACTTCAACCGAGCATGACATTATCAGTGCCTCTGGTCGCCAATTGCATTATCAGAACAGCAATGCACTGGTTCGGGAAGGTGTATGGGATATTGAGCTATCCAAAACAGGCTACATCAAAGAGGCGGGGCGTTGTCTGGTCATGGTGGCCGATGTACAGAGCAAACCGATGGTCATGGTCTTTCTGGATGCAGGCGCACCTTCAGGCCGGTTAAATGATGCCCGTAACCTGAAGAGCTGGCTGGAACATCAACCCGCCAATCAGTTAGGTTGATTCGATATCAAAACAGCGCCTTTATGGCGCTGTTTGATTTTTAACGTTCGGCTCTTATGGCACCAGCGGTTTACGCTGGAAATGCTCACCACCGCAATGGAGACAGGGCGTCAGCTTGACCGCATGCGCCAGCGTTTCCTGATAACCACACAGCTTACAGATTTTCTCACCGGGAGCCATCCACTCCCCGGCCTTGTAACCATGGGCATGATGTAAATCATTTTCCACCGCTACCTGCTCTATCTGAGTACGATCACTCAACGCCAGCAACCATTCCCATGCCGTGTGTTGTAACGCATTAAAAAACGCCGAATCCCGATAGCCCCCCGGGGCATCTAAAAACTCGCTGAGTTCTTCGTTAACATAAGCACGGGTCAACGCTAACTCGTCTTTGGTCATATCTTCGGCGGCACTCACAAACTCTTCCACTTCTTGCAGCCAATGCGACAAATTCTCCCGCGTCGGCGCACCTTTTTCACTCCAGAAGGCACGAACATGACTCATAAACAGTTCATACCCCTTCGGTTTTTTGTCCGGGCTGTTTTGTTCTGACATGATGCTATCCTTCTGATATTCACTGTTTTAAGCATAGCGTGTGTTACAGAAAAAGCCTGTGAGTCTGCTCAGCTATTGTTGCGATCAGCCAATACAAGTATCCTATGGGGATTTTCTAACGGATCACCCTCCACATCTGTCGAATCGGATATACCCATGTCAGTTTTAGAAGAACAATACAATCCCCAGTCCCTGGAGCCGGAAGTTCAACGGCATTGGGATAAACAGCAGACATTCAAAGCCTTCGAGAAAGTAGATAAAGAAAAATTCTACTGCCTGTCTATGTTCCCTTATCCATCAGGCCGTCTGCACATGGGTCATGTGCGTAACTACACCATCGGTGACGTTATTTCCCGTTACCAGCGCCTGAATGGCAAAAACGTCATGCAGCCAATTGGTTGGGACGCGTTCGGTCTGCCTGCTGAAAACGCGGCGATCAAAAATAACTCAGCCCCAGCGAAATGGACTTACGAGAATATCGAATACATGAAAGGCCAGCTGAAAATGCTGGGTCTGTCTTACGACTGGGATCGTGAAGTCGCCACCTGCACCCCCGAGTATTATCGCTGGGAACAGTGGTTCTTCACTGAACTGTATAAAAAAGGTCTGGTTTACAAGAAAACCTCTTCCGTGAACTGGTGTCCGAATGACCAGACCGTACTGGCCAACGAACAGGTGCAGGACGGCTGCTGCTGGCGTTGTGATACGCCGGTGGAACAGAAAGAAATTCCACAGTGGTTTGTCAAAATCACGGCCTATGCTGAAGAACTGCTGAGCGACCTGGACAAGCTGGATGGCTGGCCAGAAATGGTGAAAACCATGCAACGGAACTGGATCGGCCGTTCTGAAGGTCTGACCATGACGTTCAGCGTGGAAAACAGCGAACAGACTTTCGATATCTACACCACCCGTCCGGATACCCTGATGGGTGTGACGTATGTAGCCGTTGCGGCTGCTCATCCGCTGGCAAAACAGGCGGCAGAAAATAATGCGGCACTGGCTGATTTCCTCGAAGAGTGCAAAAACACCAAGGTTGCTGAAGCGGAACTGGCAACGATGGAGAAAAAAGGCATGGCGACTGGCCTGTATGCCTTACATCCCATCGATGGTCGTCGCGTACCCATCATGGTCGCCAATTTCGTACTGATGGACTACGGTACCGGTGCGGTGATGGCTGTGCCGGCACATGACCAACGCGATTATGAATTTGCTACCAAATATGGTCTGGAAATCCGAGCAGTGATTGCTGCAGAGGATGGTTCTGCACCCGATATTTCTGAAGTTGCATATACCGAGAAAGGCGCGCTGTTTAACTCTGGTGAGTTTGATGGCATGAACTTCCAGCAGGCATTCGACGCCATCTGCGCAAAACTGGAAGCAAAAGGTTTAGGTCACCGCACGGTGAACTACCGCTTGCGTGACTGGGGTGTGTCTCGTCAGCGTTACTGGGGTGCACCAATTCCAATGCTGACACTGGAAGATGGCACCGTGGTTCCGACGCCAGCCGATCAGCTGCCCGTGATCCTGCCAGAAGATGTGGTGATGGACGGCGTGCAAAGCCCGATTAAAGCCGATCCGGAGTGGGCAAAAACCACATATAACGGTCAATCTGCACTGCGTGAGACCGATACCTTCGATACCTTCATGGAGTCGTCATGGTATTTCGCCCGTTACTGCAGCCCGGATTATCAACAAGGCATGCTGGATACCGACAAAGCCAACTACTGGCTGCCAGTTGACCAGTATATCGGCGGGATCGAACACGCGTGTATGCACCTGCTGTATGCCCGTTTCTTCCACAAACTGCTGCGTGACGCCGGCATGGTGAAAAGCGATGAGCCATTCACACGTCTGCTGTGTCAGGGCATGGTACTGGCTGATGCCTTCTACTACACCGAAAATGGTGCCCGCGTTTGGGTGAGTCCGGTCGATGTTAAAGTAGAACGTGATGAAAAAGGTCGTATCGTCAAAGCAGTGGATAATGACGGCCGTGAAGTGATTCATGCCGGCATGACCAAAATGTCGAAATCGAAAAACAACGGTATTGACCCACAACTGATGGTCGAACGTTATGGTGCGGATACCGTTCGTCTGTTCATGATGTTTGCATCCCCTGCGGATATGACGCTGGAATGGCAAGAATCAGGTGTCGATGGCGCTCAACGCTTCCTGAAACGTCTGTGGAAAGCCGTGGCCGATCATACCGCGAAAGGTGCTGCACCTGCGTTAGATGTTGCCAGCTTGAGTAACGAGCAGAAAACACTGCGCCGTGAACTGCACAAGACCATTGCCAAGTTCAGTGATGACATCGGTCGCCGCCAGACGTTCAATACGGCTATCGCCGCTATCATGGAACTGATGAACCGGGTTGCGAAAGCACCGCAGGAAGCCGAGCAGGATCGTGCACTGGTACAGGAAGTGTTGACCAACGTGGTACTGATGCTCTACCCAATCACACCACATGTCTGTTTCCATCTGTGGCAGGCCTTGGGTCATGCCGATATCGATCAGGCAGTCTGGCCGGTTGCCGATGCGGCCGCCATGGTCGAAGACGAAAAACTGGTGGTGGTACAGGTGAACGGAAAAGTCCGCGGCAAACTGACCGTAGCTGCTGACGCGACTCAAGAGCAGGTGCAGGCACTGGCGATGCAGGATCATACCGTCGTGAAATTCGTGGGCGATCTGAGCATCCGTAAAGTGATCTATGTTCCGGGCAAACTGCTCAATATCGTGGTTGGTTAATCGATGAAACGACA
This sequence comes from Tolumonas lignilytica, assembly GCF_000527035.1. NCBI lineage: Bacteria > Pseudomonadati > Pseudomonadota > Gammaproteobacteria > Aeromonadales > Aeromonadaceae > Tolumonas > Tolumonas lignilytica. The sequence goes on from NZ_AZUK01000001.1 coordinate 1,263,609, forward strand.
GGTCTGGAGTTTGATAATACTGGTGAGCTTCCTGCTCACCGGTTGTGGCTTTCAAATGCGCGGCAGTGACAAGGCGAATACCAAATTACTGCCGGAGCAGTTAAAAGCCATCCATATCGAGGGTGATGACCGTAGCGATATTTATCGGATGGTCAGCGCACGTCTGCGTCATTATGGTGTCCGACTCGTTGACCGCAGCGATGATGTAATGGAGCTGGATCTGGGCAATATCACGGTCAGTAACAGTGCCGCATCGCTCGATAACCGCAGTCAGGTCGTCGAATACGTCATGCTGTTTAATACCAACTACAGCATCACGATGCCACATAAACCTTTGCAGAAATTCAGTGCCCGTTTTAGCCGTGTATTCTTGAATAAATCGGCGCAGGCATTGGCTTCTTCCCGTGAACAGGCCCAGTTACGCCATGAGATGGAAATTCAGACCGCTGATCTCATTCTGGTGCAACTCGGTCGCGTTGTTTACTGATGCGCGTCTTCAGTGAACAGTTAGCGGAACAATTAAAAGCAGGCCTTCGTGCCTGCTATCTTATTTTTGGTGATGAACCCTTACAGAAAATGGAAGCGTTGCAACAGATTCGCCAGGTTGCACGCACGCAAGGGTTTGCCGATGTCTGGCGTTTTAGTGCGATTGAAGAGCCGCTCGCCTGGGACGATATCCACGCTTGCAGTCAAAGTCTCAGCCTTTTTTCCAACCGACAGATCATTGAGCTGGAATTAGGCGATAAATTCCCCAAAGAGTGGGCCGAACGGATTAGTGAACTTCAACAGCAGCTTCATCCTGACCTGCTACTGATTATTCTCGGCCCCAAACTAAACAGCACGCAAACAAAAAGTAACTGGTTCACCGCGCTGGATAAACAAGGCGTTTATATTCCGGTTGCCCTGCCGGATGCCCGCTATTTCCCTCGCTGGATGAAGCAACGTTGCCAACAGCAAAACCTGCGACCGGATAACGATGCAGTTACGTTCTTATGTCATGCTTATGAAGGCAACTTGCTTGCCGCCGCACAAGAGCTGGAAAAACTATCGTTGCTCAATCTGCCGCAGCCGCTGACCGTGAGTGTGCTGCAGCAAAATATCACCCGTCATAATACTTTCGACCCCTTTAAATGGCTGGACACCTTACTGGAAGGTAAAAGTCAGCGGGCACTGCGCATCTTGATGCAACTGCGCGATGAAGGGGTGGAACCGGGGATGCTGACCTGGGCGCTGGCGAAAGAGCTGGAACTGCTCTGGGCATTACGTCTGGCACAGGACGCCCATCAGCCACTGCCGCCGCTGATGCAGGCCGCCAAAGTCTGGCCCAGCCGGCAAGCCTTGGTACAACAAGCCATGCAGCGTCTCTCCGCCCGGCAGTTACGCGACATGTTGCATATGATCAGCGAACTCGACCGCAGTAACCGCACGTTTGATAACGCCTCCGCGTGGCAATGGCTGCAAACATTATCATTGGCATTTCGCGGTAATGCATCATTGCGTTTTACGCTGCCGCAACAACTCTGAAAAAGCGAATGCCGATCCCTCATCACTGCATGCTATAATCGCGCGCTCATTATTCGGAGGAACATCTTCTTGCAAGGTAAAGAACTACAGAATTTCATCGTTGATAAACTCGACGATATCAAAGCAAAAGAGATCGTGGTCTTGGATGTACGCGGTAAATCAGATATTACCGATTGCATGATCATCTGCTCAGGCAATTCAAACCGCCATGTCCGTTCTATTGCGGATAAAGTGGCCGAAGAAGCACGCCATGCGGGGGTAATACCATTTGGTATCGACGGCGACAAAGAATCTGAATGGGTGCTGGTCGATCTGGGTGAAGTGATGATCCATGTAATGCAAGATGAAATCCGTGATCGCTACCAGCTCGAAAAGCTGTGGAGCAGTAACATCAAGGCCGCCTGATCGATGAAGATCCAGCTTATCGCGGTGGGAACCAAAATGCCTGACTGGGTTACCACTGGCTTTAACGAATACCAACGCCGCTTTCCCAAAGATATGCCTCTGGAATTGATTGAAATTCCAGCAGGAAAACGGGGGAAAAATGCCGATATTGCCCGCATTCTGGAAAAAGAAGGGGAATTGACGCTCGCTGCGGTTGGCAAATCCAGCCGGATCGTCACGCTTGATCTGCCGGGTAAAAACTGGACCACGCCGCAACTGGCACAGCATTTGGAAAGCTGGAAGCAAGATGGCCGCGATGTCGCCTTGTTGATCGGCGGGCCTGAAGGATTGGCGCCTGCCTGCAAACAGGCTGCCGAGCAAAGCTGGTGCTTGTCTGCACTGACCATGCCACATCCTCTGGTTAGGATTGTGGTTGCAGAAAGTCTCTATCGTGCATGGAGCCTGACCACTAACCACCCTTATCATCGCGAATAACTCATGTCCCGGATCGCCTTCAAAAATCAAGTTCTGGAAAGTGCGCTGTTTGCTCGGCGGATGTGGTTTTCCGTCTTTGTCATCGTGCTGATGATTGCCATGTTGTTTGCGAATCTCTATTACCTGCAGATCGTGCAATACCAGGATTATCAAACCCGCTCAAATGACAATCGCATCAAGGTAATCCCCAATGCACCACCCCGTGGTTTGATTTTTGATCGTAATGGTGTCTTGCTGGCAGAAAATCAGCCTGAATTCAGTTTGGAAATCATTCCCGAACAAACCACCAACCTGAAACAAACCATTCAGGAATTAACCGATCTACTGGGGTTAGATCCGGAAAATATTCCCCGCATTCTGACCGAGGCCCGGCACAACCGGAAATTTAATCCGCTGACGCTGGCGGAACAGCTTAACGAAGAACAGGTGGCCAAATTCTCGGTCAATCAGTACCGCTTCCCCGGTTGCAGCATCGAAGCCTATCTGAAACGTCATTACCCTTATGCCGATGAGTTAACCCATGCGCTGGGTTATGTAGCCCGCATTAACGTCAAGGATCTGCAGCGTCTTGATAAAGAAGGCAAACTCGCCAATTACGCCGCCACGCATGATATCGGTAAACAGGGTGTTGAAAAGTATTACGAAGATGAGCTGCATGGTCAGGCCGGCTATCAGGAAGTGGAAGTCAACAATAAAGGACGCGTATTACGGACACTGAAATACCAGCCGCCACAAGCCGGGCAGGATCTGTATCTCAGTATCGATAGTAAGCTGCAAAAACGCGGTTATGAGCTGATGCAAGGCCGCAAGGGCGGGATCATCATGATGGATCCGCGGGATGGCTCAATACTGGCCTTTGTTTCGGCCCCCAGCTATGACCCGAACATTTTCGTTCGTGGCGTCACGGGGAAAGAATATTCAGCCCTGTTGAATGATCCGGCTCGACCGCTGATCAACCGTATCTCACAAGGCGGTTATGCACCGGCTTCAACCGTGAAACCCTTGTTGGCCGTCATGGGTCTCAACGAGGGGGCTATCACACCGACATCCCGTTACTTTGGTGGTCCTACCTTCCAGATCCCCGGTACCGCACGTAAATTCCGTGACTGGCGCCGAGGAGGGCATGGCTGGCTGGACGTATACCGGGCGATCGAAGTTTCAGCAGATACCTTCTTTTATGATCTCGCTTACCGGGTCGGTATCGATAAAATCAATGAATACATGACGCGCTTCGGCTTTGGCAATTATTCCGGTCTCGATATTTACGAAGAAAGCACCGGGGTGTTGCCATCCCGTGACTGGAAACTGAAACGCCACCGCCAGCCTTGGTTCCAGGGTGATACTATTTCGGTTGGTATCGGCCAAGGTTATTGGACGGCAACGCTGATCCAGTTGGCCCGTGCGCACAGTATTCTGACGCAACATGGTCGGATCATCACACCGCATCTGGGCTTGGCGTTTGGTCATGGTGATAAAAGACAACCTATCGTGCCGCCGGAACAAGAACCGATCAAAGTAAAAGACGATAGTTACTGGGGCGTCTCCCTGCAGGGGATGTATCTGGTTATTAATGGGCCAGAAGGTTCAGGACGTCACGCCTTTGCCGGAGCCCCCTACAAAGCAGCGGGTAAGTCGGGAACGGCGCAGATCGTTGGCATGAAAGAAAACCAGCGCTACGATGCCAGCAAAATCAAGGCTGAACATCGTGATAATGCGTTGTTTGTTAGTTTTGCTCCTTTTGACAACCCGCGCGTTGTTTGTGCCGTCATTCTTGAAAATGCGGGTGGCGGTGGTAAGAATGCAGCACCTATCGCCAGAGCGATGCTCGATGCGTATCTGCTTGGCAAATATGATGCTGATGTGAAAGATGATGATGAGGCGGCGGCACATTGAACGAAGAAAATAGTAAATCGCAGCTTTGGCAGAAAATTCATATCGATTTGCCACTGTTGTTCGCCATCATAGCACTGCTGTCATTCAGTATGGTGATCCTGTATTCCGCAACGGGTCAACATATGGATATGCTGCTAAATAAGCTAATCCATATGAGCATCGCTTTTACTGTCATGCTGATCATGGCGCAGTTTTCACCTGGGTTCTATGCTCGTTGGGCACCCCCAGCCTATCTCGTCTGTATTTTGTTGCTGCTATGCGTCATGGTATTTGGTCATATCGGTAAAGGTGCACAACGCTGGTTGGATCTGGGTTTCATTAAGTTCCAGCCATCCGAGTTCCTGAAGATTGTTATGCCAATGACCATTGCCGCTTTCATGGATCGGCATCCCTTACCCCCCCGTCTGGCTCATGTGGCAATCGCTCTGACGCTGGTGCTAATACCAACCATACTGATCGCCAAGCAACCTGATTTGGGTACGGCTATTCTGGTGGCGGTTTCTGGGGTTTTTGTTATTTTCCTGGCTGGGATTAACTGGTGGCTGATCATTGCTGCCGTAGCGTTGCTCTGTGCTTTTATGCCCGTCATCTGGTTCTTCCTCATGCACGACTATCAGCGCCAACGGGTGCTGACGTTTCTGAATCCGGAAAATGATCCGCTGGGTACGGGATATCATATTATCCAATCAAAAATAGCCATTGGTTCCGGTGGGTTATTTGGTAAAGGCTGGTTAAACGGCACTCAATCACAACTCGATTTTATTCCCGAGCGTCATACCGATTTTATTTTCGCCGTGATCGGGGAAGAATTTGGCCTGATCGGGTTTATTGTCCTGATGCTGTTATATCTGCTGATCCTATATCGCTGCATTCATATCAGTCTGCAGGCCCAGAACTGTTTCGATCGTTTATTGGGCGGTGCATTATCGCTGACCTTTTTCTTTTATGTGTTTATCAATATCGGCATGGTCAGCGGGATCCTGCCGGTGGTTGGTGTGCCACTGCCCATGGTCAGTTATGGTGGCACCGCGATGATCACGTTGTGTGCCGGTTTCGGTATTTTAATGTCGATCCATACTCACCGTCGGCTTTTGGCTTAATACAGGTATTTTTATGAAACGAATCATGGCGCTGGCCTTTTCTTTGTTCTTAACCGGAACAGTCACTGCTGCAACCTTAAGCCCGCAAGATAATCAGCGATTGGTCGCCCTCAGCCAGGAAATCAATGTGCCGATGACAGAGCTGACACAGGCAGTTCAGGAAGCCAACTTTCGCCAATCCGTGCTGGATGCTTTCACCCACACCGCGGAAAGCAAACCCTGGTATGAATACAAAGCGCTGTTTTTGACTGACAAACGGATTAATGAAGGCGTTGAATTCTGGCGCGCTCATGCAACCGCACTGGCTCGTGCTGAAAAGACCTTCCATGTTCCCGCCAGTGTGATTGTGGCCATCCTCGGTGTTGAAACCTTTTACGGCAACAAAATGGGAGAACACCCGATCCTCGACTCTTTATTTACGCTGGCATTTTATCACCCCACCCGTACGCCTTTTTTCAGTAAAGAATTTGCCAACTTCGTCAAACTGGCTAATCAGCAAGGGTGGAACATGAAAACCCGCATGGGGTCTTATGCCGGCGCGATGGGGATGGGCCAGTTCATGCCATCCAGTTATCTGACTTATGCTATTGATTTTGATGGTGATGGACACAAAGATCTGTTCTCTGATCCCGATGATGCCATCGGCAGTGTGGCCAACTACTTTCATCTGCACGGCTGGCGCATGGGTGAGCCGGTTGTAGAGGCAGCACAGGTCACCAAACCATCGGCGTTGACCTATGTTCAGGATCGCGTGGAATTGAAGCAGCAATGGGGACAGCTAAAACAAGCCGGTATCAACACCGCTGTCGTCTTACCCGCCACAACGCCTGTCAGTCTGATCCAACTGGCTCAGCCAAGCTATTCTGAATATTGGGTAGCTCGTCAGAATTTTTATGTGATCACCCGCTATAATAAAAGTCCGTTATACGCCATGGTTGTATATGATTTGAGTCAGCAGCTTGCGAAACAATATTATGGTCATTAATCCCTATTGCCTTGTTTACAGCTTTCTCGCACTGACCCTGCTGGCTGCTTGCAGTAGCCAGCAAAACACCACCTCGTCGCCGCCAGTTACACCGCAAAAACCTTTGATTGATGTCAATGGGGCGATTCCGCGGTTTGAACCGCCCAGCCGAATTGGCAACACCGATTACAACGTCATGGGGCAGCAATACAAAGTCTGGAATGGCATCCAGCAATACAATATTGACGGGACGGCATCTTGGTATGGCCCCGGTTTCCATGGCAAATACACCTCCAACGGCGAACTCTATAATCAGGAAGATATTTCCGCCGCACATAAAAATCTGCCGTTACCCAGCTACTTACGTGTTACCAATTTAGATAATGGTCGCCGTCTGATTGTTCGTGTCAACGACCGAGGCCCTTTTCATGGCGATCGGATCCTGGATCTGTCACATGGCGCCGCCTCGCGTTTGGGCATTATCGGTGCTGGCACCGCCCATGTGCATGTTGAACTGCTCCATCCAGCCCGCCCGGCAAATGCCGATGAAATCATTGCGAAACATGAATCACGCACCATTCAACTGCTGGCGACTAACAACCTCAGCAAAGCCAAACAGGTTGCCTCGGATGTCGAACGCCGTTATGGTGTCCCGCCCAGAGTCGTGGCCATGAATAGCATGTATAAGCTGCATCTTGGCCCGCTGGAGAAACCGCAGGCAGAACGACTATTATCTAAGTTAAGAGGATCTGGATTCGGGAATGCCTTCTTTCTCAACTGACCTGAAACCAACCGAGCAAGGATGAGTATGCGTTTTTCAGTAACCACATCTACATACTATCGCCACAGCCTGATCCTGTTGCTGGTCTTGTTTTCCGCCTGCACCTCACAGGAGATCAGCTATCGCATCCGTCCTATGACCACTACGGTACATACCGAAGACTTAAACAGCGGCTCCCGTTTCCAGTTTAAAGTTTATGCGGGCCCGATTGTCACCGATGATGAATATGCCCGCATGACCCCTCGGCAACGACGTAAGATGGGTTTACTTTCCCCAGTATATGAAGTTCCCAGTCAGCGTGGTAATGATGGCTATGAAGTCGATGGCAAGTACTACCCCATCTGGAAAGATATCAAAGAATATACTGCAGAAGGGCTGGCTTCCTGGTATGGGCCGGGCTTTCACGGGCGCCTGACCGCCAATGGTGAAGTGTATGATCAATATGCCATTTCGGCGGCACATAAGAGTCTGCCGCTGCCTTGTTATATCCATGTCACCAATCTGGAAAATGGCCGGACCCTGGTGGTCAGAGTCAATGATCGCGGACCCTTTGTCGGCGACCGCATTCTCGATCTCTCCTACGGCGCCGCCGCACGTCTGGGCATCGTAGAAAATGGTGTGGTCAGAGTCAAAATTGAACTGATCAATACCAATTCGCCCTTATTACTCTCGTCACGCAATTAATCCTGCGTCTTGACAGTTGTTGCACAAAAAAACAGCGCATCTGTGTTTTGTTCACAGTTTTGAGTGCCCCCTACGGTTGTGTTTTGTTATAGTGGGCGTGATTTTAAACTGGCTAGGTTTGATCACAGAAATCAAACTACCTTCGGATAAATAAGGATCATGACGTTGAAACTGGCGAAACTTGTTCTGTTGACAGCCGTATTCAGTTTTAGTGCTGCCACCTTCGCAGAAACCGCAACCCCAACTCCCAACCCGATGCCAACGCCTGATCCGAAACCGATGCCGGCTGCCGCACCGATAGCATTGCCCAGCCCACCTCAGATCGCAGCTAAAGCCTATTTGCTGATGGACTACAACAGTGGCCAAGTTCTGATCGGTGAAAACACTGAAGAACGCCTGCCGCCAGCCAGCCTGACCAAAATGATGACTTCCTATGTGATCGGGCAAGAGCTGAAATCAGGCCGGATCAAACCGACTGACATGGTCACCATCAGCCGGAATGCCTGGGCAAAAAATTACGACGATTCATCCAAAATGTTTATCGAGGTCGGTAAACAGGTCAGTGTCGACAACCTGAATAAAGGGATCATCATTCAATCAGGTAATGACGCTTGTATCGCAATGGCCGAGTTTATTGCCGGTTCCGAAGACTCCTTTGCCAGCCTGATGAATCAATGGGCAGCGAAACTGGGCATGAAAGATAGCCACTTCGTTAATGCACACGGGTTGTACAATCCGGATCACTATTCAACCGCACACGATATGGCCCGTTTAGGTCAGGCCTTGATTCGTGACCTGCCTAACGAATATCAGGTTTATTCGCAAAAAGACTTTACCTTCAACGGCATTACCCAGCATAACCGTAACCGCCTGTTATGGGACAAAACCCTGGTTGTCGACGGGATCAAAACCGGGCATGTCAGTGAAGTGGGTTACAATCTGGTGGCCTCAGCGACCGGCCCTGAAGGGATGCGCCTCATCTCCGTCATTATTGGTGCCAATACCGAACAACAACGGGCCGATGAAAGTAAAAAACTGCTGACATACGGTTTCCGTTTTTATCAAAACGTCCAACCTTACAAGCAAGGTGCCGAATTAACCAAACAACGGATTTGGATGGGTAATAAGAGCGAAATCAGTCTCGGCACTGACCATGATATCAACCTGCTAGCACCACGCGGTGCCGCATCGAAACTGAAAGCCGATTTCCAACTCACACGTGAACTGCGTGCACCGATCAAGAAAGGGGAAACCGTCGGCACTATTTTCCTGCGAGTTGATGGTAAAGATATGGCACAGTATCCACTGGTCGCACTGGATACTGTTGAAGAAGGTGGTATCTTTAGTCGTCTGTGGGATTATCTGGTACTGTTGATCCATCAGTTAATTGGCTAACGGGTTAATTACCAAATCCCAGAAGGCCCGCAATCAACGGGCCTTTTTTTGTTTTAACTACAAGCTTGAGGTAATGAAGATGGGCTTGAATACCAAATTTGATGAACTGCTGGATTTCCCCTGCCAATTTCCGTTTAAAGTATTAGGCGTGGCAGATGAAACGCTGGCTGATCAAGTGGTTGCTGTTTTACAAAAACATGCTCCCGGTGATTATGTACCCAGCATCAAACCCAGCAGCAAGGGCAACTATCTGTCCGTGACGGTCACCGTCACCGCGCACAGTAAAGAGCATCTGGAAACCATGTATTCCGCACTGGGCGAAATAGAGCTGGTCCGGGTTGTGCTTTAACACTATAAATACTGTGTCTTTCTACGCGATAAGTCGCTGGTAATTGCCAGCGACCTCATTATAATTAAGCAAAATTGCAACAAAGCGGAAACAATTTTGCAGCATTCCTCACTGATTGTCCGGCGGTTAGGTATCCAGCCCTACGAAACAATCTGGCATGCCATGCAGGCCTTCACCAATCAACGTACACCTGAAACTGCTGATGAAATCTGGCTGGTCGAACACGATCCGGTCTACACGCAGGGTCAAGCAGGAAAACCCGAACACCTGCTGCACACCACCTCGATTCCGGTAGTCCAAAGCGATCGTGGTGGCCAAGTCACCTATCATGGCCCCGGCCAACTGGTGTTTTATCCGTTACTGGATGTGCGTCGTCTCGGCGTTGGTGTTCGCGAACTGGTGACCATTCTGGAACAATCCGTGATCCGCTTGTTAGCAAACTACCACATTGATGCCGTTTCCCGGGCTGATGCGCCGGGTGTTTATGTCAACAATGCCAAGATCGCATCTTTAGGTTTACGAATTCGCCATGGCCGTTCTTTTCATGGTCTGGCGCTTAATGTGGCGATGGATTTAACGCCATTTCAGCACATTAACCCATGCGGCTATGCCGGTTTGGCAATGACGCAGTGCTGTAGTCTGGGTGGCCCCATGAATGTGGCCGAAGCAGCAGAGGGTTTGTTGCACGCTTTTACCCAGCAGTTAGGGATCACCCAGTGGCAGGACGGCGATGCTGTCATTTATGCCCCCGCTTGCGAGGAAACTCATGACTAAACCAATTACTGTTCAACCCGGCGTGCAATTGCGCGATGCAGACAAAATGGCACTGATCCCGGTAAAGTTTTTACCGGAACAGGAAGGGGAACAGCTAAAAAAACCGGACTGGATGCGTATTCGTCTACCGAAGACCGATGAAAAAATACAGCATGTCAAAAACATCATGCGGAAAAATAATCTGCATTCGGTCTGTGAAGAAGCCTCCTGCCCTAACCTGTCAGAATGTTTCAATCATGGCACTGCGACCTTTATGATCCTGGGTGCAATCTGCACTCGCCGCTGCCCATTTTGCGATGTTGCCCACGGTAAACCACTGGCTCCCGATGCAGATGAACCCAAGAAACTGGCCAATACCATTCGCGAAATGGCATTGAAATATGTCGTGATCACCTCGGTCGACCGCGATGACTTGCGTGATGGTGGCGCTCAGCATTTCGCAGATTGTATCCGTGAAATTCGTCAGGCTTCACCCAATACCCGCATTGAAACGCTGACGCCGGATTTCCGTGGCCGCATGGATAAAGCCTTGGCTATTTTCCGCGACACGCCGCCAGATGTGTTTAACCACAATCTGGAAACCGCACCTCACCTCTATAGCATGGCGCGTCCTGGTGCCGATTACGCCTGGTCGTTGAAACTGCTGCAGAAAATGAAAGAGCTGCATCCGGATCTTCCTACCAAATCTGGTCTGATGATGGGGCTCGGTGAAACCAACGAAGATATTGTACAGGTGCTGAAAGATCTGCGGGCACATGGCGTCACGATGCTGACGCTGGGCCAGTATCTGCAGCCTAGCCGTCACCATTTACCGGTGAAACGTTATGTGCCGCCACATGAATTTGACGAGCTGAAAGAGATCGCACTGGATCTCGGTTTCACTCACGCAGCTTGTGGCCCATTTGTCCGTTCTTCCTACCATGCAGACCTGCAAGCGCAGGGTAAAGAAGTAAAATAGCCTTGTGGGTCAGTATCTTCCTGTCGATACTGACCCAATTATCCTATCCGTGTATTTCCGGCGTTGATCCAGTATTATACAGAGGTTCCACTTTCGTTTTTCAGGAATGCCGCTGTTTTGCTGACTCGTGTGATTCAACTTGTCACGACAATTTTTACGCCTCGTTTGCGTCGCAATCTTCGTCGCACAATCATGACGCTGTCGGTGACACTCTTTCTTCTGTTATGGCTCGCCAATCAGGTGATCAGTCATGGGCGTCAATATACCTATGATGATGTCGCATCTGTGCCTTATAACAAGGTCGCCGTCGTTCTGGGAACATCAAAATACTTGGTCGGTGGCGGCCTGAATCAATATTTCGAAAATCGGATCGATGCCACCGTACGACTCTGGTTCAGTGGCAAAATCACGCAAATTATTGTCTCTGGTGACAATGCGACAATGAGCTATAACGAGCCACGGGAAATGCGACGAGAGTTATTAAAACGAGGGATCCCGGCCCACGCTATCTACAGTGATTATGCCGGATTCAGAACGCTGGATTCCATTCTCCGAGCACATGGCGTGTTCGGACAAACACAGTTCACCGTGGTATCGCAACGCTTCCAGAATGAACGGGCCATTTTCCTTGCCCGTCATCATCACTTAGATGTCATCGGTTTTAATGCTAAAGATGTCGATGTCTATACCGGTTTTAAAACCCGTGTCAGAGAGTTTTTTGCTCGGTTGTGGTGTTTGTTTGACGTCTATATCTGGGAACGGGAACCACGCTTCATGGGAGAACAAATTGAAGTGGAATAAAATGCGAAAACAGGGTATTGATACTCGCCATTCAAAAAATGTATTTTGAGTATTACTAATGTCGCAACCCACTCTTGATCACGCATGGTTACAAATTGCGGTGGGTCTTTCCACATCCATGCCCGGCGAATTACAGTTTCAGCGTCTGGTTCAAGCCATCTGTGATGTTTTACCCTGCGATGCCGTCGCCTTGATGCAATTAAACGAAGGGGAGCTCGTTCCGGTCGCAGCAATGGGTCTGGCTCCCGAGCTGATTGGTCAACGCTTTTTGCCCGCAGAGCACCCTCGCCTGCAAGCCATCTTACAAGAGCGGGATCCTATTCGTTTTCCGGCCGATGCCGAATTACCCGATCCCTTTGATGGCTGGCTGGCCATTGATCGTGAGCGTAATGCCGATGTCCATTCCTGCATGGGCTGCAGTCTATATGTCGATCGACAATTGGTCGGCGTCTTAACCTTAGATGCACTGGCCCCCGGACGGTTTGACGATGTCGATGACATGACTGTGGCCGCTTTCGCTGCTCTCGCCGCCGCCACCTTGCGGAATGTCGCGCTGATACGTGCATTGGAGCACAGCCGTGCCCAGCAACAAGAGTTGGCGCAGGAACTCGTTCGTGATGCCCGCCGCCGAGAAGGAGAACTGATCGGTAACAGTGCACAGATCCGGAAATTGCGCGAAGAGATCGATATGGTCGCCAATACCGATCTGGCCGTCCTCATTACCGGTGAAACAGGCACCGGAAAAGAATTAGTCGCCCGGACATTACACGCCCATTCTCGCCGTAGTGAACAGGCGCTGGTGCATGTCAATTGCGCGGCATTGCCCGAGCAGATCGCAGAAAGTGAACTGTTCGGACACGTCAAAGGGGCATTCACCGGCGCCACCAGCCATCGGGCCGGTAAATTTGAACTGGCAGATGGCGGCACGCTGTTTCTGGATGAAATCGGTGAATTACCGCTCAGTCTGCAGGCAAAATTATTACGCGCCTTACAGCAAGGGGAAATTCAGCGGGTCGGCTCCGATAAACTACTGCGAGTTAATGTCCGGTTAATCGCAGCAACCAACCGAGATCTGGAATTGGAAGTGGCCGCAGGCCGATTCCGTAGTGACTTGTATCATCGCCTCAAAGTCTACCCGATCGCTGTGCCACCTCTGCGTGACCATAAAACGGATCTCGATACACTGAGCAGCTATTTTCTGGATCAAGCCAGAAGCCGCCTGGGGTTACAACAAATAGGGATACATCCACAAGCATTACAAGCGATGCAATCTTATGACTGGCCTGGAAATGTACGCGAACTTGAACATATGCTGATGCGGGCCAGTCTCAAGGCCACCCGGCATAAAGCAGGTCGCCCCTTGATTCTGGCCGATCATTTGGACCTGCCAGTCTCAACTATCTCAGTTCAAGCGGAACAAGATATTAAGGCAACCGACATACTCACGTTGCCTTCCGAACAGGGGCTGCGTGAAAGCATTGATCGCTTCCAGAAAGCATTAATTATTAAGGCACTAGAGGCCAATGATGGCAATTGGTCAGCGACGGCTCGAGAATTGAAAACGGATCGAGCCAATCTCAACCGACTCGCACTTCGACTTGGAATAAAACAGGGATCTTCTTCATAAAAAAATGAAGCAGAAAATGCCAGTCTCGTTTTAGTCTTATTGTTGCATTGGATAATCGGGCTGAGGCTGTTACACTCTGTTAAAAATATGAAAAAGGCAAACTGTACCGAAAGGGCAGGACGCAAAGCTTCCGGTCTAACATCAGTCTCGTACTGATCACGATAGCGGAGTTGCCAGATCCTCATGTGTATAAATTGAATTTATACACCTTGACCCGCTAGTTTCGGAGTCAAATGGCAACATTTGTGTGACTGTTCATGGGTATTCTTATCTGAATGGAGTCTCGTGTTGCTGTCGATTAAACATATCAAGCTTTCCACCCGAACAGCACTGCTATTTGGCGGCGGTCTTTTGATGATCCTCGGACTAAGCATCTCGCTGACTTGGTATTTTTTCCTGCGTGAAATCAATTCGTTAGAACTACAAGAAACTATTCAGACCAATCAACAGGCCCAGCAGACCATTCAGATTAAACTGAACGAGCTGGCAAAGCGCAGTTGTGATTGGGCTTTTTGGGATGAAACATTCAACCTCCTGACTCGTGGCGATCCCGGTTATCACGCCCGAAATCTCAATCCGGATTCCCTCAATAATAACGATGTTACCTTGATGGCCTTTTTCAATTTAAAAGGCGAGTATATTGATGGCGCGCAACTCAACGCTAAACACGATAAGAGCGAACCGCTTTCCGCACAAATTCTCCAGCAACTCTTATCCCCTCAAGGGATCGGGCAGCAATTTAATCAGTTACGCAGCCAACTTCATCCGGCACTAAAACCTTATGCGGGGATCATTTCACTCCAGGGCGCTCCTTTCCTGATTTCACTGGCTCCTGTTACTGCGGGCAATATGGAGACCGAAGTGGGTGGCTGGATGATTTGGGCACAACATATCCGTGAATTTTTCCCGGAACGTTACAAGTCGGTGCTGATGAATGATACGGCCTTGTTAGATATCAATCCAAACCAGCTTCCCCACCCTGTTTATGCAGATTTAATTACTGAGAAGCAGTCGTTTAGCCATCTGTTAACTGACGATACCATCTCGGTATTCAGCGTATTAAAAGATATCAATCAGCAACCTTCTGCAGTCATCAAGATCACCGCACCACGCGATTTTTATCAAAGCAGCAAAGAAGCATTACTGATACTGGCTTTTTCATGCCTTCTGGGCGGTGCGTTGATCAGCATGCTGTTTTTCAGCGAGTTGCGCCGCAGTCTGGGCACTCGCTTACATTTACTGGAAGACGGGCTAAAACGCTTACTACAAAATGATTTTTCCCAACCTCTCAATGTCGATGATAACCAAGATGAAATCGCTTTAGTGGGCAAAGTAGTCAATAAATTACTGGCAACCAAATTACAAACCAATGATGCATTGGAAGAGGTAGAGAATAAGTTCTATGCCGTCTACGAAAATGCTAATCAACCAATGCTGATCATTCATGACAAGCGCGTGTTAAGTGCTAATCAGGCTGCGGCTAATATGCTGGGTTATGACAGCATGGGGGATTTAATTGGTCGCCCACTCGAACAGTTATTGCATGACTCAGATAAGTCAGGTTCAGGCGATACGCTTTTTTATAAACGCCTCGCAGACAAAGAATACAATTTTGAATGGGATATCGTCGGACATCTAGGTTGGCTCGTGCCCTGTGAACTCGACATTACACCGATTGAGCATCGCCAACATCAAGCACTGCTGGTGTGTATGAATGATATCTCCGAACGCCGCCTGCACGAGAACAAGATCCGACGACTGGTCTTTAATGATAGCCTGACCGGTTTGTATAACCGCTATGCGCTGATACAACGGATGCAACCGACATTAAAACAGCTCAACGATCAACAACGGTTTGCCTTGTTATATATTAATTTGGATCGCTTCCGCGCAATCAACGATACCTTTGGACATGATATCGGGGACGGCGTCATTAAAGCCGTTGCGTTGCGCTTGGGTATGGAGAGTGATCCGCTCGGTACAAATACCTTAGCCCGGATTGCAGGCGATGAGTTTGTATTGTTCATACCGCAGATCAGCTCCGCCTACCAACCCGTTCGGTTAAGCCATGAGATTCAACGGCTATTGTTACACCCGCTGATCATTGATGGCGTGTCATTAGAGGTTTCCACCACGATCAGCGTTATCATCGGTGGCAAAGAATACGGCTCGGTTGAAGATGTTTTACGCTGTGCTGACTTTGCAATGAGCAAAGCCAAAAAACAAAACAAACGACTGCAAGTCTTCAGTCATCGAATGTATGAGGAAGCACTTGAGACACTGGCTATTCAACGAGACCTGCCATCGGCTATTCGCAATGCTCAGATTACGGCGGTTTTTCAACCCATCGTATCTTGTGTGAGTGGAGATATCGTCGGTTTTGAGGCACTGGCCCGTTGGCAGCATGATGAATTAGGCTCCATTTCACCCGCTCGCTTCATTCCTATGGCAGAAGAAAGCAATTTAATCGTGGAATTGGGCGAGCAAATATTGACCCAAGCCTGCCGATTTATCCGACATTTTAATTTAATGCGTAAAGAACAGGGACAACCCTTACTATCCGTTCATGTCAATTTCTCGGCACATCACTTTTCCAGTTCAACATTATTGAGCCATCTGGTCAGTACACTGGAAGCGACCAAACTCCACCCCCGGCATTTAGTCATTGAAATCACAGAAAGTATGTTGATTGAACGCCCGGCTCAATCAGTTAAACAAATGGAGCAGATCAAACAGCTTGGTGTCAATTTGGCCTTAGATGATTTTGGTACCGGTTATTCAGCACTCAATACACTCTGCCAATATCCTCTGGATATGGTCAAACTGGATCGTAGCTTTGTGCTACGCCTGATGGATGGAAAACAAGGTGAAATATTGGTACGAGCCATTATTAATATGGCCAAAGATTTAAACCTCGCCATGGTCGCCGAAGGTGTAGAAACACAAGAACAAATGCTAAAAATCAGGGAATTGGGCGTCACTGAAATCCAAGGTTTCTACTATTATCATCCAATGTCTGCCTCAGAGATATATTCATTATTGGCAACAAAAATGGAAATAGAGCCTTGTATATAAATTATCGGGATCTGGATTTATCTCTATTGGGTGTTAACTCATATCGCCAATAGACCCTTTAATTACTGCTATATGGCATTGTCGTTTCACGAACGACAATGCTCAACTCAGGTAGTTCCTCTATGTTTTTTTCTTCATGCTCTATCAACCCAATCAACGTATTAACCATTGCAATACCTGTTTCATAGATAGGTTGTCGCACAGTAGTCAGTGGTGGATTCGAGAAAGTTGAAAAAGGAAGATCATCGAAGCCAATCAATGAAACATCTTCAGGAACACGTAAGCCACACTGTTTTAACCCTAGAATAGCGCCATAACAGGTTTGATCATTTGCACAGAAGATTGCAGTAAACTTTTTACCGCTAGCAACCAACTGTTTAACCGCATTAAAGCCGCCGGCTTCAGCAAAATCACCCTGAACAACCAGCTCCGGATCATATCCAACACCTGAACTAACAAGAGCTTGTCTGTAGCCATTCAAACGTTCTATCGCATCATTCTGATCAGGCAACCCAATAATATGCGCAATTTGGCGGTGTCCCAGATCGAGCAGGTGGCGAGTTGCCATGTACCCACCCAACCGATTATTAATACTAAAGGTACGAACTCTTTCTGTATTAATAGTATGACCTGTAGCAACAATCGGTACCTGTTGCGAAAAATCAATTAACGCCTGCTGATTTACATGTCCAGTTAAAATAATAATACCGTCGACCCGTCGATCGATAAGTAGTTTTAATCGCTCAATTTCTTCATCTACATTCCAATGGCCGCTAGCGATAAGAGGAGCATACTTTGAGCCTTGCAAGGCATGCTCAATGCCTCTCAGCATCTCGTTGGAATATGGGCTATCCACATATTGAGTAATAACCCCCAACGTCATGGATTGTCCAGTTTTCAGATACTGCGCCATCAAATTAGGACGATAATTCAATTCGCGGATGGCTTCTTCAACCGCAAGACGTTTGCTTTCAGCAACTCTTGCCGAGCCATTCAATATTCTTGAAACAGTACTGGCTGATACTCCTGCCACGCGAGCGATATCATAGACAGTCGCTTGTTTATCCTGAACTGGCTTGGACATATCCCCCCCATGTGGACATCAAAAGGCTAGTGCTGACTAACCTTCCATCGAAAAATTGTTAAGAAATCGGCCCGTTAACATACACTTTTCCATTTGAAGCAACAAGTAAGGATACGTTATTACGGTAGCGCCTTAATCTATTGCTGCGCAGCAAAAAAAACATCTTGAGCGTGCGTGAATCCTGCTTTTTTTGCAGCCTGAACCAGCGCCAGTGCTTTTTCATATTCTTTTTTAGCGACGGCATCACGAATACGTTGATAATACCCCTGCTCACTCATCGGATTAACTGAACCTAAATTTGTTGCTACGGGGGATAAATATTGTTTGCTCGGCGCTGCAGTCGAATCAGTTTGATAATCAAAAGTTAAATGCAAACGCCCGGTTGCGGCATGAGGCACTTCCGAATTCAGGAATCGAGCGACATCGGTTGTCCGGTCATGCTGCATGGCTCTTTGTAAGACGTCAGGATTAATCTTGGTACTGCTTTGCATATCCTGAGTTGTTGTATATATCAGCATATATGCTGGACGCGATGAGCCGATAGTAACGGGAATGGTAAACTCACCTTGTAAATTCTGCCCTGCCATCAGCCCCTCACCTGTATTTGCAAATTTGGAGCTGGGCACGACCTGCAACGTCGCGAAGTTTTCATCCAATATCATGACACTCGGCAGAAACAGAGAAAAATCAATTGGCACCGTTAATTTGATATGTATCGCCTGCGACAGCGTCGGTAATGAGAAAGCAGTTACATAGCTTTTCCCTGTTTCAAATGAAAAAACCTGATTATTGGAACCAATTTGTATCCATTTATTTTCTTCGTTTAATGGCTGATACGTTAACTTGTTCAAGCTAGGAACTGCAGGGGTTTGCATCAATTGCTGCCTACCAACGATAGCCTGCTGTTGGAAGGAGCTGATCGGTTCTCTCGCTCCCAAAGAATGTCCCGACTCTAGGCCAGTACAACCGGTAGTCAGTAAACCAGCCAACAACAACCAACTCTGTTTGCTTTGTGTCATATCTGGATCCTTTAAAAATACGGGCCCCTTGGGGCCCGATATTATATTTACATTGGTTCCCTATTAACTCTACCACCACATATCCGCTTGAATACCAACCAGGAAGTCATCTCGACTATTGGCTTGTTCCCATGGCGTCTTGAAATTACGATGTACATATGTAGTTAAGAAACGAATTTCCGGTGAAGGCCCTGTACCGGTATTAACAGTGAAGGTTGGAACTATGCTTATCTTCCTAGAATCACTGCCTCGATCAACATTATCTACAATCAGGTTATTTTTCGTATACCCAACTTCAGTCTGTACTGAGAAGAACTGATTAATCGGGAACACAGGGCGCAGTGATGCAGAATACCAATAGTCATGGCCACCAAACTCATAGTCATTGTACTGATAAGATAAAGTTGGCAGCATTTGCACCTTAGCACCATACCACCCACCCCACGCGAACAAACGATAGGACTGGTCGCCTTCCTTTACCTTTGACTGATAAGGCTTATAGCCGTCAGCTTGATCCTGAACAGTTTTCTGATACAAAGAGCCCTTGCGATACATAGACGTATTCGTCAACGTCGCTCCCAGTAAATCACCAGAGCCTAATCCGCGACCCGTTTGGGCAATAAATTTGGAAAAACCGCCAGGCATAAAGAAGAAATCATCACGCGAATAAATGGCGGTCCCTTCTATACCTTTAGTGGCGTACTGATTGCTATCACCCGTGAAAGTATTATCTGGCATTTGCTTTAATGCGACTTCCAGATCCCAATTACCGTATTTAGCACTCGAATGCAGAGTATGCATAATGGCTGAAGTACCATCGGTACGATCACTGTGGTCGGTATCATTACTGCTGATATATGCGAAATCCCATTTACCACCTGCGATTTCCTGATTTTCCAGACCGACCCCGGTACCAGAGTAATCGGTATAAAAATAATCGGTGGTGAAAATATAGTTTTCGCGATCGTAGTAGCGCATACCGCCCCACATCGTACCCGTTGGTGTGATCCCGCCTAATTCAACATAAGTTTGAGAAACGCCAGACCCTCTTGGCGCTGCTCGGGTCTGTAATCCATCTGTATCAGACTCAAGCTCAAAGTGAATATTCGCTGACTTACCACCATCGAGATCCCACTTTTTACTCAGTTCGCCGTTCCAACTATTATCGACTTCAGCGCCAAGGCGCCCCATCGTCTTATCCATCTCACCCGCATAACCCACTTTAGAGTAATTGTCTTTGGCATCAAACATCGATCCGGCACGGATATAACCATTAAAAATAGTGTCTTCTGATGCCATAGACAGTGTTGGTAATGCTAATCCACAGCAGGCACCAACGATTAATGCTACATATTTCAATTTCATTTAATCCCCCTAGGAATAAAAATGTTATACACAGCCACCACGATGGACAGTGGCAGCCGCATTAATTAAGGAACGATCTGAGTGCAAGGTGAATTAGCGTCGAAGCCGCTAGGTAAGGCTGATTTCAGCGCCACATTAGTAAACGCAAACTGAAGCCCAGACATGGAATCCCATGCTCCAGCCATATACAGAGCTTTCTGCACAGAGCTTGTATTGGCGGCAGGGATTAAAGAAGCAACAGGCAGAGTACAGCGATACCAGTTACCGTCTGCTGGCACTTTTCCGCTATCCATCGTAAAAAATGTGCCGTAGTCAGGACCAGCGGTACCATCCATCCGGATCTGGATATTAGGCGAAGCCCCATAACTAGATACTTTCAGATCGAGCGTCATGGCACCGTTTTGATATGCGGAAAGATCTGAATTGGCGGTATCAGATCCTAGGAACACACCACCATTCCCAGGGAAATCAGCAGTAACAATCTGTCCAGCATCGGTTACCGTCCCACCAAAACTATTAAGCGGGTAGGTACTGGATAGATCGGTGGCTAGGCTTTTATCGCCGGAGTAATAAATCGCTGCATCGCCTGCTGCAAGCGCAGGTGCTTGATTAACGCCTGAGCCGCTGCTGGTACTGGCTGATTTACATGTCACAGGATCAACGACAGGCGTGTTGGTAGAGCTCAATGTGTATTTCACATTGGTAATTTCGTAATTAAATGCTTGGTTAGTATCTAAAAAGAACGGGGTGTGAACAGAAGCCAGATTTACAGCGGTTGCACCTGGATACGGCGACATACAACTGATTGGTACCGTCAGCGTTTCCCAATTTCCTGTGCCTTTCACTGCAGTAGCTATAGGCAAACTGCTTCGATTGGGATATTCGTTATCGATAGAAACCGAAAGTTGCTGAGGAACAGAGCTCTTCGCCCGTAATTGAAACTCAATGAAACCAGACGCATATTTACTAAGATCAATGGGGGTATCTGATTTCAACATGAAAGTACCCGTACCATTGCCGGTTACTTGAACGTCAGCCGCATCACTGGTGCCAGCATTATTGATGAGCACCGCACCAATACTGGCTAAAGATAGTTGTGTCGTTGTTACAGGCTTAACATCCCAATTATCCATTTCAGACTGAATTCTGGGGGTTGTGATTGTCGATGCGCCAACACCAAACAACTGCAGTGAACCATCGCCGCCATTAGGAGGCGTTACCCCTCCACCATTGCTGGTACTAGGCGAATTTATATTCGAGCCACCACCACAAGCACTGAGCAAGATGGCTGCAAACGACCATGCCAAAAGTCCTTTTTTTGTTTCGTTCATATTGACCTCCTAAAATCAATGGGAAAATTATCTCATCGTGGTGGCAATACATCTCAAACAGCACCATGAAATCGATATCAAAGAAAAAGCAATTAAGCCGATTTTCATGAAATCGATTTCTAGAGCAAGTTTTTTCAATTTTAAAGTGTGTAATTCGTGCTAACAATCACAAAATCATTTGATATAAATTTTGAAAAAAACTTAATTTGACGAATGATGACAACGGTGACAGAACAAACCACTAAAATAAAAAACATTATTTTTCATGCTGTTATATTTATTGTTAAATTCGATATTCTTTTGAAACCCTAAAGTTCGGTTCTAAATTTTTTAATGGAAAATACAGCTCACAATCCCCAAATGACGATGGAAATACGTTTATTAAAAACAATTCAAGCTGAAGGATTGCTGCAAATTTGATATCGATTTCAATTTCATTCGAGATGTGACTTTTAGACGGTCAAATGAAGTCTTTTGGATGGAAAAATGAGGAAAAGAAATGGCAGATCAGCATCACAGTTCGTTAGCAAAAACAGCAAAACGACCGCAGCTTCTATATGTCAGGCTTGTCTATTAATACATTTGATTTATAAGATATTGAGAGAAGGCTTCAATATAAACGTACCATCAGGGGGAAGCATGAAATCAACATCATCTTTTTTTAAGCTGTTATTCATGATGTTGATTTTTATCACTGAAGTACAAGCGACAACATTGACTATTGCGTCATATCCTAATTTTGATGAGGCTATTCGAGCAGCGATTCCTCGCTACGAAAAGTTACATCCTGAAATTAATATTCGCTTGGTCTCTCTATCATTTTATGACCATCACAATGCGATGACTTCGGCCTTAGCTACCGGAGCTGGTCTACCTGATGTTATGGGGCTAGAACAAGGCTTTATTGGTCGTTTTGTAAATTCCGGTGGACTTGAAGAACTGAGTGCACCACCTTATAACGCTCTTCAATATCAGCATCTTTTTGTTCCTTACACTATAGTGCAAGCTCAAAATGACCGAGGTAAATTGTTTGCGATGCCGGCAGATATTGGTCCTGGCTCTCTATTTTATCGGCAAGACCTATTAGCCAAGGCCGGTATTTCGATTGCTGATATGACAAAATCCTGGAATGGATTTATCAATGCAGGCACCAAATTAAAACAACAATCTATCTATTTAGTCGCGAATGCCAGTGATTTGAAAGATATATATATTCGAATCGGACTGAAACCAGGAGAAGGAATATATTTCAATCAAGCAGGAGAATGCTTAGTACGCAGTGAACGTTTCGTTCGTGCGTTTACCTTAGCTAAGCAGGTTCGTGATCTTGGTCTCGATGGTCGTTTGCAAATATGGAGTAATGAGTGGGCAGAAGCTATTCGACGAGGACGAGTAGCGACTCAGATGATGGGCGCTTGGTTTGCAGGTCATTTATCCAGCTGGATTGCACCTGAAAGCTCGGGCTTGTGGAGAGTCAGCCAGCTACCTGAACACTCTTATGCCAGTTGGGGCGGCTCTTTTTACGCAATCCCCAAAGCTGCTGCACATAAATCTGAAGCATGGGATTTTATTCAATTTATGACATTGGATCAGTCTATGCAGCAAGAGGCGTTCAAGAAACTTGATGCTTTCCCCGCACTATTGAGTGCACAACAAACCCCGCATTTAGATGAACCGATTAGCTATCTTGGTCAACAAAAAGCACGCTTAGTCTGGAAAGATGCCGCAGATCATATGCCCGTAATTATGACCCACAAATATGACGCACTTGCCGCAGAAGTCATCCGAAAGCAAATGGATCTTGTGCTTGATGACAACAAAAATATCGCAGAAGCACTCGCTGATGCCGAGCAGCAAATTGTTCATAAGGTCAAACGCTAATGCAAGAAGGTACAACGCCACAACGATGCCTCATCGCTAAGCAAGTCAAATGGATTCCATATATTTATTTGTCCCCATTTATAATTTTATTTTCCATTTTTGGTCTCTATCCAATGCTATTTTCTGCATGGATTTCACTGCACAGCTGGGTATTAGGTTCGTCCTTGGATCAAATGAAATGGGTGGGATTACATAATTTTAAGTATGTATTAACTGATGAATGGTTTTATCACGCTTTATATAATACGGTATGGTTAAGCTTGATAGCCGGAATACCTCAGCATGCCATCGCACTCCCCCTGGCGACCCGACTCTTTCAAATGACGCCTCAGAAACGCCATATTTTACTTTGTTTTTATTTTCTTCCATTTATTACCTCCTCTGTTGCTATTTCTCTAGTATTCAATTCTATTTTTTCGCGCGATTTTGGTCTGTTAAACCAATTATTAGCAATGCTACATGATTGGAAATTCATAGGGTTCAAGCCTCTAAACTGGTTATTTCCTGCATCGGCTATAGATTGGCAAGATTCTTCACATATCCGCTGGGTCATTGCATTTGTCGTTTTCTGGCGTTATGTCGGTTGGAATACCCTTCTGTATCTTTCTGCTATGAAAACCATTCCAAAGGAATTATTTGATGCTGCAGAACTAGATGGAGCCGGATTCTGGCAGCAACTGCGACACGTTATTTTACCAACACTCAAGCCAATGATTTTATTAGCATTAACATTAAGCCTGATTGGGAATTTTCAACTATTTGAAGAACCATTTATTCTAACGTCTGGAACGGGTGGCTCAGGGCAAGCAGGGCAAACACTCGCGATGTATTTATACACAACAGCTTTTGCAGAAGGTGATTTTACTGCCGCATCTGCAACAGCCTGGTTGTTATTTATAATTCTATTTTCGCTATGCAACCTAACCCGTCGCATTAGCATCAAAAATGACTTATGAACTATATAAAGAAAATAAAATTATCTGTATTGCTGATCAATTTTATTATTTGGTTGAGTGCGATATTAATGGTCTTACCATTCTGGTTTATGTTGGTGTTTTCGACACATAATGAACACAGCATTTTTTCCGTTCCACCACCATTTTGGTTCGGTGATGCGCTTGGTGAAAATCTGCAACAGTTATTAAACCGCATTCCTTATTTATGGCATAATATATCTAATAGCCTTTATATCGCCTTAGTAACGACCATATTAAATCTTGTATTCTGTTCGTTGGCTGGCAGCGCCTTCGCTTTGTATTCTTTTAAAGGGAAAAATTTTTTATTTAGCCTAGTTATCAGCACTATGCTTTTACCCGCCTTCTTAAATATAATTCCAAATGCATTAATTATAGCCATGTTCGGATGGTTTAACGAACCGAAGGCATTATATATCCCTGCCGCTTGCAGTGCTTTTGGCATATTTTTGATGCGACAATATATTGAGCAGGCCATACCCAATGAAGTCATTGAAGCAGCTCGACTTGATGGTTGTAGTGAGTGGGGGCTTTATCGTCACATAATTTTGCCGTTAATAAAACCCGCTCTATTTACTCTCGCCTTGCTAACTTTTATCGCATCTTGGAATAATTTTATGGCACCGTTAGTGGTATTGCATGATATGGAAAGTTATACACTGCCATTGGCTTTACGAGCACTACAAGGTGTAGGGGTTGTTCCTTGGGGAGCGATTTGTGCGGGATCAGCTATTGCAATTATACCTTTAATTTTATTGTTTATATTCACTTCCCACCATCTGATTGATCGACTATATAAATAAAAAGCATCTAATTAAAAATGAGGAGTAAAATACTCCTCGTTGTTTATTCATTAAATGTTTTACTCCCATGGAGTGACAACGACAGAAGCATATTTAGCATATGCAGGGAGCCCATTGTAATTGCTCGGAGGAAATGTTGGGTTAGCACTAATCCAGTTATTAACAAATAACTGCATATAGCTGGTGACAGGTTTATCTGCCCGACGAACCGTAACCCACTTATTCGCAGTACGACTGAAAACTTGCCAGGTCACTCCTGCCTCATCAATATTGAAAGCGTAGCGTTCCATATTCCAGATAGCCATTCCATATTGCCCTAAGTTAATATCTTGAGGGTACTGTTGTCCCTGGATCCAGACATTGGTATGCAGTAGGTTTGTTCCACCCATCAACTCAATATCAACTTCATAGTGGGTACTCGTGCCAGCTTCACCTGTATAGGTAAAGAAAGAACTAATCGTTCCGGGAACCGCACCAGCCTGCATTTGGACTTCATAACGACCTCTGCGCGTGTAGTTGTAAGTTCTCATCTCAGCGCAACTTTTGTTACCATTTTCAGACTTTGCATTCAGGATCGCGAGATTAGATTCCATCCAAACATTCGCTGCTCGCCACGTACAATCAAATTCAGAACCTCCATTACGCCACCCATCAGAAAGTTGCCAATCAATATTACTCCACTCCCATGCAGCAGCCTGATTCGTATATAAGCTGCCAGTTAGCAAAATCGCTGATACAACTCCTGTAATTCGACTCATTCCTACACTCCACAGTTTCAATTAGTTATTTACCAGAGAGAATGGAACTATAGTTGGGTATTTCTATGAAAACCTGTATTGAAATCGAATCATTTAAATTTCATGAAAATGAATTCTCATGAAAAACAATTTCAAAAACAAACATCATCATCATCAAAAAATGAAAGCGATAAAAATTACATTACTTGCACCATCAAAAACAAACATATAATTAATAAGGTTAGCCATGTGATGGCTTAAAATTAATTTATTGAATTGCAATTATTGGATATGAAATATAAATAAAAAACCACCGCACAGGGCGGTGGAAATGACGACGTTCAAACTGGACAACACTAATAACTACTGAGCCTGACGACGATAAAGCTCGACCAGTTCAGTAACTAATTCTCGACATAAAATAGATGTCATTAAATGATCTTGAGCATGAACCATGACCAAGGTCATTTTGGTTTTACCTTCACCCTCGTCATCCTCGATTAATTTTGTTTGCACTGCGTGTGCAGCCTTGCCGGCTTCTATCGCTTCAGCCAGTAAACCATCCGCTTCAGTAAACATTCCGGCTCGGGCCTGACGTAAAGCTTCAAAACAGAGACTGCGGGATTGTCCTGCGTTAACAATAATTCCCATTACTGCTTCTTCAAGATCTAACATTGACGACTCCTTAAAAACCGTTATTTCGTGAAACATCAGCAAACCATTCGCCGCTTTTTTTAACTGTCCTTTTCTGTGTTTCAAGATCCAGACTAATGAAGCCATAGCGGTTTTTATAAGCATTCATCCAAGACCAATTATCAATAAACGTCCACAGATGATAACCGCGGCAATGACAGCCTTCGGAAATGGCAGTGTGGATCCATTGAAGATGTCCTTTAATGAAATCAATCCGATAGTCATCTTTCACCTGACCATCTTCTGCAATGAAACGACATTCACCTTCAACACCCATACCATTTTCAGATATATAGCTGGGGATATTTCCATAATTGTCACGCAGATTAATTAATATGTCGTAAATACCACGTTCATATATTTCCCATCCCCGATAAGGATTCATTTTTCGGCCCGGCATTTCATAATTTTCAAAGAAGAAATCCGGCATAAATGGTGCGCAGGGATTAATCGCATTCATCCGCGCTTGAACTCGGCGAGGTTGGTAATAATTAATCCCCAGCAAATCAATTTTCCCTGCAGCTAACAGCTCTTTATCACCGCTGCGATACTCGGGTATCTGGTTATATTCGCGCAGAATTTCAATGAGTTCTTCTGGATAACAACCTTTCACCGCTGGATCAAGGAATGCGCGATTGAAGAACAAATCAGCGACAAACGAAGCTTTCAAGTCTGCCGGATTCGAAGATCGCGGATAGGATGGCGTCAGATTCAATACAATCCCGATCTTGCCAGACAATGCGAGCGAGCGATAACATTTCACGGCTGAACTGTGCGCCAGCATCATGTGATAAGCCACTTGAGCTGCGCGTCGGAAATCGACCTGATTCGGGTAATGGAAGTCATATAAATACCCCCCTTCCACAACCACGACGGGTTCATTGAATGTCATCCAGCAAGCAACACGATCGCCAAACAGGTTAAAACAGATTTCCGCGTATTCCGCGTAAGCATCGACGATATCGCGATTTTCCCATCCACCCAGCTCTTGCCAATACATCGGCATATCAAAATGAAAGAGCCCAATAAATGGTTGGATATTTTTAGCCAATAACTCATCAATCACATTGTTATAGAAGGCAACAGCTTCTTGGTTAATGTTTTTACCATCCGGCATCAAACGAGCCCAAGAAATGGAGGTTCGGAAACTGTTGTGTCCTATTTGCTCCATAAGCGCGATATCGTCTTTATATCGCTCATAGAACGTTGAGGTATCAGCAGGGCCAATCTGATTGTGAAAACGATTTGGTTCCGTTTTAAACCAGTGATCCCAAATTGTTGGTGCTTTACCACCCTGTGTGGCGGCGCCTTCCGATTGAGCTGCTGATGACGCACTTCCCCACCAAAACCCCTCAGGGAATTTATATTGCATTAACCTTTCCTCATTAAATCCGGCTGCAAGCCGCATATTGCCCGCAGCCAGTAATACTTAAGCCTGACTTGGTGTAGCGCTCATGTCTTCATCTTCTACTTGAGCGTTATCGGTATCCTGTTGCAGCAGCGTTTTTTCATAAGCGCGTACGAACGGGTAATACATCAATGCAGCAACGGCCATACAGATGAAGCACATGATGACTGGACTTAGTGCCCAATTGGTAGACCATGCAGCGCCAATCGGAGCTGGCGTCGTCCACGCCGTCAACATGACAACTTTAGCCACTAAATCAAATTTCACCGCAAACCAAGCCAGAACCGCATTGACCATTGGAACCAGGATAAATGGCAGGAAAAAGATAGGATTCATGATGATTGGGGCGCCAAATAAGATTGGTTCATTGATATTGAACAAACCCGGTACCACACCCATGCGTGCAATAGTCCGCAGATGTACAGCCCGGCTGCGCATCAGCAGAAATGCCAGTGGTAAAGTGGAACCAACACCACCGATAAACAGAAAATGATCCCAGAAAGCAGGCAAGAAAGTATGAGGAATTGGTTGGCCGGCAGCCAATGCTGCTTGGTTTGCAGCTAAATTTGCCAACCAGAATGGATTCATGATGCCTGTTACAATCATGGTGCCATGAATACCCGCAAACCAAAGCACCTGACAAACCAGAAGCGCCAGTAACACAGCAGGCAGACTATCAGACGCGGCAACCAGTGGTTTAAGCATATGCATGATCGCTTCTGGCAGAATCATACCCGTCGTATGCTGCAGCCACAGATTCAATGGATGCAAAGTTAAGATAATCGCCAGAACAGGGATCAGTACTTCAAACGAACGCGCGACACCCGTTGGCACCTGAGACGGTAAACGGATAGTAATGTTGTTGCGCTTTAGCCAGGCATAAACTTCCGTTGAATAGATAGAGCAAATCAACGCCGTAAAAATACCTTGGCCTGAGAAATATTGTGTCGATATGGCGCCATCTTTATAGGGTGCAGCGACCAACATAAACGACATCAGTGAGAGTAGCCCAGTCGTGATGGGGTCTAATGAATACTGACGACCTAAACTTGATGCAACGCCGACAGAAATGAAGATCGTCATCAACCCCATGCTCATGTTGAATGGCAACATCAGCTCATTACGATAGGTATTTGAAAAATCAAGCCAAGCCCGAGCAAATCCCCACGTGGTTTCGTTCGAGATCGGCGGAAAAATAAATACCAACATGAAACTGCCTACGATCAAGAATGGTAAAGCAGCAACGAAACCATCACGGATAGACAGAACATAACGCTGTTGACCCAGTTTTCCTGCAAATGGGCCAATTCGTTGTTCAATCAGACCGACTAGCATGTTATAGAGTGAATTCATCGTTTTTCCTATTCCTTGCTAACCTAATTAACCAATCAGAGATAAGGCAAAATCCAGTACCTTATCGCCCCGTTGCATGCCGTAATCCATCATGCCGATCGGTTCAACCTTGATGCCATGCGTAGATGCTTTGGCTTGTAATTCTGGTTGCATGTACTTAATTTGAGGCCCCAGTAATACCACCTGATACTTGGGCATTTGTTCATCAAATTCCGCCGCACCAAACGCTTTTATCTCTGCTGCTAAACCTCGCTTTTCGGCTTCAACAACCATTTTTTTCACGAGCAGACTGGTCGACATGCCAGCAGAGCAACACAACATAATTTTCTTCATGAACACACCTCCTTACGAAATTGAATGCAATATAGAACGCCTCCCCATTTCATGAAATCGATTTCACATTTTCAAGATGTGAATTGTGACACCGATCACCCCATATAAATTAGCCGATATTAGATAAAAACATAACATTATGAAAATAACGGATTTATTTTAAATAAACATGGACAGCTCATTTATAAAATAAGGATGAACCAAATGAGACACACAAGATATCGATTTCAATAATTGTGATAAATAGTCTTCGTGCATGCAGATTTAAAGAAATAGTTAATTAGAGAAGTGGATTCTTGCGGTATGAAAGAAAAACAGAAGGCAGCTACATCCAAATTGCCGTAAAGAAAACCAATACGTCGTTTTTATAAAAAAGGCATCCAAAGATGCCCTTTTAATACGAGGAGGAATAGTTACGGCTTCAATTGTCCCTGACAATCAAGTTGCATCAGATCCTTACTCGGTTGCACTAACGTTGCTGGCACCCAGCGGATGGTGGCCAAATCAAGACGGGCCTTGCCACTGGTAGCAAAAATGAACGGCGTATTAACCTTTGTAAAATCCATATCGTCTTGCAGACAACGCAAAGGTAAACTCAGAGTAACCCACTTACCGATCGGCAATTGACGCAAAGCGGGGGCAACCTCGATAGACTTGCCACAAGGCCAGCCACACTGTAACCCTAAAGTCATATTACTATCGGGTGCTTCTTGCATGCGAAGGGTTACCTGCAATTCACTATTCGCTTTCAGATAGCTTCTGCGATCGGCACCTTTAACTTGAGTAGTCTGGATCTGAATAGTAGCGCCCGAATCTACACCCGGTTTGTTTTCCCCCATAAATGTAACCGCACGCGCATCTTGTTGACGAAGATAGTCAATCGGCTGCACCTTGATGAACTTCATTTCAGTCTTGCTATTACCTGATACTTCCGTTCCGGTCCAGTTGCTGGCATCGCCCATTCGCATACGATGTTCTTCGCTTGCTTTTGGTCCAAACAACTCCATAGCTTGACTTGCCGCAGCCAATTTAGCTGGATCCGATTCGTTACAGCCAAACTTGCGTTGATCCAAAGGAAGAGCGTCTAAATCTTTTACTCTGGCTGCCACAGACGATGCCTGGTTGTAACTCAACCCATACCCATAAGGAAATAATGGAGCCATCGGACCATTAGGATCTTGTTCAAAGGCTGGTCGCTTCCAATTTGGAATATTGGTTGGTGTACGATTGATCGTGGTGGCACATTTCAGGAATGGCCAAGAAAAAGACAAGCGCCCTTGGAAATTATATGCAATCTGGTTTTTATCATTCTTGAACAATACATCGGTGATGCCTTCTCCTTCTGTCCCGGGCAACCAAGCCGCTACAAACGCAGAAGATAGGTTGATTTCTTCATTAACATAGAGAGGACGCCCAGAAAACAGCACAGTGACAACGGGAATCCCAGCCGCTTTCAATCGTTTTAACGTTAGCAAGTCATCATGATAGCTGCTTTTTAATTCATCATATGCGAGTGTTTTATTGTCGGGAATATCGCCAAACCATTCGGCATAAGGATCTTCACCCATAACCATGATAGCTACATCAGGTTTTGCTGATTTAAGATCAAGAGACTTAGCATCTTCAATCACGTTATCAGCACCAACAGTCGTTTTAATAGCATCAAGCAGCGTTTCAGCGCCAGGAAAATCAGAACGTTTGTTCTCTGTTCCTTGCCAAGTCAGGCTCCACCCACCTACTTGCTTACTCAAATCATTGGCTGCACTTCCAGCCACTAATACGCGGCTATGACGGTTCAATGGCAAAATATTTTTCTGATTTTTTAATAAGACAAGAGATTTTCTTACCGCCTCTCTCGCCAGTGCCTTATGCTCCACAGCACCTAATTCGTCTTGCTTACCCGCCAATTCACGCGCAGAAGGCTGAGGTTTTTCCCATAATCCAGCCCGCATCTTCACTCTTAAAATACGAGTGACAGCATCATCAATCCGGCTCATCGGTATCTGATGATTCGCTACACCATCAAGCAAGCTTTGTCGGAATGCCATCCAATCTTTTCGGGCTGTCACCATAAAGATATCAATTCCAGCCAGAACAGCAGGTAGACAGCTACCCATACTGCATCCAGCAATCTCACTATGACCATTCCAATCAGAAACAATCAGACCATCAAACCCCATTTTTCCTTTGAGCACATCAGTGAGTAAATATTTGCTACCGTGGATTTTTCCATTGTATTCAACGCTATCGTTCGCTAAAACGTCGCGATTCAGCTTATTGTGCCAGCTATTGAACGAGGCCATAACAACCTGAGCTCCGGCATCAAGCCCTGAGAAATATCCAACGG
Source organism: Tolumonas lignilytica (assembly GCF_000527035.1). Taxonomy (NCBI): domain Bacteria; kingdom Pseudomonadati; phylum Pseudomonadota; class Gammaproteobacteria; order Aeromonadales; family Aeromonadaceae; genus Tolumonas; species Tolumonas lignilytica. The sequence goes on from NZ_AZUK01000001.1 coordinate 1,295,741, forward strand.
CGTGCAAGTTGCGTAGTGCTTCTTCAGAATAAAAGTTCTGTCCTCGATCGACCCCATTTAGAGTGCCGCCATCACCCACAAAATGTTTAACCGTAGAAATTACATGGTGCTGACTGCGCAGATCGGCGGCGGAACCTTGTAATCCACGAACCATTTCCCCCGCATAGTGATAAACAATGGCAGGATCTTCGGAATATCCCTCATAAGTACGCCCCCAGCGATCATCTCTTGGCACTGCCACTGTCGGAGCAAATGTCCAATCCAGCCCTGTTGCAGCAACCTCGCGTGCCGTGATTTGACCGATACGGAAGATAAGATCAGGGTCATGCGCGGCACCTAAACCAATGTTGTGCGGAAACAACGTTGCTGAATAAACATTGTTATCACCATGCACAGCATCGGTTGCCCACATGAATGGAATACGAAAACCTCGGCCCTTAAAACCCGCCTCAGCAGCCAGCCAATATTGGTCTGCTTGATGAGCCCAATCCGCCGCAGAAGCATGCTTGTTATTGTTTGGCCAGCCGCCACCGCCATTAAGCACGGAGCCAATCTTGTACTTACTAACTTCCTCCGGAGTAACTTCACGGAAATCAGGCTGAATCATCTGCCCAACCTTTTCTTCCAACGTCATCTGGTGTAGCAGTGTTTGGATTTTTTTCTCCATTGCTTGATCTTGGGGTATAGCACTATGGATCTTTGGCCACTGGGCAAAGTATGGGGCATCAGTCAGCACATCCGCCGATGCGGAATTCAATATCCCACTCGCTAAACCACAACCAACCAATAGATAGGCCGCAGACCTAACTAGCACGACTCTCTTTCTCATTTGGCATCAACTCCTAATATTCGCATCCATAACATGACTTATCGGAATCCCAAGCCAGGTCATGGAAAAGAACAACCCAGCATGAAATCGATTGCAAATTAACTATCATGGTAAGCGGAAGTCGTTCTAATATTCCAGCGAATAAGCAATAAAAAAGGACAAATACCGTTACTAATTAGTAAATAGAGAGAAAGATCACAAATAAGGGAAGGATAAAGAAATCGACATCAAATAAAACAAGAATAGACAAACTAATAGATGCGTATAAATCCATTAAATCGACAAAAAACAAGATAAAACATCGAAAACGCAAGACATAAGACACAAAAATCGAACTCATATCACGACACAACAAAAGTTAGAAATCGATATCTTTTTTCATAATTTCAAAATTTGGACTCCTCAATAATAAAATTTTTGCCACGTTCTTCACATTTCACTGATGCAAACTTGATTTACAGATCTAAGTGTTGTTACTTACATCTTGAAATCGATTTCTAGCGTTGATGTCAACGCATCACGATGCCGAGCAAATTGAGCGGAAGACAGAAATCGACCCGACAATTTCCTGTCTGCTATCAAAGAGGAAAAAAATGAAAATACATCGACTAAGCACCTTGGCGGTGGTCATGTCTTGCTTCATCGGTTTGTACGGCTGTGCACCGGAGAGCACCAACATTAGTGCGGGCGCAAGTTCTGGCGTATCGGCAGGCCCTAGCCAGGAATTGCTTAACAACGGCAAATTTACTCAAGGCACAGACGGTTGGTGGACAGCCGGCGCGACTCTCGCTGTCGATAACCAGATGGGATGCGCAACATTTGCCAACGCAGGCGCGAACCCTTGGGATGTCATTCTCGGTCAATCAGGCATATCGCTAGTTAAAGGACAAACCTACACGTTGCACTTCAACGCGAAAGCTAAAAAGAATGTCCATATAAAAGCGCTCGTGCAGCATGATGGCGCACCATATACCAGCTATATAGTGCAAGACATCACGCTGAATGATACGGTCAAGCCTTTCGATATTAAATTCACCCCTTCTGCCAGCGATGAAAAAACGCAGCTTCAATTCCAAATGGGCACGCAAGCACCAACGACAGTTTGTGTAGGCGACGTATCTTTGGTTGGCCCGAGTTTTCATAAAAAATCAGACTTAGCTACCGTTCGGGTCAATCAGGTTGGTTATCTGACCAAGGCTGAAAAAAGAGCAACCATTGCCAGCGATTCCAAAACCCCCCTCGTCTGGCACTTGCTAAATGCCCAAGGTGAAATCGTAGCTGAAGGCAAAACCAAACCATTTGGTATAAATGAAGCCTCTGGTGAATTCGTACATATTGCAGACTTCAGCCAAGATGAAACACCGGCAACAGGGCTAGTGTTGGAAGTAGCAGGGCAAAAAAGTCATCCATTCAACATCGGTGATGACATTTATCACACCATGAAATATGACGCACTATCCTTCTTCTATCAGCAACGTAGCGGCATAGATATTGAAGCAAAATACGTTCAACGACCAAACCTCGCACGACCTGCAGGGCATAAACCAGAGAAAGTAACCTGCTTTAACGCACAAGATGCCAAAGGTAACAAATGGCCGGGCTGTGACTTCTCATTAGATGTCACCGGTGGTTGGTATGACGCAGGAGACCAAGGTAAGTACGTCGTAAATGGGGGCATCTCCGTTTGGACCTTAATGAATCTTTATGAGCATGAGCAATTAGCGAAGAGCGGTGATAAAAATGCCTTTGCCGACGGCAAAGTCAAAATTCCTGAACAAGGAAATCAACACAATGGTTTGCTCAATGAATCACGCTGGATGATGGATTTTTTCCTGGCTATGCAAGTGCCTGACGGGAAAAAAGTTTCTGTGCCAGTTGGCGATCAATCGAAACACTTAGATAATCTGCAACTAACCGAAATTGATGCATCGGGGATGGTATTCCATAAGGTGGCCGACAAAGCCTGGACCGGGATGCCACTACCGCCTCACAAAGATCCGCAACCACGTTTTCTTAGCTATCCAAGCACGGCAGCCACACTCAATATGGCAGCAACCGCAGCCCAGTCGGCCCGTGTATGGAAAGATCAAGATCCGGCCTATGCTGAACGTTGCCTAAAAGCAGCAGAAAAAGCATGGAAGGCCGCAAATCGCCATCCGAATGTGTATGCCTACGATAATTTTGTTGGCTCAGGCCCGTATGATGATACTGACTTGAAAGACGAATTTTACTGGGCAGCCGCCGAGTTATTCACAACAACCGGAAAAGCCGAATACAAAAAGGCCATCCAAAATTCACCACTGTATCTTGTAGCACCGAAAGGAGATAAAGCCGGCACTGGTGATTTATATTGGCAGGGCGTTGGCAGTGCGGGCACCATTACTCTCGCGATGGTCCCCAATAAATTAGATAAAAAAGATGTCGAAAAAGCACGTGCAGCGATCATAGCTGCGGCTGATGGTTATCAGCAAGCCGTCGACAAAGAAGGGTATTTGATCCCGTATCAGGCAAAAGAATATCCATGGGGATCAAACTCTAACCTGACGAATCGCAGCATTTTCCTCGGCCTAGCTTATGATTTCACCGGCAAGCGTAAATACCTGCAAGCAATGGCAGATGCGATGGATTACATACTGGGACGTAACCCAATGGATCAATCCTACGTATCTGGCTACGGTTTCCGCCCACTGAAAAATCCACATCATCGGTTCTGGGCTCATTCCCTTGATCCAGCTTCACCACTCGTTCCACCTGGTGTTATCTCCGGTGGCCCGAACTCTATCAACTTCAGCGATCCCGTTGCGGCAACCTTGAAAGGCAAATGCATAGGCCAAACTTGCTGGAAAGATGAAATCGGTGCATGGACATTGAATGAAGTGACAGTGAACTGGAATGCCCCTTTCCTGTGGACAACCAGTGTTCTTGATGAAGGCGGCCTAACTCACTAGCCGTAACAAGATGGAGTTCAGTTATCTTTCTGGACTCCATCATTCATGGTTTTCTTGCAACAGGTTATGTTTTCCATGCCAAAAACTATAAAAAATCTTGTATTTACCGCATGTATAGGGCTGGCAGCCTGTGGTGGCGGGCAAAGCGATAGATCCGCAGTGACCACACCAACCATACCAACCGCGCCAATGCTTCGAGATCAAACGACCATTCCTATCGGTGTCGCTCTCGCCGTAGGAAGTTTCGAACGCGCATCTAGCATCCGTTACAGCCCTCAAGCCAGCCAACTGCGTAATCTGGCAGCACATGAATTCAGTTCAGTGGTCGCAGAGAACGTCATGAAACCAGAGTTTATTCATCCCCAAGAAGATCAATACAATTGGAGCGATGGTGATTATCTGGTCAAATTTGCGAAAGATAATGGAATGCAAATTCATGGCCATACACTAGTGTGGCATAACGCCATACCAGACTGGATGAACAATTACACCGGTGATTGGGAAGCCATGCTCACTGATCACATCACCACAGTGGTTAGTCATTACAGCAGCGATATTAGCAGTTGGGATGTGGTTAATGAGGCATTCCTGGATGATGGCAGTGTTCGTTCCACTATTTGGTCCACTCATATCAGTGATTATATTGCCAAGGCCTATTTAGCGGCACATGCGGCAGACCCTGACGCAGAGTTGTATTACAACGATTACAACATCGAAGCAATGCCAAAAAAACTGGATGCAGTTCTAAATATGGTCAGTGATTTCCGTAACCGGAATATTCCTATTGATGGAATTGGCTTTCAATTACATATTGATCGTTACTGGCCCAGCACAACACAAATCCGTCAGGCCTTCAGCCGTTGTGTAGCCATGGGATTAAAAGTTCGCATATCCGAACTAGACATACGCATGAACCCGAATAATACCGCCACCACATTAACTCCCGAATTAGCAGAGCTACAACGACAGCGTTATCGTGATGTGATCACCGCCTATCTAGAAACAGTGCCATATGATCTACGTGGTGGCATTACTGTATGGGGATTAACCGATGCAACAAGTTGGGTTACCGGTTACTACCATATGCCTGACTGGCCATTATTGTTTGATGCAAATTTTCAACGTAAACCCGCATGGACAGGAATGAGTGAAGCATTAATTGCCACACCTTAAGTGATTGAACTGTTCATTTAAATGGAACAGTTCAATCACTTTCAATGGTCATTTTTTGATGAGAGTAAAAATGCAATATAAACAACAACGCGGATTTACACTGCTGGAAATAATGGTGGTGATTGTGATTTTGGGCATTTTGGCGAGTTTGGTAGTACCGAATTTAATGGGAAATAAAGACCAGGCTGATCACCAAAAAGCCGTCAGCGATATTGTCGCATTGGAAAATGCTCTAGACATGTACAAGCTGGACAACAGCCGCTATCCAACCACCGACCAAGGGTTAAATGCCCTCATCACCAAACCGGATAGTGAACCTGTGCCGAGGAATTACAAAGCAGGCGGCTATATCAAACGGTTGCCAGCAGATCCGTGGCAAAACGAATATCAACTGTTAAGCCCAGGCGAACACGGCAATATTGATGTGTTCTCTGTAGGGCCTGATGGTCAAGCTGGTACGGATGACGATATCGGTAACTGGGCACTAAACTCACAGAAAAATTAATTACTCGCTAAAGAGATATAACGACTATTCGCAATAAATATATGCAAGGGAAAATGGAGCTGAAAATAATATTTTTCAAGCACAAGACTTAAACTAACGCCCATTAACAACCCATAAATCACGTTATAGGTTACATAATATATTAAACAATACAAATGACCTTAAATTAACAATAGATAAAGGTTCTATATGATTTTTGTTGTATCAAAAGGATGGTTGCTAAATAAAATCAAAGTTGGAATAGAAAACCACGGAGAATATGTATTGGAAACATTGGAAGCAGCTCGCTTTCTTCAAATTACAACCATAGAGCTTAAACAAGCAATTTTAAACAAAGAATTATTAAATGGATATATACCACCTGATACATACAAAGTGGGAAATAAATATTATTTCTTATTTAATGATTTACTTTCATTTAAGAACAAAAATTCTTAGACAAATTGTGTGACTATAGAGATCGTTTCAACTGATCTGCCCCAGCAAGATTGGACACTCGATTAAGTTATTTTCTATCATTCACAATCAGTTGGGCTTCTGTGAAGCCAGGTAACTGTGCAATCGCTGTCGATTCAATATATTCGAATACGGCTTCTCTCATCTGAGTTCGTTTCAAATCTTTCACCATGGATTGCTTCTACCTTCAGACTATGGAAAATAGTTTTCCGAACAGCATTATCGTAACAACAGCCTTTTGCACTTATGCTGCATATTAATTGGGTGATCATGTGATGACCCATTTCGGGTGGTTACGACGGAATAAAGCCATCGGTAATGCATCACAGACTAAGTTCGCCGTCATTCTTTCCGATATCGACCAACCAATGACTTTATATAAGTACAAATCAATCACTACTGCCAAATAGAGCCAGCCTTCTTCAGTCCACAAGTACGTAATATCACCAACCCATTTTTGATTCGGCTGATAGGCATGGAAGTTCTATTGCAACAGGTTCTCTGTAACCGGTAAGCTGTGGTTACTCTGTGTTAGACAAACATCTGACTAACCTAGTTGCGCCACTTCGGCTTGAAATGCGAGTACAACTTGTTGATCCCGTCTTAGTTGCTGTTGCTGCCGCAAATGACGCTTGTTGCATCCGTTTAACCAGTGATAAAAGCTGCTCAGAGAAACATTCAGGACACAGCACATGGTCGATAAGTAAAATTCGCGTTTATGAGTCAGCATAAAAGCGTACTTCACTATGAATAACATCTACACCAGCGACTTGTCAGAACGACATAAGTTATTCATCTGCTTTTTGAATATACATGGGTTATTGCTGTTTTAATTTCAGGAAAACAAAATGAGTAAACCCCACACCTAAAATAACCACGGTTTAGGCACACCATCGTATCGCAAGTATATTATGGGGCTAGTATTTTTGCAGGCAAAATAAAAAGGCCTTAAGCTTCATCAGCTTAAGGCCTCTGTTTGTTGGCGGAGTGGACGGGACTCGAACCCGCGACCCCCGGCGTGACAGGCCGGTATTCTAACCGACTGAACTACCACTCCGCGTTTTCTCTCTATGCTCGCTCAACCGTTGTCACCCAGTCAAGGTCTTCGCATTAATTCGGTGCCTGGCAGTGTCCTACTCTCACATGGCGAATGCCACACTACCATCGGCGCTACAACGTTTCACTTCTGTGTTCGGAATGGGTACAGGTGGTTCCATCGCGCTATCGCCGCCAGGCATATTCGGTTCATTGGAAAGCTGTCATTCAATCAATCAAACAAGCATTTTGCTTTAAAACCACTTGGGTGTTGTATGGTTAAGCCTCTCGGGTCATTAGTATGAGTTAGCTCAACGTATCACTACGCTTACACACCTCACCTATCAACGTCGTCGTCTCCAACGGCCCTTCAGAGGACTCAAAGTCCTAGGGATGACTCATCTCGTGGCAAGTTTCCCGCTTAGATGCTTTCAGCGGTTATCTTTTCCGAACTTAGCTACCGGGCAGTGCCATTGGCATGACAACCCGAACACCAGCGGTTCGTTCACTCCGGTCCTCTCGTACTAGGAGCAACCCCACTCAATCATCCAACGCCCACGGCAGATAGGGACCGAACTGTCTCACGACGTTCTGAACCCAGCTCGCGTACCACTTTAAATGGCGAACAGCCATACCCTTGGGACCAACTTCAGCCCCAGGATGTGATGAGCCGACATCGAGGTGCCAAACACCGCCGTCGATATGAACTCTTGGGCGGTATCAGCCTGTTATCCCCGGAGTACCTTTTATCCGTTGAGCGATGGCCCTTCCATTCAGAACCACCGGATCACTAAGACCTGCTTTCGCACCTGCTCGACCTGTCCGTCTCGCAGTTAAGCGGGCTTATGCCTTTGCACTAACCTCACGATGTCCGACCGTGATTAGCCCACCTTCGTGCTCCTCCGTTACTCTTTGGGAGGAGACCGCCCCAGTCAAACTACCCACCAGACACTGTCCCTGGCCCGGATAACGGGCTAAGGTTAGAACATCAAACATACCAGGGTGGTATTTCAAGGACGGCTCCAACACAACTAGCGTCATGTCTTCAAAGCCTCCCACCTATCCTACACAGGTAGGTTCAATGTTCAGTGTCAAGCTGTAGTAAAGGTTCACGGGGTCTTTCCGTCTAGCCGCGGGTACACCGCATCTTCACGGCGAATTCGATTTCACTGAGTCTCGGGTGGAGACAGCGTGGCCATGGTTACACCATTCGTGCAGGTCGGAACTTACCCGACAAGGAATTTCGCTACCTTAGGACCGTTATAGTTACGGCCGCCGTTTACCGGGGCTTCGATCAAGAGCTTCGCTTGCGCTAACCCCATCAATTAACCTTCCGGCACCGGGCAGGTGTCACACCCTATACGTCCACTTTCGTGTTTGCAGAGTGCTGTGTTTTTGTTAAACAGTCCCAGCCACCTGGTCACTGCGGCTGACATTCGCTCCAAGAGTAAATCTCTTCACCAACATCAGCGTACCTTCTCCCGAAGTTACGGTACTATTTTGCCTAGTTCCTTCACCCGAGTTCTCTCAAGCGCCTTGGTATTCTCTACCTGACCACCAGTGTTGGTTTCGGGTACGGTTCTTTGTAACCTGAAGCTTAGAGGCTTTTCCTGGAAGCGTGGCATCAGTAACTTCATGACCGTAGTCACTTCGTCTCGGCTCTCGGAATATAGTACAGCGGATTTGCCTACCGTACTTCCCTACCACCTTTCACCAGCTCTACCAACCGCTGGCCTACTTAGCCTTCTCCGTCCCCTCATCGCAGTTACAAAAAGTGCAGGAATATTAACCCGCTTCCCATCGACTACGCCTTTCAGCCTCGCCTTAGGGGCCGACTCACCCTGCCCCGATTAACGTTGGACAGGAACCCTTGGTCTTCCGGCGAGGGAGTCTTTCACTCCCTTTAACGTTACTCACGTCAGCATTCGCACTTCTGATACCTCCAGCATGCGTTACCACACACCTTCACAGGCTTACAGAACGCTCCCCTACCACTTGCCTTTCGGCAAATCCGCAGCTTCGGTGACTAGTTTAGCCCCGTTACATCTTCCGCGCAGGCCGACTCGACTAGTGAGCTATTACGCTTTCTTTAAATGATGGCTGCTTCTAAGCCAACATCCTAGCTGTCTAAGCCTTCCCACATCGTTTCCCACTTAACTAGTACTTTGGGACCTTAGCTGGCGGTCTGGGTTGTTTCCCTCTTCACGACGGACGTTAGCACCCGCCGTGTGTCTCCCGGATAGTACTTACTGGTATTCGGAGTTTGCATCGAGTTGGTAAGTCGGGATGACCCCCTAGTCGAAACAGTGCTCTACCCCCAGTAGTATTCGTCCGAGGCGCTACCTAAATAGCTTTCGGGGAGAACCAGATATCTCCGAGTTTGATTGGCCTTTCACCCCTAGCCACAGGTCATCCCCTAATTTTGCAACATTAGTGGGTTCGGTCCTCCAGTACCTGTTACGGCACCTTCAACCTGCCCATGGCTAGATCACCCGGTTTCGGGTCTACACCCTGCAACTAGTCGCCCAGTTAAGACTCGGTTTCCCTACGGCTCCCCTATTCGGTTAACCTTGCTACAGAATGTAAGTCGCTGACCCATTATACAAAAGGTACGCAGTCACACCACGAAGGTGCTCCCACTGCTTGTACGTACACGGTTTCAGGTTCTATTTCACTCCCCTCACAGGGGTTCTTTTCGCCTTTCCCTCACGGTACTGGTTCACTATCGGTCAGTCAGGAGTATTTAGCCTTGGAGGATGGTCCCCCCATATTCAGACAGGATACCACGTGTCCCGCCTTACTCGTTTTCATTCCAAGGTCGCTTTCATGTACGGGGCTATCACCCTGTATCGCCAGCCTTTCCAGACTGTTCCACTAACTTCCAAGAAACTTAAGGGCTAATTCCCGTTCGCTCGCCGCTACTAAGGAAATCTCGGTTGATTTCTTTTCCTCGGGGTACTTAGATGTTTCAGTTCTCCCGGTTCGCCTCGTATGACTATGTATTCATCATACGATACTGAGTAAACTCAGTGGGTTTCCCCATTCGGACATCTGTGGATAATAATGTCTCTTACCGACTCTCCACAGCTTAACGCAGGTTAGCACGTCCTTCTTCGCCTCTGACTGCCTAGGCATCCACCGTGTACGCTTAGTCACTTAACCATACAACCCCAAATGGTTTCCCATTCAGCGCTGTTGTTATGACCAGTTTACTGGTTTAACACCAAGTTTTTCCAAGACGCTTGTTTGTCTTGATTGAACTTTATCAGCTTTCCAATTTTTTAAAGAACAGTCTTCCAGTTAAGAAGACACAGTGATAACGCAGTAGTCTCTACCTGCATCATTACTCTGGCTTCTTTAGAGTGGTGGAGCCATGCGGGATCGAACCGCAGACCTCCTGCGTGCAAAGCAGGCGCTCTCCCAGCTGAGCTATGGCCCCTCCGTCGGAAGTGGTGGGTCTGAGTAGACTCGAACTACCGACCTCACCCTTATCAGGGGTGCGCTCTAACCACCTGAGCTACAGACCCACTTCAAGGTACTCTTCATCTCAAGCAATCTGTGTGAACACTCACATAGAGTCAATTAGTTAAGGTAAGGAGGTGATCCAACCGCAGGTTCCCCTACGGTTACCTTGTTACGACTTCACCCCAGTCATGAATCACACCGTGGTAATCGTCCTCCCGAAGGTTAGACTAACTACTTCTGGTGCAACCCACTCCCATGGTGTGACGGGCGGTGTGTACAAGGCCCGGGAACGTATTCACCGCAACATTCTGATTTGCGATTACTAGCGATTCCGACTTCACGGAGTCGAGTTGCAGACTCCGATCCGGACTACGACGTACTTTTTGGGTTCCGCTTGCTCTCGCGAGGTCGCTTCCCTCTGTATACGCCATTGTAGCACGTGTGTAGCCCTGGCCGTAAGGGCCATGATGACTTGACGTCATCCCCACCTTCCTCCGGTTTATCACCGGCAGTCTCCCTTGAGTTCCCGGCATGACCCGCTGGCAACAAAGGATAGGGGTTGCGCTCGTTGCGGGACTTAACCCAACATCTCACGACACGAGCTGACGACAGCCATGCAGCACCTGTGTCTGAGTTCCCGAAGGCACATTCGTATCTCTACAAACTTCTCAGCATGTCAAGGCCAGGTAAGGTTCTTCGCGTTGCATCGAATTAAACCACATGCTCCACCGCTTGTGCGGGCCCCCGTCAATTCATTTGAGTTTTAACCTTGCGGCCGTACTCCCCAGGCGGTCGATTTATCGCGTTAGCTTCGGAACCCACGCTCATAATGGCACAAACTCCAAATCGACATCGTTTACAGCGTGGACTACCAGGGTATCTAATCCTGTTTGCTCCCCACGCTTTCGCACCTGAGCGTCAGTCTTTGTCCAGGGGGCCGCCTTCGCCACCGGTATTCCTCCAGATCTCTACGCATTTCACCGCTACACCTGGAATTCTACCCCCCTCTACAAGACTCTAGTCGGACAGTTCGAAATGCAGTTCCCAGGTTGAGCCCGGGGCTTTCACATCTCGCTTATCCAACCGCCTGCGTGCGCTTTACGCCCAGTTATTCCGATTAACGCTTGCACCCTCCGTATTACCGCGGCTGCTGGCACGGAGTTAGCCGGTGCTTCTTCTGTGGGTAACGTCAATGCTGATGAGTATTAGTCATCAACCCTTCCTCCCCACTGAAAGTGCTTTACAACCCGAAGGCCTTCTTCACACACGCGGCATGGCTGCATCAGGGTTTCCCCCATTGTGCAATATTCCCCACTGCTGCCTCCCGTAGGAGTCTGGACCGTGTCTCAGTTCCAGTGTGGCTGGTCATCCTCTCAGACCAGCTAGAGATCGTCGCCTTGGTGAGCCGTTACCTCACCAACTAGCTAATCCCACATGGGTGCATCCAATCGCGGTAGGCCCGAAGGTCCCCACCTTTCCCCCGCAGGGCGTATGCGGTATTAGCAACCGTTTCCAGTTGTTATCCCCCTCGATTGGGCAGCTCCCCATGCATTACTCACCCGTCCGCCACTCGCCGGCAGGATAGCAAGCTATCCCCCGCTGCCGTTCGACTTGCATGTGTTAGGCCTGCCGCCAGCGTTCAATCTGAGCCATGATCAAACTCTTCAATTAAAGTTTTGGCTCAATGAATGACTTGTCTTTACAGACACTTCGTATCATTGATTAAATTTTTTCAATCTAATCAATCTACGCAAGTGCCCACACAGATTGCTTGATATGTTGTTAAAGAGCGTGGCTGTTAGGCCAGGGACGCGAATCTTACGCTTTCCCTCTTCGTTGTCAAGCGGCGTTTATCACAAACGGCTTGGCAACTTGAATCTTGACTGAGTGCCGAGGTCATTTCTGAACTCGTTGCGGCGTCTGCCGTCTCAGTGGGGCCGCATTATAGGGGCCGATCTTTTTTGATCAAGTGCTTTTTATGAAGTTTTTTCTGAGTGCTGTTTTTTACAGCAAATAGCCGAATAAATCGGCTATTTGCTATCGTGAAGCCGCATTTATACGCTGGAAGAGAAGAACCCCAGATACGATAACGTCAGAATGATCAACCCCGTAACAATTCGATAAACCGCAAATCCGCGAAAACTATGATGGCTGATGTAACGCAACAGCCAGCCGATTGACAGTAAACTCACAATAAAAGAGGTAGCTAAACCAATGCTGATATTTACCACTCCGTGTTCACTCACGCCGTGTAAATCTTTTAGCAAAGAATAAATACTCGCTGCACCGAGCGTGGGGATGGATAAAAAGAAGCTAAATCCTGTTGCGGTTGAACGATCAAGCCCGGTCAACATGCCTCCCATGATTGTTGACGCACTCCGGCTTACGCCTGGGATCAATGCACACAGTTGTGCACATCCGATGGCAAAACCCTGTTTCATAGTCATTTGCTCAAAGGCTAAGGTTCTTGGTCGGAAATCTGCCCCTTCAATCCACCACATGACGATACCACCAACGATCAAGCTAATCGCTACCGTGACGCTGTTAAATAGGTATTCCGTAATGTAGTTCTGTAGCGCTAATCCGACAAAGGCCGCCGGTAAAAAGGCAATAATGACCGTTATCCAGAAACGTTGTACTGCTTTATCCGTTGTAACCGTTTTTACCTGTTGCCAGATCGTACTGAAATAAAACCACAGTACCGCCAACACTCCACCCAGCTGAATGACAATTTCAAACGTGTCACTTCCCTGAAATTTCAGAAGCTCTTTAGTCACAATTAAATGGCCGGTGCTGGATACCGGTAAAAACTCAGTAATCCCCTCCACAATACCCATGATTAAACTATTCAGAATATCTGACATGCTGCAAATCCTATTGCTTATTACGTACACAAAAGAATTGTAAGTTTAAGTAAAGCCATAGAGGAGAGCCAGCCTCATCTATTACTTGGTATTTTTCTTGTGCTTTATTTCAGCTAATGGATACGTGATTTTTTTTCTTATATCTGTCACTTGTAAAAGAAAAGCCAAAGTTTCACTCTGTTATCAATGAATTGAATTGAGATGTAATAGCATGGCAAAGTTCGCAGTCATTGCCTTAGACATGGATGGCACCTTATTAACCAGTGATCATCAGGTTACCCAGCAAACGATAGATGCGTTGCAACAGGCTCGCCATCAGGGCATAGAAGTCATTCTGGTCACGGGACGACATCATATGATGGCCTATCCGATCCATCATCAGTTAGCCTTAGATACTCCATTGATTTGTGCGAATGGCGCTTACATATTTGATGCCCAATCGCAACGCATTCTGGGTGGTGATCCGTTACGGGATTGGCAATGGGATCGGTTATTGCCTCTCATTGAATCGAGCAAATTGGATGCTATTTGTCATTTCAGTGAGGGTATTGGCTACCTTCCCGATAATGAACATTTTTTGAAAATAAGAAATCATACCCGTCGCTTCTTACCTGAATTAGCCATTTATCCCAATTTTATTGAACACACTTCACTGGCAACCTTGTGTGCCCTACATAGACCATTGTGGAAAATTGAGCTATCACATGCCACAACGGAGCAGATTGATGCGTTCATCGCTGTCTTGCCGGATGACTTAGAGATTACCTGTGACCGAACCGCGCCTAATGGACTCGAAATTGTGAATGCCGGAAACAGTAAAGGTAATCGTTTGGCTGAATGGGTCTCAACCAAAGGTATTGCCCTGGAACAGGTGATTGCTTTTGGTGACAATCACAATGACGTCAGTATGTTTAAACAGGTTGGCTTTGGGGTGGCGATGGGCAATGCCACTGCAGAAATTCAGCAACATGCCGACTTTGTAACCTGCAGCAATGATGAAAGCGGTATTGCCTCCGCTTTACACCGCTGGGTGTTATAGATCTGCGATTATTCGCCGCAGGCTCGGCGGCGAGGTGTCAGTTGTTCTATATAGTGAAGCAGTTCATTGACCGATAATGGCTTGCTGAAAAAATAGCCCTGGCTGAATTCACACTGATGTTCCAGCAAAAATTGTTGCAACACCTCGTCTTCGATACCTTCGACGACAACTTCACAACCCAGATTCTGTACGATCCTGAGGATACCCAGCAACATTTGGGTATCCTTATGTTCATGGGGAACATTCAGGACAAAACTGCGATCGATCTTGACTATGTCAATCGGGAATTTACGTAAATAGTTAAAGGATGAGTATCCTGTACCAAAATCATCAATGGCGATCCGACATCCGGCCTCTCTCAGTGCATTCAGACGCAGCATAGGCTGACTCTGAGCATCCATCAATAATGATTCCGTGACCTCAAAGATCACTTTTTCTGGCGTTATATTGTGCTGGCGGATCACATCCAGCCATGAGCTTGCCTGCTCGTCCAATTGTAAAAATTCGATCGTGGAGCGATTAATACTAATGTCGAGCCATTCAAATCCGGCTTGATGTAATGCAGCGAGATCAGCACACGCCCGTGCGAGTACTTTCTCACCGAGTAAACCAATCAGCCCGGTTTCTTCTGCCAACGGAATAAACTGATCGGGCGGGATCTCACCCAATTCAGGATGGGTCCAGCGGACCAATGCTTCCACTTTGCCGACACGTTGCAACTGGTTATCCCAAATAGGCTGGTAGGCGACCCACAGCCTATTGGTGTTGAGAGCTTCCTGCAGATCCTGCTGTAGTCGTTGCCGATAAGAGAGCTCTTTACGCACCCCAGCCGAAAAAGCCAGCATCGGCAGATGGCGATTGCGCGCTATAAATAATGCCTGTTCCGCTCGACGCCACAATGCACCAGGGCTACGGGCATCCAACGGCCATAATGCCCCGCCCAGCGTACCCGAGATAGTGATCTCGCCACTGCCATTCACGAAAGGGCGTGATACTTCAGCAAACACCGCTTCTGCCAAACGCTGAGCCGCTTCGGGCTGATCCATGCCCGGGATCAAGAGCGCAAAATCATCACCACCTACGCGAGCAACCAGCCCTTTGGGCCCCAGTAAGCGTTGTAATCTTAATGCCAGACGCTGCAGCATCCGGTCACCGGTTTGATGGTCGTATTGATTATTGATCTGGCGAAAATAATCCAAATCGAGTGTCAGTAAGGTAAAGGGTTTGCTGCCTCGGCAAAGCTGACGCAACTGATTATCGAAAGAAACGCGATGCAATAAACCGGTTAAGGGATCGATTTGTTCATCATCTTGCGAGGTTGTGGTTTGTACGGAGAACACTCCCAGGATCTGCGTATCCCCATTCTGGGTGACCGACTGACGCAACAGGAGTTGATAAGGAAGCCAGCCTTGGGTTTTATGTTGTAACCACAAAGCCCCCTGCCAACGCCCTGTTTTTATTAATGCAGGTAACACCCAATCCCAGTTGACCTGCAACATGGCTCGCAATTGCGTGCGACGTAACTGCAGCAATTCGGTGTGGCTGAAACCACTTTGACGGCAAAAAGCAGGATTCGCCTGCAATAGAAATCCATGTCGATTCAGCAAAACCACACCATCGTCCAGTTCTTGGAATAGGAGTTGACCGATGTGAGAAAGCTGGCGTTCGTCACTGCGGGATCTTAGGGCGACGCACAATGCATGCTGTAATTCGCGATATCCATTCACCAGCATACGCAATCCACTGCGTAACATTATTTGACCTTTTCAGTAGCGACGTTTAGAAAATGGCTCATACAAATTCAAATTCCGAGCCAGTTTATGCAGGTATGCGCGCCAAAATAATATTCATATTGCTGGAAAACAATATAAATAGAACAGGGAGATTGAATCTCCCTGTTTTTACTGTAAGCCTACAAAAAACTATCATACTTTGGCTACCATAACTTATTGATTTTCATACAGTGGCCTTATTGTATGTAGAGCAAAAGTATCACACTTTTATCTATACGCATCCCAATCAGCGCAGATCAGCAGACAAAAAAGAATCATACTTTATTTTTTTATATAATACTTTCAATTAGTTGCGCAGCAAGCAATTCATTTCTAAATACAAATTCATACCTATCAATCCATCTAAGTACAATTTGATTATTTTGATATCATGACAGTGATAATTCGTGAGTAGAACCAATCTTCACTTGTATCACTAACTATGACCTCAAGTTTATCAATTCATTCGGAGTTTTCTGATGGTCAGTAATGAAGAATTACTTGCTTTGAAGGCAGAAAATCAACGTTTGATTGATTTATTAGAATTGCACGGTATCGAATGGAGATTATCTAATTCACAACAATCTCTCGAACAACCTAGCTTTCAGCCTACTACCCAATTATCCCCTTCACAAAAAGTAGCATTATTTCGTTCTTTATTCCGTGGCCGAATCGATGTTTATCCGATTCGATGGGAAAGTCATTCTACCGGTAAATCTGGTTATACACCTGCATGTAAAAATGAATGGAGAGCGGGTGTCTGTGAAAAACCAAAAGTAAAATGTTCCGAATGCAGTAATAGACAGCTATCGCCAGTAACCGATGAAGTTATCTACGATCATTTAGCCGGTAAACATACAGTGGGGATATACCCATTATTAACCAATGATTGCTGTTATTTTTTAGCTGTAGATTTTGATGACGAACAGTGGTCTGAAGATGCCACAGCTTTTCTAGTTTCCTGTGATGATTTAGGGGTTAGCGCTTACCTTGAAATTTCAAGATCAGGGAGTGGTGCTCATATATGGATATTCTTCGACAAAGCTGTAACAGCAAGAGATGCACGCAGGTTAGGCTCTGCAATAATTTCATACACTTGTAATCGTACTCGGCAATTAACTCTCACATCTTATGATCGGTTATTTCCAAATCAGGATTCGATGCCTAAAGGTGGATTTGGTAATCTGATAGCTTTACCTCTACAGAAAAAGCCAAGAGAAAGTGGTTTTAGTCTGTTCGTCAATAAAGAACTACAACCTTATGAAGATCAGTGGGCATTTCTCGCAACTGTTTCCAAAATGCAGATTGAA
Source organism: Tolumonas lignilytica (assembly GCF_000527035.1). Taxonomy (NCBI): domain Bacteria; kingdom Pseudomonadati; phylum Pseudomonadota; class Gammaproteobacteria; order Aeromonadales; family Aeromonadaceae; genus Tolumonas; species Tolumonas lignilytica. The sequence goes on from NZ_AZUK01000001.1 coordinate 1,313,137, forward strand.
GATATAGAACCAGTCATTTTGAGGGCGACGGGAGGTTCACATCCATTGGATGTCACCTTTATTGAGGAAGAAGATCTAAATACACCTTGGCAAAGTCCAACAACCATTCAGGGCAAACTGACAGAGACAATGCCCGCTTTTTTATCGGTTACATTGGCTAATCAACTGTATATTGAAAAAGTGGAATTGCCTCAATCATTATCCAATCGTTTAATTCGCTTAGCCGCATTTCAAAATCCAGAATTCTATAAAGCACAAGCAATGAGATTCCCTGTATGGGATAAGCCTCGCATCATTGGCTGTGCTGAAAATTTTCCGAAGTATTTGGCTTTACCAAGGGGATGTTTAGATGCCGTGCAATCGTTGTTTCAAGAAAATGGTATTCATTACGAGCTTGTTGATAAACGGGAGAATGGCAAAAAGATCTCTGCTCAATTTATTGGTCAATTACGATTGGATCAAGAAATAGCACTCGCGGAGCTGCTTCACCATGAAACCGGAGTTTTGTGTGCGCCTACCGCGTTTGGTAAAACAGTATTAGCTGCAAGTCTAATAGCTCAGAGATGTGTCAATACTCTGATTTTGGTACATAGAACGGAACTATTACAACAATGGAGACAACGACTAGAAACATTTCTGCAAACTGAGAAAGGCGATATTGGTATTCTTGGTGCTGGAAAAAAGAAATTGAGTGGCAAAATCGATATTGCTGTCGTGCAGTCTTTGTCTCGTGGTGGTGATGTAAATCCTGTTGTTGAAAATTACGGACAAATAATCGTTGATGAATGTCATCATCTTGGCGCTAGTTCATTTGAGTTGTTACTCAAGCGAGTAAAAGCGAAATATGTTCTGGGATTAACAGCAACGCCATTTCGACGAGATGGGTTGCAGCCGATAATTTTCATGCAATGTGGGCCAATTCGATATAAAGCAAGCGCACCACAGGGCGCTCCTCGTGATCTATCAGTCAATGTTTATACCCTTGAAACAAAGTTTGATTTACCAGCGGAAGCAGGAATACAGGATGTGCTTGGTCATTTGGCTAATGATCAAACTCGCATAGCCTTTATTGTTGATAAAATACGTTCTGCATATTCAAATGGGCGAAAACTTCTTGTGTTAACAGAAAGAACCGAACACCTGATGCAGATCCATAACGCTTTGGTTAACAATGTAAATGTACCGGAGTTATTTTTACTGCATGGTCGTATGTCAAAAAAACAGCGAGCAGAATTAGTTTCTTCCTTAAATGCTTTGAGTGATGAAAAGCCTAGAATTCTGCTTTCGACTGGGAAATTAGTTGGTGAAGGTTTTGACCATCCGGTACTAGATACCTTGGTATTAGCAATGCCCATTTCATGGCGTGGAAATCTCCAGCAATATGCAGGTCGTTTACACCGAGAACACGCTTTAAAAACTAACGTCCAGATAATCGACTTTGTTGATGCAACACATCCCATATTGCTAAAAATGTGGAATAAAAGAAGAATTGGTTATAAAGCAATGGGATATGAGCTAGTAAGTGATGAAGCTATCTGATGACAATGGCTTCAGTCGTGAATGGTCTTGGTATGATACTTACACGTCTACACGCCAGTGTCGGCTCAGCTCAGATAAAAAGATATCATTTAACCGCACAAATGGGTCATAGAACGTTGTTGTTAGTATTGATATTGATGTTGCAATATCTAGCTTATAACGCATAATTTATTCCTCTTTTTATCTTTTTTTCTATCGGCGAAAAAGATCCTGCCAGATGAGAACGAAACCAACGGCGGCGTTCTACACATCGAAACTCATTCAAAAAAAATCGATAAGAACATAAACCGAGGCGATGACCACAGCCACATGGACAGAGTAACTTGTTTGCAGATCTCTTACGAAGACCCAGTGCTTTCAGCACTAATAGTACTGATGCTTTACTCTTAACCCTGAACATCTCGGAATAGTCATCAATCAAGCCCTTTTCACCATGATCAAGTTCACCGTAGGGAAAGCTACCGAATTCGATTCTATGAGATACTGCGTATAGGAATCTAACAACTACCATCTCGAAAAAAGCAGTCAGCGATGAATTATCTTTTAGAACTGACTTAATTTTCAGGTCTGAGCCAAGACAAAATGATCCATCATAATAAATGTGAAAGTCCTGATTACGAGGAAAGTAACCAGCAATGTCATACACTACAGGTAAAGTCTTCGGATAATCACTTGGGCATACGATCCTCAGAGAAAAGGTTCGTTCAATAAACTGACTTCCAGCAAGTTGTGCTTTTAACTGATGCTCTCCTTGCAACTCAACCTTATCTGCATGGACATCTACTAATCTAATATTTGGATAGGCCGAGAGAAACGCCTCTAGGCCCATAGCCTTCCAGTGCTTCATCTATTTCTTTAACCATGGCTTTGGATCAGATGATTGAATTGCGAACGTCGGTTTAGCTGTCACAGCTGGAATACCTAAAATTCGCGCCACCGAATTTGAATCAAGCTTCAGACCCAAACCATTTTGTGCCGCATTTACAATTCGCTGTGTATCATCGTTTGAGCAAAGAGCACTAAAATCAGCTCTTGCTTGATACAGCCACTTATAAAAGTTTTCTTGTAATCGGTATTGAGCAGATTTTTCGTCATACCACTTGTCTGCGAAGTCTTCGGCTGGATTGACGGGATTCGGTATCAGTGGAACTTGAGCAGAAATGTGATCATCCATCTCGGAAAGCACCCTATTCAATGCTGAAGCCAAATCACTTTCACCTTTATATGATTTCGCAGCTAATGTGGTGATGATTACCGATATTGGCTTACTATCCTCATTATTCTTAAACATGGTGTCACGATGACGCTTCAGTAATTGAATAACCTGCTGCAATGGTGTCTTCCATTGATAATATGGCAGACTATCTATACTCGCTTTAAATCGCATTTCACGTTCATTTATTATTAAACGCGCCGTCTTCATGCGTGTTTCAAACCATCGCGCATATCCTTCAGGATTACTAATACGCCAGTTTTCATTTACAGCTGCATAAGTTGGATCTGTGTTGTCGGTAATCGAAACTGCAAGCTGAGACACGTTTTGAGCCAAGATTTCATCAAACTTAGAGTTCTCGACCATCCGCCTTTTCAAAAGGCCTCTTCCTGTATCACTTTCTGGCAAACAAGGGACTATATCCATATGAAAGCTCAGCCCATCAGCATACTCTAAGCGCCAACAACGTTTTTTCTCCGCCAGCTCTTCCTTAATGCCTCTGGCGTTTCGATAGAGAGCTAACTCATGACCGACTAGGTGCTTTAATTGCTTTTGAGTGATGGAACTTTTATCCAGGCCACGCCGAAGGTTGCACCCCATGTCTAGATCATACTGTTCTTCTGAATCGGGTCTAATCGCTGTACCTAGACGAAAGGAACCTTGAGAAAACACGTGGGGATCAAAATTCCCGCATGTTGATTCAGGGCGATGTAACCAATCACCTAGATCCTTATAGCGTTTTTCAGCCTTTTCATAAGCACTGTCTGGCAGCTCAATTTTTTCCAGAATAGTGTTTAGAACATCGTTACTGTTGGTATTACTCATGAAGATCCCCTTGAAGCTCGATTGCCATTACAAACTGTTGTGTTTTTATGTCGTGGTCATAAATAAGCCATGGCATATCAGCCTTAGGCATTCTCGCCCGTCCTAATTCGACGGCACACGATACTGGCATCACAGGAAAAATTTGCAGTGGCGTCACATCGCCGTGCGTATTTTTGATTTCAATAATCAGCTTTCTTATGCACTTTCTGAACAATGAGAGCTGCTGCTTTGACTGTATAAAATCATTGTGAGGCTGCTTGATAGTCACTTCCCAAATCGATATATCTGGCCCTATAACCTGGGTAATTCGCTCATGCGACACATTGTCACTCAAAGAAAGAACCAGGGCTGGTTTGCCATCCATATTTTGAGGTCTGTTGATGATGTACTCAAAATCATCTGAACAGTCTTGCCAAAACCAACCTTTAGGCTCTCGATGCAGCTGATAAGTCTCGACCTCAATTTTGTCGGTAAGCAAAGCGCCAAGTTTTATTAACAATGGTTGAGGGGCTAACGCGAACAACGAGAAATGCTTGCAAGATTCCTCTTCGATGATCGATGAGATTTTGCTTTGAAAACGTTTCGTTAGGTGTTGCGACTCTGCTTGCCAATATTGCTCAGAGTGATCTTTCAGCTCTGATACCATGGATAGGGTCACAGGCTTTTCAGTTGCCGGATACCAATTCGGAAACATTGCCTCGACACACCCGTGATAATTTATCGGTGATTTCTCGGCTCCTATATTGGCACCATACAGAACAACATTTGATTTACGATCAGGAGCAATGCCTGTGAGGATTTCTATGCGTTGCTCATGCTGCATTTTCCAACTAATTAAGAGATCGGCTGGATACCTATCTTCGCTGCCTTTCTGGTCAATTTTTTTGTGACAGTCATAGCACAGCAACATGAGGTTGCTGACGTCATTTAAACTGGTTGGCTTAGTTTTAAAGAGTCCCCAACCACGAGGCCCATTCTCCGAAAATGCGTAAATATGAGCATTTTGAGAGACATTGACCGATTCCTGCGTTACCGCTGATTTGTATAGCAATTTATTACACCCGCTAAACTGGCAACGAGCAGCGGCACGAGCCCAAAGTTCTCGCTCAACTTTACGGTCTATGGGTCTTGTGACTTTAGCGACCATTCAAAACTCCTATAGTTTGCCAATTAAAGGGAGTGAGCGAGGTGTTGTCGCATCACAGAGCAAATGGCTGACATAAGCACATCCAGCGATTAGTACCAGACTCCGAAGACACTTATCAATTGCCTCTTCCGGTTGCCACTCATACAAATGTTTGAGTCCAACACCTAATGCAGTTAGCACCAAGTGACTGTGGCAAAACTGGCGATGGTAAGGGTCACCCAGAGAGGATTCCAAAATATCTGGAAGCTTGCCAAAAAGAGATCCAACCGCAATGGCAGTTCCAGAATGATGACTGACAGCTTGTTTTTTGTTGTCCGCCAGGGCAACGGTTAAACCAACCGCTGCCCCGACGGCCAAATGGGTTTTACCATTAGCTAAACTATTTCTCCTTCCTGACGCCTTTAAAAGGCGTCTTATCGGATGTCTTTACATCCATGAATCGACCAGTTTCATCATCTCGCTTCACCCAATGTCCGCTTGGCGTTTGAGTCTGAGATCTGCCTTTAACAGCACCGTTTCTGTGTCCGTCACCGGATGGGGGATTTGTAGCCATAAGGCCTCCAATTCTGATTAAGTTAATCGCATTTACCAGATGTTAATAAAAAAGATCCGAAGGATCTGATCAAATAATAATCTTTAATTCTGATTAAAGCAAGCAGATTAACCAGAAACAAAAAAAACTACAGAATTGATCGGTAGACAAACTCTAACCCGCCTGACTCTGCCACTTCTTTTTGACCGAGAACAAGACCTGTAGCATGAAGCTTCTTCAATCGACCACTGGCATTCTGTGCTGAAATGTCAAAGTGCTTAGATACATGTGAAGAAGTCACTGTTTTTTTCGCAATAACAAAATCTAGAAGCTCTTTGACAGTCGCACTTAGCTTCACACCAAGCACTTCGTAACCGCTATCGCTCTTGACTAGAAGAGGCTGATCTTTAGCTGTAGCGCCATAAGACCAGTTATCCAGAAGATCCCGACTAGGAACATTAGAAATGTAAAAACCTTTTTCACCTTTCAATGCTTTAGCTAACGAGATTACACTTTCACGAGGAAATGAAGCATCAGTGAACCGAATCCCTTCCAAGCTAATAGCAAAAATATCGCATGATGGATGGCCATCAACGATCTTTTTAATCTTCACATAGGCTTCGCTACCTTCGTCGTTACCAAAGGCATGATCAGACCCTACGACTTCTGAAAGAAGAATTTTATGAGTTAACTGTTTCATCCGCTTAAGATGACACTATTTATCAGAAATTGTCAACATAGAAGTCAAAACAGATATGGGTTCCTGTTATAGGAACCAACCCTCTCTCCTCAGATACATTGATTAGTTGTCCTTTCGAGTACTCCAAAACCAATGAGAAGGTTAACTGCCTAATAATAATGATAACTTTCTCTTTGCTAGCATGTTCACGGCTACTCTTAAACCCGAGCCCCCGGCCTTTACCAAAGCGACTAACCTCACCAGATGTAAAAGCTTTTTGAACTAGCGCGATATCATTCTCGACAGTTTCCTCTGAAAACTGTGCGTACAACTTTGGATATTCGTTTTGTAACGTCGTCCTCAAGGTTGTGGCAATGCCTAAGCCAGAGTCAGATATAACAGTTTGAATATGCTTAGGTTTATTATACGGTCGATAAACTTGCAGACCAGCTAGTCCAGGTATTTTGGATTCACTGTGATCAGTTACGTTGCCTACAAGCTCTGAAAAAACAGTCTTAGCGGCTAAGGTATAGTTAGCTGAAGAATGCTCTACAAACCTGTCGCCCAAACGAATTATGAGTTCTTTGTTTTTAGATGGCAGGGCAATTTCCCCGAGTTCGACGAGCGTATCGCTGTTATCCCGATAGGTTTTAGCTGCTGACAAGAGCGGTCTATCAGGAAGGCACGTAGCACTTTGACTAAGATAGTCAAAAAAGCCATTTCTGCTGAAGAAACTGTGTGTGTTAGGACATGCTGTAGTATCTATCACCACATCCTTACCACTCACGATAAGCTGATTCGAGAGCGCGAGGAAACGTGCTAATGCTATCAGCAGAAATTTGCATTCAGCACCAAATCTGAATGTTACCTTGTTTATATCTTTCTGATAAGCAAGCTTACCGATAGCGACCTCAAAGGCTTTAGCATCAATCCAACCGGTAGCGAAGTCGATATTTACATGCTGAGTCCGAATCAGACACCATTCATGATTTGAGTTTTTGACAAACGTATCCTGATTTTTGTGAAGAAACGAGTTCACTTGAGACTTATCCAGCCCAAGTTCTTTTGCAATTTGACGTCCTTTCATTCCCGGAGAATGGTGCAACAAATCTGAGATAGCTCTTAGCAAACCGTTTCCTCCATTGATACCTAACAAAAAGACCTTCTATAACTGCCCACCAACACCTTTGAATTTTTCAACAAAAGCTGCAATTTTCTGGAAGACTATTTGTTTTAGTGTTCGATATTTTGGGTTAAGCGGACTAAGTTTTGGCAAAGCCTCATTCAGTGCAGTCCCATTTTCAGATGCATACTCTCGCTTTAATGATGAAGCAATATAACGCTTAGCTGCTTCTTCATTCAGTTTTTCAGAAGCAATGATGGCATCCGCTTCGCGCCTTTGCTCAGCCTGTGCGAATTTAAAAAATGCGTCAATAATGCTGGCTTTATCGTCGATTTCATCAAGGTTAGTTTGATTGATGAAATCAACAACTAGGCTCTCTTTAGCTCTATTACCAAGACTACCGCGTATCATGCGGCGTACTTCCTCGATCAACCCTTCTTTACTCTTGTTTTTCTTATTGTGATCAAAAATCAGCTCTAAAATGTAGTCGAGGTTAATTTCTTGTGATTTAAGCAAATCGACTTCAAAAACAATATCATCCCAGTCGACCGTTGTTTTATCTTTGTCTTTGCCTTCTTTTTCGCGACGAAGCCAATCACGGGTGTCGTTATAAGTTGAGCGATAATCTTGAATTGCGCGTTCGCTTGGCATATCAAGGGTTTTCATTTTAGCTATATCATCATCGCTCAGATAATACTTCGCTTTAAATTCTTCAACCGCTTGCTCATCACTGAGATCTAAGCTTTGTAATGCTTTTAACCCAGCAAACTCATCGTAGTTTTGCAGGATATTTTCTGCTTTTAAGTATTCACCAAAGAGCTTTGCAAATTCTTTTTTATCTTGTTCTTTTTCAATATTCTCTGGATTGGGGAAACGTTCTTGTAATTCTTTTACGATATCGACAAAACCTCTACGAGCTTGTCCTGTAACGATATCGGTAAAGCCTTCCATGTATTCTTTGTAGCTCTTTTCGAGCACGACATTTTTGGTGTTTTTATCACCGAACAAGGTGATGGCATCAATGGTCGCTTGTTCCAAATCACGGAAGGTAACAATGTTGCCAAAGGTTTTAGTCGCATCATAAATACGATTAGTACGAGAAAAAGCCTGCATCAAACCGTGATAGCGTAGGTTCTTATCAACAAACAAAGTATTTAACGTTGGTGCATCAAAGCCAGTTAAAAACATCCCGACAACAATTAGCAGATCTATTTCCTGATTTTTAACCCGTTGGGCTAGATCACGGTAATAGTTCTGAAAACCATTGCTGTCTACACCGTAATTTGATTTAAACATAGCGTTATAGTCAGCAATTGCTGCGCCCAGAAACTCTTTAGCGCTGCTATTCATTGCGCTTACTTCAAAACTCTCATCTAAAATATCACCAATAGCATCCTGTTCTTCGTTGGCAGCAAACGAAAATATGGTCGCTACGCGGGGGGGCTTACTTGTAGCGCCCTTTTCAGCTTCAGCCTGCAAGGTTTTGAAGGTTTCATAATAGGCTTTAGCTGCATCAACACTACTGACAGCAAGCATTGCGTTAAACCCTTTTGCGCCAGAATAGGCTCTATGGGTTTTCTGGTTGAAATTATTCAAGATGTACTGCGAGATTTCGCGAATACGCATCGGGTGTAAAAATGCTTGCTTGTTCTCAGCCGCGCTTAACTTTTTATCATCTTGTTCTGTTTCAATGCTCTTAAATTGAGGGCGAACATCGTTATAGTCCACTTTGAATTTAAGAACTTTTTCATCGCGGATGGCATCCGTAATAACATAGGTATGTAGTTGCTGACCAAACACGCTCCCTGTTGTTTCAGCACCGAGTGCATTCTCAGGGAAAATAGGCGTACCAGTGAAACCAAACTGATAGTACTTTTTAAATTTCTTTTTCAGGTTTTTCTGAGCCTCACCAAACTGACTACGGTGACACTCATCAAAAATAAATACGACTTGCTTGTTGTAGATAGGCAAATCGCTTTCACTTTTAATCAAGTTGTTGAGTTTTTGAATCGTGGTAACAACGATCTTGTTATCGTCTTTATCAAGATTACTTTTAAGGCCTGCGGTACTGTCTGAACCATTCACACTATCAGGAGAGAATCGCTGATACTCTTTCATGGTCTGATAGTCGAGATCTTTTCGGTCTACCACAAAGAAGACTTTATCAATACAGTCTAAATCGGTTGCTAAACGAGCGGCTTTGAAACTGGTAAGCGTTTTACCAGAACCCGTAGTATGCCAAATGTAACCACCACTTTCGGTATTGCTCCAGCTCTTGCTGTTAAAAGAACTTTTTATTTTCCATAAAATGCGTTCTGTAGCAGCGATCTGATAAGGACGCATCACCAACAAGGTATTGCTTACATCAAATACCGAATAACGCAAGATCACTTCAAGCAGGGTTTCTTTTTGAAAAAACGTCGCCGTAAAGTCTTTTAAATCTTTAATCAGCGTATTATCTGACTTTGCCCAGTTCATGGTGAAGTCAAAACTGTTTTTGTCACGTTTCGTGGTATTTGCAAAATAACGAGTATCTGTACCGTTCGATATCACGAAAAGCTGCAAGAACTTGTACAAAGAGTTTTCAGCGTTAAAACTTTCTTTACTGTAGCGATGGATTTGGTTGAATGCTTCGCGAATTGCAACACCACGTTTTTTCAGCTCAATTTGAACCAAAGGTAAGCCATTGACCAATATCGTCACATCGTAACGGTTTGCATGGCTGCCCGTTTGTTCGAATTGCTTAATGACCTGCACTTTATTACGAGCAATGATTTTCTTATCAAATAAATAAATATTTTCAATATGACCGTCATCAAAAACAAAGTCGTATATGTAGTCGCTATGAACTTTACGTGTTTTATCAACAGCATTATCGCTTGGCGTATTTAAATACTGCTCCTGAAAACGCAGCCACTCAGTATCAGTAAACTCGATCTTATTAAGAGCTTGTAGCTGTTTACGCACATTCACTATCATCGCATCAGGTGTCGTTAGCGCGGGTAAATACTCATAGCCCTGGTTGCTTAGATCCTGAATCAGCTCACGTTCAAGGTCAGCTTCGCTTTGGTAGCCGTCAGTTATTTGGTCTTGCCGTGTATATTTATCTAAAACAATAAAGTTATTCGACTCTGCAATACTTTTATAGTTGGTCATTGTAACTCCTGTTTCTTGAAGCCATAAGTTCTAAACAAGTGATTTACTAAAGCGTCAAGATTTTCCTTATCTTTTTCTTCAATATCTGTAATTTCTTCCCCTGCATGAGCAGAGTGGCTGGCCAAGTTAAGAATTCTATTTGAAAAGGGGTCAGGAGAGCCATCAGTAGTCTTTTCCAGAAGTTCTTCCCAACGCTGATGACCAAGGAATGTAGCGGTTTTTTCTAAGATATTTCTCATGAATGAAAAGTGATACTTTCTAACTTGCTTATTTTTAATAGCTTCGCGTATTTCAGACAATAAGAATAAGTGGTAAGAAAAAGGGTGATCATTTGAACTGAACAGTTCGAAAGTGTCGGCAGTATTTTTTACAAGCCTATGCTTTTCTGATTGATCTCGTTTATACAGCCAAGTTGGGCTTTTACCTTCTACTGGATTTTTAAGGTCGTTATTTAACTCATTATGCAAAACATTATAAAACAATGGACTATGAGTCGTGATGACGAATCTTAGACCTCGCCCATCAAAGTAATAGCTTCTTTTGATTAAGTCAGCTAAATCAACAGCCAAATCAATAAGGTGGGTATCATCCAATGAACTCACTGGATCATCTATAAATACGTATTCTAATGCATCAAACTTATCTGTAATTCTATTTGTGGCATCTGGCTCATTAAGGGTCGAAATGACTTGTTGTAAAAGAGTGTACATAACACTCCAAACAAAGTTGCTTTCTTCACCTTTTGAAATTTTTATTACTTCGTATTTACCCTGAACTACATTTTCAACACCGTCAGTCGCGTCAATAGCAGCCTCATAATTAACTGGCTCATTTGAGGCCACTTGGAAAGTAATCTCAGAAAACGCAGGTATAGTTACTTCATTTCCATCAATTTTAGTTATGTATTTTTCATTAAATATTGGGGTGGCTTTGCTGCGCGTATAACGTTGAAAGTTTGTAGCGATGTTGCCATCTTCGCCTAACTCTTTTAACAAATCTATCAACCAACCCGTAAAAGTATTTGGTTGTATTTTTAACTTTGGCCTTGAATCTTCTTTTAAATCGTTATCCCAATAAAACAGGTCTTCCGTAAACGCGTTGTAGTATAGAAACTTATCGCGTGATTTCTCAACGTCCCCGTCAGTTTCATCGTCTTGTGTAGAAGGAACTATTTCCTCCTTAAAGGCTCGTGACAAACGCGTTTTGCCTGTGCCATTAAAGGCATAAATCAAATGTACCTTTTTATTCTTGCTCTTTAAGTATTTAGCAATGTCCTTTAGTTTCTTGCCCATATTAAGCTGCCGCCTCTTCAGGTTTAGGGAAGCCTAATAACAGGTCACGATAATACTCGTATTGCTTTTGACGAAGCTCAATTTCTCGTGGAAAACCCTCTTTAATTGAACAGGTCAAAGCATCAAACTTATCTAATATAGCCACGATGCGTTTTTTTTCTTTTGAAGATGGATTTGGAATTTTGATACTTTCCAAGTTCTTTTTATTCAACTTCGGTTGGGCTGCGCCGGAAATATAAGGAGTTAAATCGATACCATTCAGATAGTATTCAACGTACTTTCTCTCTGCGTAAGTTTCAAACTTAAGCACATGAGCATGATTGTTTACCCATGTTTTACCACTGATACTAAACGCTATAGGCGTATTACGGGCTAATAAATTTGCACCATCTTCAGAGATCAATAAGTAATCACCGTCAAAAATGTAATCCTTAACATAATCGACAATACCAGATGCTCCATAGTATGGAATATCGCCTGCTTCTCTCAGCCCACTTGTTATAGGTTTACGCTTCGAGTCCAGATTTTCTGCAATCTTTCCCAACGTTTTCCACTCAACTTCACTTTTTTCAAAATTCAACAACTGCTCGCGGTAGTAGTTGTACTGTTTCTTCCGCATGTTAAGCTCGGCGGTCAGCTCGGCGGTCAGCTCGGTAAATGCGTCCAGAATGCGCACGATTTCTGCTTGTATTGCCAGTGATTTTTCTGGGTTATTTGGGCATGGGATGGGGATTTTGAACTCTTTAACCTTTGCATCAGAAATAGCAGGATATGCGGAACCACTCTGATTCTCTTCAAGGTATTTTTTAAATTCACCAGAAGAAATCAAATGCAAAATCCATTTAGGTAGAACCACTTCTTTATTTACTCGCAATACACAATATCCAGTACTTGCTACTGCTCCGTTGTATTCTTCATCAATTAGGCAATACCGCATTTGTGTAGGACGAGTGGTTGCAAATAGCACATCATCTTTCTTTACGAGTTTTTGTGCACGACTTGGCGCATTGCTAGATGTTACTTCTGATGTTTCCATTATAGTTTTTGTGTCAATGCTTACAGAAGTTAGATCAATATATTGATAACCCCTTGTTGCTTCCTGCCACTTTATATTATTAGTGTTTTTAGTAACGTCACTGATTGGCCACCAAACCACCTCAACCCCATCGAGCAATTTCTCCAAAAAATTCAAATTACTCATACTCCTAACTCCTCACCTTCAATCTCCGCCACAATGGCATCAATATCCCTGCGAAGCAGGTCGATTTTAGCAACGGTAGTTTTAATCTCGGCATTGAGTTCAGCAATATCTACTAATTCACGGTTGTCTTTGGCTTCAATATAACTGCTCACCGATAGGTTGTAATCATTAGCGGCAACCATATCCAATTCAACGGACTTGGCAAAATGAACTACGTTCTCTTTGCTGGCAAACACGTTCATGATGTTTTCGATGTGTTGGTCAGTCAGCACGTTATTATTGGTTTCTTTTTTAAACAGGCCGCTGGCATCAATAAACTGAGTGGTCGTATCAGTTTTATGTTTAGATAGCACTAAAATATTGACGGAAATGGTCGTACCGAAAAAAAGATTCGGTGCAAGTGAAATCACAGTTTCTACATAGTTGTTATCAACGAGGTACTGCCGAATTTTTTGCTCTGCGCCACCACGATAGAAAATGCCTGGGAAGCAAACAATCGCCGCTCGGCCTTTGCTTGATAAGTAACTAAGTGCATGGAGAACAAACGCAAAATCGGCTTTTGATTTAGGGGCTAGTACGCCCGCAGGAGCAAAGCGATCATCGTTGATCAGCGTTGGATCATCGCTACCAATCCATTTCACGGAATATGGCGGATTAGAGACAATCGCATCAAACGGTTTGTCATCCAGAAAATGAGGTTCGGTTAAGGTATCACCCAACTGAATATTAAACTTGTCGTAGTTAATGTTGTGCAAAAACATGTTCATACGCGCCAAGTTATAAGTGGTGTGGTTTAGCTCTTGACCATAGAAGCCATCATCAATGATGTGCGCATCGAAGTGTTTTTTTGCTTGCAAAAGCAATGACCCAGAGCCGCAAGCTGGATCATATATTTTATTCACACTGGTTTGACCATGCATGGCGAGCTGAGCAATCAGCTTTGAGACGTGCTGAGGGGTGAAAAACTCACCACCAGATTTACCCGCATTCGCTGCGTAGTTTGAAATTAAGAACTCGTAGGCATCACCAAATAAATCGATTTGGTTATCTTCAAAATTGCCAAAAGATAACCCTGCGACACCTTTTAATACGGCTGCAAGACGCTTGTTTTTTGCTTCTACCGTATTACCAAGGCGGTTACTGGTTGTGTCAAAATCGGCGAACAAGCCTTTGATGTCTTTTTCTGAATCATAACCATTGGCCGAATTTTCAATTGCTGCAAAAATGGCAGCCAGATCGGTGTTTAAATTTTCGTTCTTATGCGCATTTGCAGCCACATTGCTAAACAGTTGGCTTGGATAGATAAAATAGCCTTTCGTTCTAATGGCATCTTCTTTAGCTAATGCGATGTCTTCATTGTTGTCATCCATAGCTGCATAGTTAATGCTTTCGTCACCACCGCTGATGTAATTGATAAAGTTTTCACTGATAAAGCGGTAGAACAAAGTGCCGAGAACATATTGTTTGAAATCCCAGCCATCGACTGAGCCTCGTACATCGTTCGCGATTGCCCATATTTGACGCTGAAGCTCGGCACGTTGTTGTAAACTTGTCATTTGTTAATCCCTGATTTTAATCCGTTGATACGTCTTAATTCGTTAATATTGTACCGATTGAAGTGCTTGGGCCAAGCGGAGCCGTCATCATTCTTGCGGTTCTAAGCTTCAAACGTTCATAAAAACTTCAACCACACATTTAAAGACTCTTGATTAGAGTAGCCGCACGAGATACCCAAGATTCCAAAGCATCGTTCTCATTTTCGACATTACTATCTGGATGACCAAGATAAGCACATTTAATCGTATGTTTTGAGTTGTATTTCCTTTTCCAGCTCATCGCATTTAGTCCATCATCAAGATAGCAAGTCATTAGCTCATCTAGAATATTTTGATATGTGGCTGTCTCATCATTTGCTCGGAAAAAAAATGTAGAAAGGCTTTCATACTCTTGCTGCTCTTTTTTGGTCTTTCGTATTGTAAGTTCAATTTCAAGAATCTGTATTGTTGTAGAGTCGTCTCGCTCAAGAACAACATGGCAATACCGTCTAGGACGCCCATCGATCAAATGTAAACTCCGACATTGTTTTTGTGGCACATCACCAAGTTGAAATTGAATGCTCCAACCTTTATCTGCTTCAAGCTTCTGAAGCATTTTTTGAAAAAATAGTATTTTTTCGGGAGCACTGATTAAATCTGGGGGATCGAAATTATCGACATCCGCACGAACACCGACACCGTGGTCAGATCTCTCTAGTAGGCTAGCCAGCTCTTCTGCTGGTTGTTCTTCAAGTTCATCTAAATTAGGTTGTATTCCTGACGGTAATCCTTTGATATGACGAGGACTTCTTCTCATGTCAGGATCAATGTCAAAATTAAAGCCAGTGCTATTAACTTTGATGAAATGTCTTCTTTTATGCGATGCAGAACTTCCAGAACTTGTAAGTGCTTTAATATGAACAGGTGATTGCTGAAGACCTGAATTATTCTTACCTTCAACATCATTTTGTAGAGAAATATCATCATCTGGATGTGAAAAGTAGACAGTTTCAAGCGCAGGCGCACATACACCAGAAATAGAACGGATTTCACGGACAAAAATCTGATTTTTCTCTAAATCAGTTCCAGTAAAACCAGCATAGTTGATGATGCAACTACTAATATCAGGCGGTAGAAAATCGAAAGACCATCTTTTCGTACCATCAATAGCGATTGAGGGACGATTGAGTAG
Organism: Tolumonas lignilytica; assembly: GCF_000527035.1. NCBI lineage: Bacteria > Pseudomonadati > Pseudomonadota > Gammaproteobacteria > Aeromonadales > Aeromonadaceae > Tolumonas > Tolumonas lignilytica. The sequence continues at coordinate 1,328,571 of NZ_AZUK01000001.1, forward strand.
AGAAAAAATAGAATTAAAACTTTGTTCAGCGTCAGGAACAAAAAACAACCAAGTAAAAAACTTTCTGAATTGAAGACTGTTTAAATATCGTGCAGGCAGGTTCTCTGATAATTCAATTTCTCCGATCCAATCTGTGTGGGTTGCCTTACCTAATTGCAGAATATTTCCCTGGTAAACAGCAGCTCTCGTCACTTCTGACGAATGGAAAAATAATATACGAGCAAGTTCACTAGATGGAATCCAATAAGTCTTACCTCCATCTTTAATTTTATAAATGACACAGTTTTCTAATTGGTCATAAAACTTGTTAGCCCTATGCAATGTTTTTGGCAGATCGCGGAAGTGACATTTTTCCCATTCAGAAAGTTTAGGCAACTGGAATGAACCTGTGTATCCTTGAACTTTGTTATCTAGTAATTTTCTTGGAAAATGATTTCCTGCTACAAGAGTCGGCAAAAAATCGATAGGAAGAGCTTTCCGAAAATTACCCTGTTGATTATTGAAAAAATAGCAAACAACTTGCCAATCCTCACCCGGTTTTCTAAACCAGTCACCAAGCATGAGTAATTTGGAATCTTCTGGTATATTTTGAATTCCTATCTCATCCATTTCCTATGTCCGTTCCATTATTTCCCTTTGTTTTCTAATAGTTGTATCTCATTTTCAATTCTATTTGTGATTAATTCCTCACGAATATTGGCAATTCTGATCAATCGCCAACGCTTTACCTCTACATTTTTCTCGATGATAATTCTGTATGCGGTATTCAAACGAAGAATGATGTAATCATCTAGACACTCCGCATGTGAATCTAACCATTGTTTCGTTTGGGGAAGGTCAATGAGATGCTTTTGTATTGAATTGGCTCTTGGTAATTGCTTGACCAAATAACTCTGAGTTAATCGAGGACGCTCTTTTGATTGAACTAGTTCAGCATATATAGCTTCTAAATTGATTACATTTTTTGAATCCCAATCTTGATAATCTACCACTTTTCTTCGCATGGTAGATTTATCTTCCTTTGGGGAATTGAACATAAGCCAGTCACCATCGTTTCGATATAACCACGCATATACTCGACTTCCAGAAGACAAGGTGCGGATTTTTTTTACTCCCCAAGCTGGGTTATCTTCTATTAATTTATTCCATTCATCTCTGTGTGACTTAATTTGAACAGCAGGCATGTCTGTCGGTACAGTGATTTTGACCGGTTCAATACGTTCCGTTGGTAGTTTTGCCACCAGATCGAGAACCTCAGATAAAGTACGTTCCGGCATCAATACTGATGTGACCATTAAATGTCGGATAGGATGAAATGACTTTCTGTGCTTTCGGAATAAATTAGTTATCCAATCATTGCTATTATCTTCGTCTAAATAGACGTTAAATCGAGAATTGCCCCATTTTTTCCTTAAAAACAAATTGATATCGTGATGCTGCACCCTGTTTTTATGCACAAAGCCGAGATCTTTGGCAAGACTTTGATAAAACAATGACCAACGATTAGGCCCAAACCCTTGAAGAATAGGGTTCATTAATAATTGCTCGTGAAACTCAATTAATCTGCGTTCATCTTTATTCACTTCGATGGCTTGAGCTGTACATGGCTGACATTCCTTTATCGCAGAATGAAAATGATGTTTTTGCTTTGGATGAAAGTAAACGTTTGAATTTTCTAGCTTACAGTTGTGTTTAATACAAACATCAATACTCGGTAACTGATGTTTACGAAGCCAGTAACATTCACCTAGTATTCTTTTTTGTTCCTCCAAACATTTGGGGCAAAAACGAAAATAAGTCGGAGGCTGGATACTGCTTGCAACAAGCCCCATTCTTGTATGTATTTTGCCACCCTCTTTTGAAGCCATAGAGGATATTGTTTGCCTCACTTGCATTTCTGATAAAAACGGAAAATACAAAGGCGCTAAAGTAAATTCAGCAATCAGTTGATTGACGTTAGTCTTCCACACACGGCTAACATTCCGAGATAGATCCTGCAAATGACTGGGAATATCGGGTATAGCAACGGCGGTTCCAATACCAAAAATATCTCTAATAACAGCTTTTTGATTATCTGCTTGACCAGTATGCAAAGCATAGCGAGCTACACAACTATAGAGAAGTTCATCTTCATAAGGCACAGGAAAATAAGTCAGCATATTTAGCCTGCCAATAATTCCGCTACTGGATAAATTAATTGCCTTTCAAGTAACGCTTCATACTGCGAGCCTGTTTTTTCGGAATATATTTTTCTCAAATCCCCACCTGCTAGCTGCGACCAACTACTACGGTTGGTATAAACAACATTGTCACTATTTTTTGTGGCAACTTTATCTTTTGTGGCAACTTGAGTAAGAGATGTTGTTACAAGCTGAATCAGGTGTATTAGTTGAAGGTGGGGGTCTCTAGCTAATGCATCAATAACCAGTGGTTGAGCTATATCTTCAGCAATCCCCATAGAAACCATTGTGCTGATTGCTGAGTTTGCAATACTCGTTTCGACTGGTTCTCCCAGCTCAATTGATTTTGGTTGTTTGAGTGGTTTAGAAACCAGTTGATTGAATGCATTAATCACACTTTTTTCTAATGCGGGGAAAATAAGATCGTTGCACGTCTCTACTTGCGCTTTATCGCCATTTTTTAACGCTATCAGCATTGGCTGCACAATTGAAAATTCGTCATCAAAAACATCATCTAACAGTTCCACAGATAACATTTCATCTTCCGGGGATTCAGCAAGCAAAATTGCTCTTGCTTGTGCCAAACAAAACAACTTCACGACGATGTCAGGTATCCCTTGACTCAGTTCGTACAGTTTATGAGTTAACTTTTCATCTCTATCAACTTTATTATTAAGCCATTGATAAGGCCAAAGTTCTGTTAGAAAATCCTCCCAACTTTCGTCAAATGGCAGGCGATCCCAAACGATACTGCCATCGCCACTAGCACGACGAGCTTGCCGGAATTCACTCGTGAAAAGCCTTAACGCTTTTGGTGTTCCAATCAAGACAATGGAAACTTCAACAACATTTACCAATGTGACAAGAAAATTGATCATTTTCTTTTCACCGCCACTTTTTGCAAGATTCATGTGTTGAAACTCATCGATGACGATGAGTCCCACAGCATGAATAAGGCAGAGATCTGCGACATCAGCCATCATTTTACCAATAGTGGGCCGACCAGAAGCATATTTTGCTCTGTAATCAATATTTAAACGTCGTCCTAAAGCGATGAAAAAACTAAGGCAAAAATCTGATAGTGATCCGTCATGAGGGCAATCTACTTTCAACCACGGGACTTGAAGCAAATGATATTCAGGGTGATAAATTACTCTAGGATAAGAATTCAGCACTAGATTTATTGTTGTCGATTTTCCTGCACCGGATATACCCGCTATCGTCATGGATGATGCAGGAGAGTCAACTTCATCATGAATATAAGCAGTTAGATCTTCCTTTTGGACTAATCCCCTGATTGCATTCAATTTACGTTTAAATGTGGCCGTTTTTGGATTTCGGTTGAGATAACCAGCACGAATAAGTTTTGAAATTTTTTGTTCAACAACAATATGATTTGTTTGAGGCACAAAAAAATCTCTCGTTAGTCGATTGATTGCATGTGTTCGTATATGACTTGGCAGATTTAATTCAGCCGGATGATAGGTAGGTCTCTTTGTCAAAGCTTTCGCAACAACGACAGGCTCCATAATGATCGGTAATGCAGCGATCAGTGGATTGTCATTGTATTCGGGCAATCCCTGATCTTTATAATCAGCTTCAGGATAATGAGTATCAGCATTGTCATTCATCTGAGCCATCCTCTTTAAGAAGATCTTTTAATCTTGTCGGTAACTTAAAGCTTTTCTGGGTAAGCTTTGCCCCATGAATAGGAATTACAGTGATTTCATCATCAGGCCGAGCTTCATCACTACTTCCCGTCTTTTTGCCCCTCTCATACTGCCGCTCCTTCCGCTTATTATCAGCAATACCTTTTACTCTTTGTGCTTTTTCAGCTTTGGTATACTTAGGCTGTTGATTTTTCGCTTCACTCGCAATCTTGTCCAATTCACTTACGAGGTTGACTGAACCTGCTCTGGCTTTTAATTTTGACGTTGCAGCAGTTGTATTTTTAATATCACGAGCAAGCCACAATTCCCAAACAGTTATATTTGCAAAAGCCCGACTTCGAGAGGTGATATTTGCAGGTATAAAATCGGCGTAAGAGTCTGATGGTCTTAAGAATATCGTATTAGTAGAATACATATCATATGCAACCGTTACGGATTTTGGCCCCCGATAATTACCTTCAAACCAGCCCCAATCTAGCGCTTCTTTGCAACTGTAGTAACATCCAAACAACTTCAATCCGTATTCAGTAATTGTAGCTGTTGTATGAGGTAATAAATTTACTCTCACTAATTGAGAATCTGGTCGTCTAAGTAGACCAGTTCGATATTCGATACCCCAATTCCAGAGTGTAAGAGGATTTGCTGGAAGCCCTTTAGGAATATCAGTATCAATGTCATAGGTCTTATTTATATGGTCGTTGTTATAAAAAAGAACAATTCGAATCATCATCTGAGTGAATTCTTTTAATGTTAATATTCCATCCTTACGATAATCATTCCCATGACGTTTTTTCCCTATAGCAGCTTTAGTTACATATCCTTCAACAAAGGGTTTCATTTTTGTTTGAACTGTACGGAAATAGCGTTCTACAACACCTTTCCAATCAGCTCTATAAGATGGGGTATTTTGAATATCAACATGAAATGCTTTACTTAGCACTTCAACATGACGACCAAGCATTTCACCTTTATCACCTATAATATTTTCTGGTAATCCCTGCATAGGCCACATATCCGAAGTGATCTCAATACCATATGCAGCGCAATACTCCACCTTGTCAGCCATTGCGTTACTTAAAGCTTCCATCGCACTAACCCAAGATGGATTCTCTAAGCCAATGTACATTCCGACGATAGAACGGCTAAAAACATCAACAACAAAATAAATAGTTGGGCGACCAATAATATCCTCTCGGTTTTGTTCCGAAACTAAGTAGACATCAGCAATCGTGGCGTCAATTTGATATAAATATCCAGGGCCAGGAACTTCTGCTGTTGATGTACCAAGATTAGGTCTAAAGTCTTTCAAATAATTAATTTCACCTTCTCTTTTTTTGGTAATTTCGATAGATGAATATTCCTTTTTGTAGAAATAACCAAATTGCCGTTCAGTAGGTACATCAATTAAATCTTCTTCTCTACATGGAAGCGCCACACCATAGGCAATAAGCAATTGGTTATAGGCATAATCAAATTCATATTTGCCTTCATTCAGAAGACTTTTTTCAATCACAACACGAAAAAGAGATTTAATTTGTTCAGTAACTGGGACACCTTGCCCAGCAGTTAGATAAGTACGAGGACGACCATTACGTTTATCTTCAAACTTTTTAGCTTTCCCTGCACCACCGCACAGATCATACCGAGCACTGAGAGCATTTTTGCACATGCCAAACTGCCAATAGCGTCTAAGCCATCGATATACAGTCTGCTTGGTTACTCCAGATTGAGACAATGCTCGATTAAATAGCTCACCTCGTGTTCTTCGTTGATAAATATCTGGCTCAACTTTAACTATAGCGCCTATTGCATCCCAAGCTTTCTCTTGTACTTCTTCCGCTTTTGAACCAATCTTGGGCGATGCCATACTAAAATTTATACATGGATCAGATATTCGTTTTAAGTCATACCGAGCGACTAAGTGTTCGAAATCAGATTTTTTGGCAAGCTGAGGTAATGCGCGATCATCGTCAATATCAATCCAAAAAATGGCTTGCTGATTAACCCATAAAATGCGGATTCGTTTCTCACCCCATGAAAAAACATCATTAGGCATGAACATATTCAACATCCTTTTTGAGCCAATAAACTGATGGTGTTACATCCTTTGCTTTCAAACTCGAATGTAAGTAGCTTTGCATATCCCACTGAAAAGCACTTTGTGCAGCTAGATGTCTGAAATACTGTAAATTGGAGCCAAGTTCTAGACCTTGCTGCCGATCCAACTGACTAAGTAAAACTGAGATTTTTTCTTCTGGCGCTGCATCCAAAACATGAAGGATATTTTCAAATACTCGTGTTCTTTCAGACTCATCAAGATCGTAACTATGTATATGGGGGGCTAACCAACGTATGTTTTTTACGCAAATAACTGGAACCTCGTGCTCTGTGAAAACAAACCATTCGATATCTTCTTTCTCCCAAAATCGCCGTTCTAACTCCAATTTTTCAATTGTTCGTTCATCTTCTAAATCTTGAGAATATTTAACTGAAACGGCTTGTGTTGAATGCTGACCATTAAGATTAAAATCAACAAGTAAATCCGTTGTCATTACTTGAATTACCCCGTTATAAGCAGGATGTTTAATTCCCAATCGCTTGGCTATGTCTATCGTAATTTCAGGATTAAGAGGAAATTGTTCCCTGATATCTATAACTGACTTTTGCCAATCAAAAAGTAAAAAAGCTGCCAGCTCAAGATCTGAAAGTAGATGAACGATACGATTATGGGTAAGTGAAGGTCGGCGATGAATTCGCCCTTTGCTTGGAACATCCTGAACTGTCAAGAATGGCTTGTAATGCTTACCAATTCCTTGACCTCTTTTCTCATTTTGAAGGCGTTTGACGATGGCAGGTTCAAGCAGCTCAAGTATTTGTCTTGGCTGTGGACTAAGAAACGCAGGTGATTGCTTCATTTTCAATATCCAAGCTATGCCTATTTATTCAGCATAGCTTGGATAATTAAAAGTATGATACTTTTTTGCTTAGTATGATACTTTTTTGTAAGTGTGATACTTTTTTGTCACCTTACATTTACTTATGTTTTTATTTACGTCATCATTCGACAGTGACGGACTTCGCCAAATTGCGCGGCTGATCCACATCAGTGCCCTTGATTAGCGCAACGTGATACGCCAGTAATTGCATCGGAATGGTGTACACAATTGGTGCAATGATGTCCGCTACGCTGTCCATCGGCATGACGCGCATGGTTTCATCACTGGAAAAACCGGCGGCACGGTCAGCAAACACGTATAACAAGCCACCGCGTGCACGAACTTCTTCCACATTTGACTTCAATTTTTCCAACAGTTCATTATTTGGTGCAACAACGATGATCGGCATTTCACTGTCGATCAATGCCAATGGGCCATGCTTCAACTCACCAGCCGCATACGCTTCGGCATGAATATAGCTGATCTCTTTGAGTTTCAGTGCACCTTCCATCGCGATAGGGTACTGATCACCGCGCCCCAAAAACAGGCTGTGTTGTTTGTTGGCAAACTGCTCCGCCAAAGGCTCAATTTGCTTATCCAGCTTAAGTGCCTGTTCTATCTGGGAAGGCAATGCCTGCAACGCACTGACGACACAATGTTCGTCTGTTTCGCTGATCTGACCATTACAACGACCAATAGCCGTCACCAACATCAACAGACCTGTTAATTGGGTTGTAAAGGCTTTCGTCGAGGCAACGCCAATTTCTGCACCAGCACGGGTCATGAACGCCAGATCAGACTCACGAACCAGAGAGGAACCGGGAACGTTACATAGCGTCAGACTCGCCATGTAACCCATCTCTTTGGCTAACCGCAAGGCGGCCAATGTGTCTGCAGTTTCACCGGACTGAGACAGAGTAATGATCAGGCTGTTCGGATGGACAACCGATTTGCGGTAACGGAACTCGGAAGCAATCTCGATGTTGCAGGAGACACCCGCCAGAGATTCAAACCAGTAACGGGCAACCATACCGGAATGATATGAAGTACCGCAGGCCACGATTTGTACATGCTTGACCTTTTCAAAAATCTCACGGGCATGAGTACCGAAAGATTCGGGCATAATATGATTGCCGACCAGACGGCCTTCTAACGTATTCAGAATGGCTTGAGGTTGCTCATAAATTTCTTTCTGCATGTAATGGCGATAATGCCCTTTATCACCGGCATCGTGCGACAATTCCGATTCAATTTCCGCGCGTTCGACCCTCTGACCAGCATGGTTGAAAATTGTCACTCCCCGACGTGTGACTTCAGCAACATCACCTTCTTCCAGAAACATAAAACGACGGGTCACAGGTAACAGCGCCAGCTGGTCAGAGGCGATAAAGTTTTCACCCAGTCCACGGCCAATCACCAGCGGAGAACCGGAGCGGGCCACCACCAGCCGTGAAGGATCACGACGATCCATGATCACGGTGCCGTAGGCACCGCGCAGTTCTTTCACCGCAGTTTGCAATGCCTGCAATAAACTGTCTGATGTTTTCAGGTAATGATGGACCAGATGAACAATTACTTCTGTGTCGGTCTGTGATACGAACTCATAACCCAGCCCTTGTAGCTTCACGCGTAATTCTTCATGGTTTTCAATGATGCCATTGTGTACCACCGCCAGATCACCATGCGATACATGCGGATGCGCATTAATTTCTGAGGGTTCACCGTGCGTCGCCCAGCGCGTGTGGGCAATACCGATCCCCCCGGCTAAAGGTTTCTCTTCCAACGCACAGGCCAACTCCTGCACTTTGCCTAAGCGACGAACACGTTGCAGCTCTCCGCTTGGGCTAATGATCGCCACCCCCGCGGAGTCATAACCGCGATATTCCAAGCGACGTAAACCTTCTACCAGAATTTCTGCAATATCACGCTGTGCTACGGCACCAACAATCCCACACATATCTATTCTTCTCCAGAATTAGCCCGCGACTGACGCACAAATCACCTGTACGCCATGCTGTTCAATTTGTTGTTTCAATTCATCTCCGATCCCATCGTCGGTGATCAGGGTATCTATCGCACTCCATGGCAACTCCAGGTTAGGAATACGACGACCGAATTTTTCTGAATCCACTAATACGATGACTTCTCGGGCGACCTCTGCCATCACCCGCGACAAGCCTACCAGTTCATTAAAAGTAGTCGTTCCGCGGGCAGGATCAACACCGTCTGCCCCTACAAATAACTGATCAAAATCATAAGAACGCAGCACCTGTTCCGCGACTTGCCCCTGAAAAGCTTCAGAGTGCGGATCCCAGGTGCCGCCGGTCATTAATAACGTCGGTTCGTTTTCTAATTCACGCAGCGATTGGGCAACACTCAACGAATTCGTCATCACTACCAATCCCCGTTTCGTTGCCAGCAACGGGATCATCGCCCCCGTGGTACTGCCGCTATCAATAATGATGCGATTATGATCGCGGATATGCTGTACGGCAGCTTGTGCAATCGCACTCTTTCGATTAGAAACTTTTTCGGGTACCTCTTCCGCCAAAATCTCAGAGGGCAGCGGGATCGCCCCGCCATAGCGGCGCAATAACACCCCACTGCGTTCCAGTTCGGCCAGATCCTTGCGGATGGTGACCTCGGATGTTTCAAAACGCTGAGATAAATCTTCAACACTGACCTCTCCCTGCTCATTTAGCAGCGAAATAATGGCATGTCGGCGTTGTTGTGTGTTTCGCTTAATCATTATTAAGTTTCGATTCGAAATTTAATGTGCAGTATATTCTTACAAAAAGAAAGTTCAAGTCATCTATCGCGTTTTTTAAACACAAAAAAGCCCGCAACATGGCGGGCTTGGTTCAGCATCATTCGCTTCTATTTTTTCTTTTTAACCGGACGTTGCCAGCCAGTCACATGGTGCTGACGAACGCGCGTCAACACCAGTTCGGCTTCGCCGACATCCTGAGTAATAGTGGAACCTGCAGCTAACGTCGCGCCTTTGGCGATACGTACCGGCGCAACCAGTTGTGTGTCAGAACCGACAAAAACATCATCTTCGATAATGGTTTTGTGTTTGTTCGCCCCGTCATAATTACAGGTGATAGTGCCTGCACCAATGTTTACATTCGCGCCAATTTCGCTATCGCCCAGATATGAGAGATGACCGGCTTTGGAGCCTAAGCCCAATTTGGCATTTTTCAGCTCCACAAAGTTGCCGACGTGCGCTTGGGCTGCCAATTCGGCGCCAGGACGCAGGCGGGCAAATGGACCGACCGTACAACCTTCCGCCAAGGTAGAACTTTCGATCACAGAATAGGGACTGATGATGCTGTCATCGGCAATCTGGCAGTCTTTCAGCACGCAACCGGCACCGATCTGCACACGGTGCCCTAAGGTCACCTGACCTTCAATAATGACATTGACATCCAGCACCACATCCTCGCCACACACCAACGTGCCCCGAAGATCAAAACGCGCGGGATCAAGGAAGGTAACGCCGTCCAGCATCAACTGCTCTGCGGCCCGTTTCTGGTAGAAACGTTCCAGTTGCGCCAGTTGTACACGGTTATTCGCCCCTTCAACCTCTTGCGCACATACCGGTTGTGCCGTTTGGATCAGACTGCCTGACCGATGCGCTGCAGCAATGATGTCGGTCAGATAATATTCCGCCTGTGCATTTTGATTGGTTAAACCACCCAGCCATTGCTTTAACTGCTTCGCCGGAGCGACCAGCACGCCGGTGTTCACTTCTTGAATAGCTAACTGTTCTGGTGTGGCATCTTTTTGTTCTACGATCCCTACCACCTGCTCATTGGTACGCAGGATGCGGCCATATCCGGTGGGATTTGCCAGTGTCACGGTCAGAAGGCCAATGCCATTCGCCGGCTGGATGCTCAGTAATGCCTGCAAGGTTGCGACATGAATCAGGGGCGTGTCGCCATATAACACCAGCACATTTGCATCATCAGGAATAGATGGCATGGCCTGTGCCACTGCATGACCGGTGCCTAATTGTTCGGCTTGCAACACCCACTCAACCGATGCGTCGCTCAAGCGTGCCTGCATGACCTCGCCACCGTGGCCGTAAACCAGATGTATTTTTTCCGCATTCAGGGCGTGCGCCGTCTCAATGACATGACTGACCATGGGACGTCCGGCAATCGGATGCAGCACCTTGGGTAACGAAGAACGCATACGGGTGCCTTTACCCGCGGCCAGAACAACAACATGCAGAGACATAACGAACCTCAATTAGAACAGATGCCCGCTATTCTAGAAGAAAACGAAAGATTTCGGACAAAATATTCACCCTCATCATTCCGATAGAACGCAATCAATCAAAAGCTGTGCCACGCAAACAATATTAACCCTGTCATATTTTATCTGTGCGCTGGTCCGGAATTGACGGGGAAACATTTTGCGCAATAGAGGAGACATCCGGTATCTTATTTGACGTTGTCAACTGACAACTAATTACTCTAAATAATAAAACGGGATAAATAATGATTAACTATTCTTTTCCACTGGAAGAGCGGCATTTCCGTATTCAAAATTGCCAAACTCCTGAGATCCTCGCCGATCAACTGTCAAAACTCTGTGCGGCTAACAATTTTGAATATTACCAACTCTGCCTGACTCTGCGTCGGGGCCTGCAACAAACTGATCTGACGTTACTGATGCAAACCCCTGATCACTGGGCGGAGCATTATGCCCAGAACACCACGATCCAGAACGACCAGCTCTACCTTCGCGCCCAGTCACAAAGCAGACCCCTGTTCTGGCAAGCTGAAGCCCGCCCCGAACATGAAGCGTTTCTGCCCATGGCAAGCTGGCGGCAATTTGGTATGGAAGAAGGGATCGCACTGCCCTTGCATGGCCCAACCGGGTTTTATGGCTATTTTGCGCTGAGCCGCCATCAGCGCGAACCGATCCGGCTGCAGGATTATTTTCATCTCAGCTATCTGGGACATATCATTCAGGAGCAGGCCATTCCCCTGTTCTCTCCGGAGCAATCCTATTTGTCATCACGGGAAAAAGAGTGCCTCTTCTGGGTCAGTGAAGGCAAGACTTCTTGGGAGATAGCCCAGATCTTGGGGATCACCGAGCGTACCGTGAACTTTCATTTGAACAATGCCATCCGCAAAAGCGGGTGCAAGAACCGTTATCAGACTGTTGCCAAAAACATTATTACCGGTGAACTGGCACACTCGATGAACCGAATCAGTTTGGCCAATCTGATCCAGTATCCACACTCATTATCAGCTTAACCGCGTCATCACGGTAGCCGGCATCAACCCGGCTACCGCTTCCTGTCACTGTCTCATCGCTGCAAATATCACTGAACGCAGAGCTTTTATGTCGTTGCGGTACAGTTGTTGCACCTACCTTGACATCACTCATTGCGTTTATACCATGCAGAAGCACGGGTGTTTCTGCGCTATATGCTAAAACGCATAACATCTATGGATTTGGAGAGTCAGTGATGTCGAGGCAACTTGTGAGCAGCCAACCGGTTTTGTTGGGCGAATTGAAATTATGCACCGAAGTGGGGCCTTCTTTGGGGGATACCCGGATCCTTTTACTGGAAGCCATTGAACGACTGGGTTCGCTGTCGCAAGCAGCCAAATCCATCCCTATGTCGTATCGGGCCGCCTGGGATGCCTTGGATGAAATGAACAATCTCGCGGAACAACCGCTGGTGATCCGTACCGCAGGCGGGAAAAACGGGGGCGGTACCCAGCTCACCGCTTATGGTAGACAGACGGTGGCACTGTATCGGGCCTTGCAAACGGAATATCAACAGGTGCTTTCCCGCATTCAGCAGCAACTGCATGCGAAGCCTTGTCAGCAAGATGACAATTATTACGATATTGCACAATTTCGTCGTTTATTACGGCGCATATCGATGCGCAGCAGTGCCCGAAATCAGTTTATCGGCACCGTCGTGGCGCTGCGTACAGCACCCGTCGATTTCGAAGTCACGCTACAGCTGGATGACAATGTGCAGCTGATTGCCGTGATCACCCGTGAGTCGGCCGAGAGTTTGGGGATCAATCTGGGACATGAGTTATATGCCTTAGTGAAATCCTCGTCCGTCATGTTGGTCACCGATCGCAAACTGAAACTGTCACCGCGCAACCAGTTATGGGGAACCATCAGCAAGATCCACCGCGGCCCGGTCAATAGTGAGGTCGTGATCAATTTGTCAGATGACAAAACGGTGTGTGCCGTCGTGACCACGGAAAGCGTCGATAAGATGCAGTTAATGGAAGGACAGGATGCCTGTGCCGCATTTAAGGCATCGTCAGTGTTGTTGTGCAGCTACCCCGGCTAAAGAGTAAAAATGATGATGACGCAGGACTGGGACACCGTATGGCTGTCATTGAAACTGGCAGGCTTAGTGACCGTGATTTTACTCTTGGTCGCCACGCCGATTGCCTGGTGGCTAGCGCAAACCCATAGTCGTTATAAGCCGCTGTATAACGCCATTCTTAGCTTGCCGATGGTGCTGCCACCCACGGTGCTGGGGTTTTATTTGCTACTGCTGCTCGGCCCGCACGGTGCTGTCGGTAAACTGTTGCAGACTTTGGACTGGCAGGCCCTCCCCTTCAGTTTTAAGGGGATTGTATTGGGCGCGGTCATTCACAGTTTACCGTTTGCGATTCAACCCATTCAAAACGCGTTTGAAGCCATAGGACGTCGACCGCTGGAAGTGGCTGCGACCTTACGAGCCTCACCGCTTGATCGCTTTTTCTCTGTCGCCCTGCCGCTGGCACGTCCCGGGATCATTACGGCTGCGGTGATGGCATTTTGCCACAGTATCGGTGAATTCGGCGTCGTGCTGATGATTGGTGGCAGCATCCCCGGTGAAACCAAAGTGCTGTCGATTTTGCTCTACGAGCATGTGGAAAATCAGGAATATCAGCAAGCTCACTGGCTGGCTGGCGGTCTGGTGCTCTTTGCGATGTTGTCATTGCTGCTGATTTACTGGTTTGGCAACAGCCGGAGAACGCAGCATGTCTGAACTGAATATCCGACTGAATTGGCAACGGGGCGACTTTACACTGGATGTCGCATTACAACTGCCCGCACAGGGCGTCAGCGCCTTGTTTGGGCCATCCGGCTGCGGAAAAACGACCTGTCTGCGGGCCATTGCCGGGCTGGAAAAACTGCCTGATGCCTATATTGCTATCGGCGATGAGGTCTGGCAGGACTCGGCAAACGATATTTTTATTCCGCCACACCGGCGGGCGCTCGGTTATGTCTTTCAGGAAGCCAGTTTGTTTCCCCATTTATCGGTGGAAAAAAATCTGCTGTTTGGGGTCAAGCGTTTGCCGGCGCAACATCCTAAAGTGGATCTGGGTTATATCAGTCAGTTGCTGGGTATTCAGCCGCTTCTACAGCGCCATCCACATCAGCTTTCCGGCGGAGAACGCCAGCGCGTCGCCATAGCCAGAGCCTTATTGCTGGCTCCCAAGATTCTGTTGATGGATGAACCCCTTTCTGCGCTGGATCAGGCACGAAAACAGGAAATATTACCCTATCTGGAACGCCTGCATCGTCAGTTGTCGATTCCGATCCTCTATGTCAGTCATGCCGCCGATGAAGTGTCCCGTCTGGCCGATCATCTCGTTTTGCTACAACACGGTCAGGTAGTTGCCAGCGGTGCCTTGAATGACACATTATCCCGGCTGGATCTGCCCGCGAGTTTTACTGAAAACGCGGGCGTGGTATGGGAGATGACACTGCATGAATTAGAGGATGACGGGTTAGCAGTGCTGACAACCGAGGATCAAATTCCGTTACTGGTCGCACAAACGGAACAGGCTCTCGGTAGTCGGGTGCGCTGCCGTATTGATGCCCGCGATGTGAGCCTTAGCCTGCATAAGGCCGTCGACTCCAGTATCCTGAATCTGCTACCAGCGATCCTGATGAATATGGCCCCGGCGGATACCCCCGGTCATTTGCTGGTCCAGTTAAAAGTGGGGCAACAACCCATTCTGGCGAGGATCACTCAGCGTTCTGCGCAGGCACTTAAGTTACAACCGGCCATGTTGCTGTGGGTTCAAATCAAAGCCGTCGCCCTGTTGGAATAAGGGATAAATGGAAGCAAAAAAGGAACACAGCAGAGAGTATCCGACTGAACCAGTCAGGATTATACTGACCCTCTGTCTTCGGAAGGATCGAGTCTCATGTTACTCAAAGATTGGGGTTTTGCGCTGCTCATTGTCTTCGCCTGGGGGTTTAATTTCGTCGTGATCCACTGGGGGTTGAATGGTCTGCCCCCTTTACTGCTCGGGGCCTTGCGTTTCAGCTTGGTGGCGATTCCGGCGGTCTTTTTTATTCCACGCCCCAAAATAGCCTGGTATTGGTTATTCGCTTACGGACTCACCATCAGTTTCGGGCAATTCGCCTTCCTGTTTACGGCCATGAAAATTGGCATGCCCGCCGGTATTGCCTCCCTGGTCTTGCAGTCACAGGTTCTGTTTACACTCCTGTTTGCAGCACTGTTCCTGCGTGAACATTGGTTGCCGCATCAACCACTGACGCTGGGCATTGCCGCATTCGGCTTGTGTGTGCTGGCAAGCCAACAGGGGCAAGGCGGTATGACGCTGGCTGGTTTCTTGTTAACGATTGGTGCGGCGGGCTGCTGGGGGATCGGCAATATCATCAACCGGCATATTTCACGGCAAGGTTCGCTGAATTTGTTAAGTCTGGTGGTCTGGAGCGGTTTGATCCCGCCGATTCCATTTTTGCTCGCCTCTTGCTGGATTGATGGCCCCGGCGTCGTCGCCCACAGTTTACTTCAGATCAAACTGCCCTCCATGCTGGCTGTCGGTTATCTGGCTTTTATTGCAACGCTCTATGGTTATGTGGCTTGGGGGCGATTATTACGCAGCTATCCGGTGGCACAAGTTGCACCGTTAACCTTGCTGGTGCCGCTGGTCGGATTATTGTGTGCCCGTTTATTTCTCAATGAACAACTGAATCTCTGGCAGTGGTCTGGGATTTTGCTGGTTTTATTGGGTTTGCTACTCAACATTTTTTGGCCACGCTTGATTCAGGCGCGCCGTTTAACGGCTTCGAAAATGAGTCCGAGCGAATCCAACTCGGAAATAAAATAATGTAAATCTTCGCCTATCCCTGACTTGCAGCCGATATGATGTTGACGAGAAAAAGCGCGGAGCTCACTCGTGACATTATTAAAAAAACGATGGATCTATTTTCTGATACCTGTGGTGGTTCTGGTGGTTGCGGTTGGCATGCTACACCGACCACCGCCGGTGCAATACCTCACCGCCCCCGTTCGCTATGGAGATATTGAACAAACCGTATTGGCCAGCGGCACATTGAACGCGGTCAATCAGGTCAATGTCGGCGCACAGGTGTCAGGGCAGCTCAAATCCCTCAAGGTGGCCTTGGGCGATGAAGTCACCAAAGGTCAGTTGATTGCCGAAATTGATCCTGTGCTGCAGCAATATACGCTCCGTCAGGCACAAGCCAATCTGGACAGCGCCAAGGCACAGAAACAGGCCAAACAAGCCTTGCTACGCCAATATGAACTGGCCTATCACCGCCAGCAACAGATGTGGCAACAGGATGCGACGTCAAAAGCCAGTCTGGAAGAGGCGGCCGCAACCCTGGACACCACCCGGGCGGCCATCCAGCAGCTGGATGCCGAAATTCAAGCGGCGCAGGTCTCTGTCGATACCGCCAAAGCCAATTTGGGTTATACCCGGATCACCGCCCCCATCAGCGGAACCGTGGTCTCTATTGTGACCAAGCAAGGGCAGACCGTGGCGGCATCACAATCGGTACCGACGATCATCAAGCTGGCCAATCTTGATACCATGACGGTCAAGGCCGAAATTTCTGAGGCGGATGTGATCCATGTTCAGCCTGGATTGAAAGTGTGGTTTACGACGCTGGGCGAACCGGAAAAACGCTACTATGCTACGCTGCGGGCCATTGAACCGGCCTCCACCAGCGATAGCAGTGACAGCAGCACTTCGAGTAGCTCCAGCTCGTCGTCTTCCTCTTCCTCCTCATCGTCCTCCAGTGCCATTTATTACAATGGGCTTTTTGATATTCCGAATCCGGACCATCGACTGCGGATATCCATGACAGCTCAGGTCACGATGATCACCGGCGAAGCCAAGCATGTGCTGACTATTCCGCTGGCGGCGGTGGAAAAAACCCCGCAACAGCAATCTACCGTTCGGGTGTTGGAACAAGGTCACGCCAAAACCCGGCTGGTGACACTGGGGTTGAAGGATGGGTTAAATGTCGAAGTGCTCCACGGCTTGCAGGAAGGGGAAGAAATTATCCTCGGGGATAGCGTGAGCAGTGGTGATGCCACGGCAAAATCCGACCACATGATGCCACCGCCGCCCGGACCATAACGATGACAGCGATGCAGCCTATTATGGAACTCCAGCGAGTCAGCCGTCGTTTTCAAAGCGGTGATGAAACGCTGACTGTCTTACATGAGGTCAGTCTCCGGATTTATCCGGGAGAAATGGTCGCGATCATGGGGGCGTCCGGCTCGGGGAAATCGACCCTGATGAATATTCTGGGTTGTCTCGATCGACCCAGCCTGGGTGACTATTGCGTCAAGGGACAACCGACCACCACATTAAACAGCGATCAATTAGCGGATCTGCGGCGGGATTGCTTTGGTTTTATTTTCCAGCGCTATCACTTGCTCTCGCATCTGAAAGCGGAAAGCAATGTTGAAATGCCGGCGATCTATGCCGCTCAGCACAAACAGCCACGGATCCAGCGAGCACGGACATTACTGCATCGCTTGGGATTGCTCGATAAAAAGGATAACCGCCCGGGGCAACTCTCCGGTGGCCAACAGCAACGCGTCAGTATTGCCCGCGCCCTGATGAATGGCGGCGAAGTGATCTTAGCCGATGAACCCACCGGGGCCCTGGACAGCCAGAGCGGCAAAGAGGTCATGCAGATCTTGCGACAGCTCCATCAGCAGGGTCATACCGTGGTGCTGGTTACGCATGATCCGAATGTGGCCGCGCATGCGCAACGTGTCATTGAGATCAGCGATGGCAAGATCATGCACGATCGCCCGCAAACCGCCGTGCCGCTGGTCTTACCAGCTCACGCAACCGAGCTTACACCGCCGGAACCGCGTTCTTTACATGCGCAGTGGTGGCTCCGACAATGGAGCCGTTTTGCCGAAGCGTTCCATATGGCCTGGATCGCCATGCTGACGCATCGGATGCGGACTCTGCTCACCATGCTGGGCATCATTATCGGCATTACGGCCGTGGTCAGTGTCGTGGCCGTTGGTCAGGGTGCCCGTAACAAAGTGATCAGCGATATCAGCTCGATGGGCACCAATACCATTGATGTTTATCCGGGAAAGGATTGGGGCGACCGGAATGCCAGCGCCATCCAAACACTCACGCCTCAGGATCTGCCGCTGTTGAGTGGACAGGTGTACACCGACAGTGTGACACCCAGTGTCAGTACCAATGCGTTACTGCGTACCGGCGGACAAGCGTTGAAAGCTATGGTCTATGGCGTCGCGGGACAATATTTTCAGGTCAAAGATCTGCAGATCGCCTACGGAAAGGTCTTTGACCAAACCGCCGTTGAGACGCTGCAACCCGTGGTGGTCATCGATCATAACACCCTGCTCAAACTCTATGGAGCGCACACCAATCCCGTTGGTAACGTCATATTGCTGAATAATCTGCCCTGTCGGATCATCGGGGTGACGGCCGAGAAAAAAAGTGCATTTGATTCCCAGAATCTGAATGTCTGGCTGCCTTACACCTCGGTGATGTATCGTCTGATGGGACAACATTATTTCAGTTCGGTCTCCGTCCGGATCAAGGATGGCGTCTCCACCAGCATCGCCGAACAGCAGATCATCAAGCTGCTGACCCGCACCCACGGTCGTAAAGATTTTTACACCCGCAATAGCGACAGCATTCTGCAAACCATTGAAAAAACGACCGCCACGCTGACCTTATTGATTTCGTCAATCGCCGTGATCTCACTGATTGTCGGCGGAATTGGCGTGATGAATATCATGCTGGTTTCGGTCACAGAGCGAACCCGTGAAATTGGTATCCGGATGGCTGTCGGTGCACGGCAGCAAGACATTCTGCAACAATTCCTGATTGAAGCCGTGATGGTCTGCCTGCTGGGCGGCACCTTAGGCATTTTATTTTCCTTTGGGGTCAGTGCCATTTTTTCGCTGTTCGTCAGCAGCATGCAGATGGCCTTTTCCATTTGGTCATTAATTGCCGCGTTTCTCTGTTCCTCATTAATCGGCGTACTGTTCGGTTATTTGCCAGCCCGTAACGCCGCCAGACTTGATCCGATAGAGGCACTGGCCCGTGAATAAACCGCTCCTCTCTTTTTGCCTTTGTTTATTAACAGCCTGCAGCCAGCAGGGGGCAACCCCCGCCGCTTCTGACGTGACGCCACAAACACCGGTTCATTGGCAGCAGCAAAGCTATTCGGCCCAATCCGTGCTACGTCAGCCGCACTGGTGGCAAGCCTTTCAGGATCCGAAACTGAATCACCTCATTGAACAGGTGTTGACCAAGAATAATGATTTGGCGGTTGCCGCACTGAAGGTTAAACAGGCTCGCCTGAATGCCGGTCTGACAGCAACCAATCTCACCCCCGATGTCTCTACCTCTATCAGTGCCATCAAGCAAAAAAGCTGGCAGCCAAACACCGCCGCCGAGCCGCAAGGCAACACACCGCCTACCATGAATAATATGCAGAATAATAATAGCGCGATGAGATATAACTCATCGTTAACCTTGAGCTATGAGATTGATTTATGGGGGAAACTGGCAGATGAACGCGCAGCATCCAATTTTGAGGCTCAGGCGACCGAGCAAGACCGGCAAGCGGCAGCATTGGCAATGATTGGCACCACGGCCACCTTATACTGGAAGCAAAACTATCTGCACGATTTACTCAACCTGAATCAACAAAGCCTGGCTTACACGCAGCAATCATTACGAATCGCACGCGCGCATTATCAAGCAGGTTCAGTAGGTAAATTGGATGTGTTACAGGCTGAACAGAGTGTCGCCAGTCAGCAGGCCACACTGGAATCATTACGCCAGCAACAGGAAGAAACACACAATTCGCTGGCGATTTTATTGGATCAACCGCCAGAAGCCGAGATCCTACCGCCATCCGCACTGCCCAGCACAGCATTACCCGGCATTCCTGCTGGTTTACCGGCTGATGTATTGGCACATCGCCCTGATGTTCAAGCCGCAGAACTACGGGTTCGCTCGGAATATGCCAGCCGCCAATATACCCGCAAAAGCTATTACCCGACATTTAGCCTGACCGGTGCACTCAGTACCAGCAGCGAGGCGTTAAAATCGGTTTTGAAAAATCCGACAGGTAGTGCCGGGGCCGGATTGACTCTGCCTTTTCTCGAATGGCAAACTGCCCGCCTGAATACCGCCAAACAACAAGTGATCTATGAGCAATCCGTTCGTAATTTCCGGCAAACGTTTTACAGCGCGCTATCTGAAGTCGAAAACCAGTTATCTGCACGACAACATTATCTGAACTCCGCCCAGCAACTCCAGCAGGCGCTTGCACTCGCACAGCAAACAGAAAAAATTACAGCGGTACGCTATCACGCCGGTGATATTGAGATGCAAAGTTGGCTGGAGCAACAAGAGAATCGCCGTACGGCTGAGAAAAACCTGCTGGAAAATCATTACCAGCAACTCACCACCCAATTAGCGCTGTATCAAGCATTGGGTGGTGATATCACGCCAACTTCAAATTGAATGTTTTATCCCGTGTAAACCGACACTAAGGTGTCTGCTTGGCTGGTACAGTTCGCTGTACCAGCACTTTTTTTTCCCAACGCCGACTGCGCCAGCGCCAGAACATAGTCAAACCACGCACCCATTCATCCACCACAAAACCACACCAGATCCCGAGCAATCCCCAGCTCCAGTGGATGCCACACAGATAGGCAACTGGGATCGCAATTCCCCACATGGAAAACAGCGCCATGCGGAATGGAAAACGCGCATCGCCCGTCGCACGCAGCGAGCTGATCACAATGATGTTAAAGGTGCGCCCCGGTTCCAGGATCAGACTCAATAAAAACAGGTGTCCGGCCGTTGCCAAAATCACAGCATCGGAGGTAAATAAGCCCATGATGTGTGGCCCGGCGACGACCACCATGGCAACCGACACGATAGTCACAACCAACCCGATTTTCAGGCTACGCAGTAAACGATGATAGGCCTGATCTAACTCACCGGCCCCAACCAGATGGCCAATCATGATCTCGGTGCCTAACCCAATCGCAATACCAAACAGCATCACGAACAGGCTGATCTGGAAGAAATACGATTGCGTGGCCAGCATTTTGTCACCCAGTAAGGCCACAAACGACGTGATCACCATCATTTGCAGCATCCAAGACAGGTTTTCACCCGCCGCTGGCAGGCCAATCTTCATAATTTTGCTGATGATTTCTGTGGAAAAACGACTGCATTCCCGCCAGTGCAGGTGTAATCCGATACGACGGCGGATCAGCCAAACCAACAGCGACACGCCCAGTAAACGCCCCATCACCGTCGAACAGGCGACCCCCGCGACCGACATCTGGGGCAGGCCAAACCAGCCATACAGCAACAAGGCATTCCCCACCAGTGTCACCAGATTCACGATCACCGTGACATACATGGCTTCCCGTGTATAACCATAAGCCCGCAGACTGGCCGCCAAACACAACGCGATCGCTTCCGGCAACAGACACAAGGCAATGATCTGCAGATAGATTTGTCCCATTGATTGCAAATGTGCCGGCATATTCATTAACTGCAGGATCGGCGTCGCACCAAAGATCACTCCCAGCACTACCACTAATCCCACCAGTGCATTGAAGCCAATCGCCTGTTGGACGACCCGCCTAGCAATATCCCGCTGGCCAGCCCCCAGATATTGCGTGATCACAACACTCGACCCGATACCTACGAAGTTAAATAACGTGATACTGACATCGAATAATTGATTACCGACGGATAATGCCGCAACGGCCTGATAAGACACATGGCTGACCATGAAGGTATTCAGCGCTGCCGTCAGAAAATGCAGAGCTAAATCAATAAATAATGGCCAGGTTATCTGAAACAGTGATTGCGAACGAACCACAGAAGTCGAAGTCATAAATGAGATAAACCGGGAAAAAGAATGAGTTGATTAGACGCTGTTTGAATAATGAAAACAATCCGCCGTCTGCAGAGATGATTCCCGTTTCCTAAGATCTGGCAAAAGAGGGGAAAACCAAAATGATTTTCCCCATGAGATGCGTTATGCCAGTTTTTGCAGGTGTTTTTCCGCAATAGCCTGAACTTTACCGACGCGACGACGGTATTTTTCTTCGGTCGTTCCCAGATATTCAGTTGTCATCCAGGTTTTGACAATTTCCATAGCAATGGCAGAACCAATGATTTTGCCTCCGATACACAGCACATTGGTATCAGAATGGGAACGAGCCAGATTGGCGCAGAAAGGATCCTGACAGACTGCCGCATAAACGCCGTAAATTTTGTTGGCGATCATGGCACTGCCATAGCCCACGCCATCGACAAAAATACCGCGATCCGCCTTACCTTCACCGACCGCCAAGGAAGCCGGATAAACCGTATCAGGTAAGTCACAGGCTTCTTCACTGTGGGCTCCGAAGTCCAGGACTTCATGACCCTGGCTTTGCAGATAAGCTTTGATTTCTTCTTTCAAAGAGAAACCGGCATGATCACTGGCCATTGCTATTTTCATGTTACGCTCCATACCTGTACTAGTCACAATAAGATCGCTGCACTCGCTTCTTGCACACTGAGAATCAGTGATTATTCGTCACGACTGCGTACTTTCAGGCGACGAGGGATGACCTCGATACCTGCTGTATAATTATGTTCGGTGGCAGCCAGTGCCAATGCCAGTGCCCGCGCCGCTATCATTGATAATTGCTGCGGCAGGGCATTCACTTTAACTGGCAGAAAATCAAGCAACTGGTTATCACCAAATGTCGCCAGATGTAATTTCTGCATGAGTTCCGGATGCTCTCGCAAGGTATCCAACACCCCTTCCAGCAACACATACGATGTGGTCACCAATGCCTCCGGCATGATCCCGCGCGCTATCCAGTCTGCACAGATACGTGCACCTTCGCTGCGGCTGAAATGTTCGCCATAGCCAACCAGCGGTTCAAAATCGACCTCAGCAGCGCGCAAGGCCGCGCGAAAACCGCGCTCACGCTCATGAGAAATACCTAAATCCGGCACCGCGCCCAGTAAACCAATGCTGGCGGGTAACGGTGATAACAGCGAATTCGTCAGCTTGATGGCACCATCCAGATCTTCACTGATGACTGACGCAAACTTCTCATCATCCAGTGCACGGTCAATGGCAATGATGGGTAACCCTTTTTGCTGTAACCGGGGATAAAAATCGTTATACGGATCTAAGACCGTTGAAACCAGTAACGCATCAATGCGACGGGAGGCCAGCATTTCCGCCAAGGCCTTCTCGGTTTCCGGATTATCGTCAGAACAGGTAATGATCAGCTGAAAGCCGTGTTCACGAGCCCCGGCTTCCAGCAGCTTCGCTAAGCGGGCATAACTCGTGTTCTCCAGATCAGGCAGGATAAAACCAAACAGCCGGCTACTGCCCAGCCGCAGTGCGGTTGCAGCCTGATCAGGCTTATAGTTGTATTCATTAACCACCGCCATCACCCGCTCACGGGTTTTTTCACTGATACGGTGTTGTTCAGCCTTGCCATTCACCACATAGCTTGCTGTTGTGCGGGATACGCCCGCCAGACGCGCGATCTCTTCAAGCTTCATTGGGCACCCATTTCGTGTTTCTATAGCTGTATATTGTGCACTACTTCAAATTACTGGTGATTATACATTAAGCAGTACTTGAATATCTAGCTGAAACGATACAGCATATGAACTGAAACGATTAATCTACTTTTTGGCAAACGAGAGTTGCAATCTTATTACCCAAAATTGCAACAAATAGATCAGAATATGAAAGGTGAATCGTTTGAGTTCTACGAATTATTCGATTTCATATATCTGACACAACTATAAGAGAGGTACACGCCATGCTGACACTGGCGGAACAAGATATCCAATTGGGGGCTAAAGCCGACGACAAACAAAGTGCCATTCGCATGGTGGCACAGAAGATGGTCGAGGCTGGGCTGATCGAAGCACCTTACGTTGATGGTATGCTGCGTCGTGAGACTCAGAATTCCACTTATCTGGGTAACGGCATTGCCATTCCTCATGGCACCACCGACACCCGTGAACAAGTTAAACAGACCGGTGTTCGTGTCTTACATTTTGCTGACGGTGTTAACTGGGGTGATGGACAAATCGCTCACGTCGTTATCGGTATCGCCGCTCGCTCTGACGAACATTTAGGTATCTTACGTCAGCTGACTCGTGTTCTGGCTGACGACTCTGTTGCTGAATACTTAAAGCGCTGCAACAGCACTTCTGACCTGGCCAAGTTGCTCAGCGGTCAAAAACCAACACCAACCCTGTTGTTAGATAACAGCACAGTTCAATTACAAGCTTCTGCACAAGACATTCTCGGCCTGCAATCTGCCGCCTGTGTTCTGCTGCAATCCAATGGTGCTATCGACGCTGAAGGCGCGAGCACAATTCAGGCTTCCACACCTGTATGGATGGGTCAAGGCTTATGGCTGGCCCGTACCAATGTTGGCGTAAAACGCACTGCCGTCTCTCTGGTTCGTCCGGCAGTCCCATTCCAACACGCAGGTCAGCCCGTACAAGGTCTTTTGCTGATTGCAGCACAAGACGCTCTGCACAAACCGGTACTGGAACGTCTGGTTGACATGATCAGCGAACAGAATATCGCGCAGTTATGGTCAGCAGACAGCATGAAAGCCATCAAACTGCTGACTGAAAAACCAATCGAAGGTCTGGAAGGTGTGTTCACCATTACCAACCCGCATGGTCTGCACGCGCGTCCAAGCGCGACGCTAGTGAAAGTTGCCAAAGAATTCCAAAGTGAAATCTGGGTTGCCAACCTAGATGGTGATGGCAAATCTGTCAATGCGAAGAGCCTGATGAAACTGGTCAGTCTGGGTGTTAAAAGTGGTCACCGCCTGCAGTTCATTGCAAAGGGTGACGATGCACAACAGGCCATCAGCAAGATTGGCCAATCCATTGCCGAAGGTTTAGGTGAAGGAGCTGGTCATGAGTAAGCCTTTGCTGACTGTAACTCTTAACCCTGCGCTTGATCTGACAGGTCACATCGGCCAGATCCAGGTAGGCAGCGTTAACGTGGTTAAATCAGGCAGTCTGCATCCGGCTGGAAAAGGTATTAACGTTGCCCGTGTATTGCGTGATTTGGGGGCTGAAGTCGCCGTCACCGGTATTCTGGGCGCCGGAAACCAGCAGGCTTTTCGTGATCTGTTCCAGCATTGTGGCCTGACAGATCATTTCATGGCAGTGCCGGGTGATACCCGCATTAACGTCAAAATGGTGGAAGACAACGGTGATGTGACCGATTTGAACTTCCCTGGTGTGGCGGTGGCTGACGACGAGCTAAAAGAATTTGAAGCGCGTTTATTACGTCAGGCTGACCAATACGAATATGTCGTATTTGCCGGTAGTTTACCGCGTGGCATCAGTGCAGAGGCAAGTCGGGACCTGATCGCGAAACTGCAACAAAAAGGTGCGAAAGTACTGTTTGATAGCAGCAAGAATGCGTTGGTCAAAGGTTTGGAAGCAAAACCGTTCCTCATTAAGCCAAATGAAGATGAATTGGCTGAATGGGCTGGTCGACCACTGGAAACAGAAGCTGAATTACGTCAGGAAGCAGAAAAACTCCGTGCAGAAGGTATCGCGAATGTTGTGATTTCCCGTGGTGCAGACGGTGTTCTCTGGTGTGCTGATGGTGAATGCTGGGCGGCAAAACCGCCACGGATGGAAGTGGTCAGCACAGTGGGTGCTGGTGACTCAATGGTAGCAGGTTTTGCCTGGGGCCTGAGTCAGGGAATGGATAAAGAAGCCATCCTCCGCCTTGCATCTGCTGTATCAGCACTGGCTGTCACCCAAATTGGTGTGGGTGTTCCTAATAAACAGCAACTGGCCGACATGATGGCCCGTATTGACGTGAAAAGATTAGGTTAAGGAATAAGACTATGAATATTTTGATTGTCACCACTTGTCCAAGTGGCATTGCCAACAGTGTTATCGCCGCAGGTCTTCTGGAAAAAGCGGCTGCCTCCCTGGGTTGGAATGCTATCGTTGAATGCCATAACACGCTGGAACCAGCAAAACTGCTGACTGTGGATGAAATCAGCACAGCAGATTTAGTTGTTGTTGCAGGCAACAATATTGATATCGCCCGTTTCACCGGCAAACGCGTTTACCAAGCCGATGTAATGGAAGCGATCCCCGACGCAAAAGCTTTCTTACAAACGGCAGCCGCGGCAGCGACAGTGACGTCCGCTGAAGCGGTTGCTTCTCAGCAAACCCAAGAGAAAACCAAGGTGTCCCCCATGAGCAAACGTATCGTTGCTATAACCGCCTGTCCAACAGGGGTTGCCCATACCTTTATGGCTGCCGAAGCACTGGAAGAAGAGGCAAAAAAACGTGGTTACTGGATCAAAGTCGAAACTCGCGGCTCAGTTGGTGCTAAAAATGCACTGACCGCTGACGAAATCGCGCAGGCAGATGTAGTTATCATCGCTGCTGATATCGAACTGGATCTGTCTCGTTTCGCAGGTAAAAAACTGTACAAAACCAGTACTGGTGCAGCACTGAAGAAAACGGCTCAGGAAGTTGATAACGCGTTTGCCTCAGCAACTGTATATCAAGCTTCTTCTTCAGGTGCAGCGGCTAAAACTGGCAAGGCAGAGCTGCCAGGCGTGTATAAACACCTGATGACCGGTGTTTCTCACATGCTGCCAATCGTGGTTGCCGGTGGTCTGTGTATCGCACTGTCATTCGTGTTCGGTATCACTGCATTTAAAGAACAAGGCACCATGGCTGCAGCCCTGATGCAAATCGGTGGTGCATCTGCGTTTGCACTGATGGTTCCAGTAATGGCTGGTTTCATCGCTTACTCTATCGCTGACCGTCCTGGTCTGGCACCAGGTTTGATCGGCGGTATGCTGGCAAGCTCTATTGGTTCTGGTTTCCTCGGTGGTATCGCAGCTGGTTTCATCGCAGGTTACAGCGCCAAATTTGTTGCGGACAAAGTTAAACTGCCACAAACCATGGAAGCACTGAAACCAATCCTGATCATCCCATTGCTGGCGAGCTTGTTCACCGGTCTGGTTATGATCTACATCGTTGGTACTCCAATTGCCTCTATCATGAAAGGCCTGACCAGCTTCCTGTCTGGCATGTCTGGCGCTAACGCAATCCTGCTCGGTATTATTCTGGGCTGCATGATGTGCTTCGACTTAGGTGGTCCAGTTAACAAAGTAGCGTATGTATTCGGTACTGGTCTGCTGGCTTCCAACCCTAACGTTCCTAGCCTGCCAATGGCTGCTGTTATGGCTGCTGGTATGGTGCCTGCTATCGGTATGGGTATCGCAACTTTCGTGGCCCGCAATAAATTTACTGATGCAGAACATGAAGCCGGTAAAGCATCTTTCGTTCTGGGTCTGTGCTTCATCTCTGAAGGTGCAATCCCATTCGCTGCTCGTGACCCAATGCGTGTTATTCCTTCAACCATGGCGGGTGGTGCACTGGCTGGCGCGCTGTCAATGCTGTTCGGTTGTGGTCTGATGGCACCTCACGGTGGTCTGTTCGTACTGTTGATTCCTGGTGCAATCAGCAACGCCCTGATGTACATCGTTGCTATCGCTGCAGGTTCTGCGCTGACTGGTCTGATGTACGCAACCATCAAACCATCTCAGGAAGTACAAACTGCTTAATTGTTTCATCACAAATGGAAATAGCTCCCTCCATTTTTGTGTGCCCCCCTCCCCGGCTGAATAAGCCGGGGCTTTTTGCTTTCTGAGTAACAGGTGAAAGAAACTGGGGACAAGGAAAAACATCGAACACAGTGCATACTGTGTTTTGTCGTTAATGTCGTAATGGTTTGCTGAGCTTTCACCTTAAATCAGCAAGTATCAAGAGAGGATCAATCGAGAGATCGGTCCTCTTTTTTTATCCCTATTTAAATAAAATCCTGCCCGGCATTTATTTATCAGAAAGTGGTACTAGCATACAGTTCATTCAGTTCGCCTGAGAATGAATGAAAATGTCGAGCTATCCACATGTACATTGGGAACCACCAGCAATAACCCCAACTGAATAATTTGATCCCGGTGGTTTTGTCTGGTCGTGTCATTAAATAGAAAAAGAAATTAGAAAGGATATGGTGTTGTCTGCTATAACCGGCACGAAGATGGTTATAGCAGCCTCATGCTTTACGTGTTGATGCTTTACCTTTTGTTCGCTTTTTGAACAAACCTAAACATTTTGACTTTTCAACAATCCCCGCCAGTGAATAACGACGGCGGTTACCCTTTCAGATCGGACTGTCCTTATTCAGCTCAGATAACACACTGGAAACCGCCAGCAATAATGCCGACCGAATAACCTGATCTCGCCGGTTTAACTGAAGTTGATATAACATCGCATCCGTACTGTCACTCGGTTCATCAATCTGCATCATGCTGATGTTTTGTAAGCTATGCAGACGATTGAGCTGTTCCGTAACACAAGATTCCCCGAAACGGTGATCATGAATATCTGCGACCAGAAAATCACGCAGACGGATAAAACGTTCGATATCTTGTGAAACTTCGTAAGAGATCAAGCCCAATGCAAAAATCAGTTTTAATCGGATATGCAAGTCTGCCAGTGGGCCTTTGCCATTTAACAGCGGTTCAATGGCATATTTCACCGCATACTCTTCCTGACGGAATGCACGCCGCATCAATTGATCGACCGCATCTTCCAGCATATCGACCACTTCAATAAAAAAACCTCGAGGGTTTTCCGGCTCGGCCAGACGCTCAAAAACCGCGTCTTCCTGATGTGTTAATATTTTTACTTTATTCATACTTTATAATCTTATGTGGAAATCCAGAAATCTGATCCGTTGCCCTTTTTATCTTTATTGTTATAAATTTGTTGTTTATTCAAAACTAAAAAAGCGAAGAGAGAGGACATGCCTCTCTCTTTATTACATCAAGGAGCTAAACGTTCATACTCAGCGACAATGGCTGCCACACAAGGTTCGTCGGCATTTAAACCCGTTGCGCGTAACAACGCCGCCTTCACGCCATCTTGCATAATCCAGCCCTGCAATTCCACCGCCTGAGGGTCATCTGCATTTTGATAACGCAATGCTGCGGCTATCCCTTTCAGCAACGCATCATTCGGCAAACCGTATTCCAGCGTGCCCAGCAATGGCTTGATCAATCGATCTTCAGCACCCAACTTACGTAATGGCTGGCGACCCACACGATCGATTTCATCGACCAGATACGGGTTAGCAAAACGGGTCAGGATCTTTTCAATATAAGCGTGATGCAACTGACGATCGAAACCATATCGTTTAACCAGCACTTCACCACTTTGCTGCATGGCCTGACGAACCGTGTTCTGAATCGCCTCGTCTGCAATGGCTTCCCGAATGGTTTTGTAACCAGCCAGTTTACCTAAATACGCAGTCACAATATGACCTGTATTCAATGTAAACAATTTTCGCTCTACATAAGCGAGTAGATTGTCGGTCAGTTCCATTCCCTCTACCGGCGGAATGTCACCCCTGAACTGATTTTTATCGACAATCCACTCGCTGAAACTCTCTACGGTGACAGCTAACGGATCTTCATCGTTAGCGGCGGCTGGCGGCACGATGCGATCGACAGCCGAGTCAACAAACCCGACGCGTTCTTCCAATAATGCATGATATTGTGCCGGCAGTACTTCCAACACCGCCTGTTTTAGCTGACTGGTGCCACGTACCATATTCTCACAGGCAATGATGTTCACAGGGGCATGATTGCCCTGTTCAAACCGTAACTGCAGACCTTTCGCAATGGTCGCTGCAATTTTCGCCAATACCTGAGGGCCAACCGCAGTCGTAATAATATCTGCCTTGATGATCTGATTGATGACATCATCGCTGTTTGCTTGTACCGCAGCAATATGACGGATCACATCAGTATGTTGGGTATCACCCACTACCCGCACATGATATTCCTGAGAATGGTTGAGCTGATCAACCAATTGCGTGTTGGCATCAGCAAAGGTTACCTCTGCATCTGATTCTGCCAACAATTTACCAATGAAACCGCGACCTATATTTCCAGCGCCAAAATGTAATGCTTTCATATTTTAATACTCCGTCGATCCGAGGAAAGAAGGCCAGTATGTCTGGCCTTCCTTGCTGTTGTTACGCTGCGCGTTGGCCGCTGAGCAGTTCCAGTACGAATTTAATATCCGTAGTGGTTGCCAGACGTTCGATCAGCGATGGATCATCCAGAGTGCGGGTCAGATTATTGATAACTTGCAGATGTTCGTCATTACGCGCTGCAATACCAATCACCAAACGGGCTACATCATCTTTATCCGGACCAAACTGCACACCCGCTGGGTATTGGCAGATCACGATACCGGTTTTTTTCACTTTATCTTTTGACTCTATCGTGCCATGAGGAACCGCAATAGACTCTCCCAGATAAGTCGATACCAATTTTTCACGCGCTAACATGGCATCAATGTACTCAGGTTCAACACAGCCATTGGCTACCAGCATTTCACCTGCTTTACGAATTGCATCTTCCTTGTTGCTTGCTTTCAAACCCAGGCAGATATGTTCTTTACCTAAGGTAAACAGCGCTGGACTCAGGTTATCGCCACGATAAACGTCATCGTTAGCGGTTACCGCCTTTGGGCGGCGGCCTTCGCCAGCCTCCTGTAAACGAGCAACCAGATTGTCATACAGCTGATTATCCAAGAAGTTGTTCAGCGAAATATGCTGTGCATTAGGTGCATGACGTTTTGCACGATCTGTCAGGTCGCGATGTGTGATCACGATGTCAGCTTTTTCGTCCAGGTTGTTGATAGCTTGGTTAACCACAGTGATAGGCAGACCTGCTTTCTCCACTTTTTTGCGCAGCATGCTGGCACCCATTGCACTTGAACCCATACCAGCATCACAAGCAACAACAATGTGTTTTGCAGTCAGGGGAGAATGACCATCATCATTTGCAGCAGTTGAAGCGTGAGCATGACCCTGCTTCATATGTTTCATTTTACGAGTAGCTTCATCCAGTTCATCTTTAGAGTTAACACCCTGAGCACGAACGAATACAGACGCTACCAGGAAAGATACTGTGGTGGCTGCAGCGACAGAGCACAACACACCGAAGATAGAATCTTTTGGTGTCATCAGCAGCACAGCGAAGATAGAACCTGGTGATGCAGGAGATACCAGACCAGCACCAAATACGGTCAGAGTGAATACACCAGTCATACCACCAGCGATAACAGCCAGAATCAGACGTGGGTTCATCAGCACGTATGGGAAGTAGATCTCATGGATACCGCCCAAGAAGTGAATGATAGAAGCACCGGCAGCAGATTGTTTCGCATTACCACGACCAAACATCATGTATGCCAGCAGAATACCGAAGCCAGGACCTGGGTTTGCTTCAATCAGGAAAAAGATTGACTTGCCGTGAGCAGCGGCTTGCTGAATACCCAGAGGCGAGAAAATGCCGTGGTTGATTGCGTTGTTCAGGAACAGAATTTTCGCTGGTTCAACAAAGATAGAAGTCAGTGGTAACAGACTGTGTGCAACCAAGAAACCAACACCGGCCGCCAGAACGGTTGATAACCCTTTTACAAATGGGCCAATCAGATAGAAAGCAACGATAGCCAACGTCATACCGATAATACCGGCAGAGAAGTTGTTGACCAGCATTTCAAAGCCGCTCTTCACTTTACCGTCGATAGCACGGTCAAAGTGTTTGATAGCCCAGCCACCTAACGGACCAGCCATCATGGCTCCCATGAACATGGGAATATCAGTACCAACGATAACACCCATCGTGGTCACAGCACCTACGACTGCACCACGCTCACCACCAACCAATTTACCGCCGGTATAACCGATCAGCAGAGGCAGCAGATAAGTAATCATTGGACCAACAAGTTTGGCTAACGTTGCATTCGGCAGCCAGCCAGTTGGAATAAATAACGCCGTAATAAACCCCCACGCGATAAATGCGCCAATATTGGGCATAACCATGTTGGAGAGAAAACGGCCAAAATTTTGTATCTTGACCTTAGTATCTGGTGATAGCATAAAACACCCCGTTCGATGCCTGATTAATGATGGATTGTGGTAACGGATTTGCCGATCCGTGATTTGTTGTCTCACTAATAAATCTACCACTTTCCCAAGAAATCGGTTTGAGAACGGGGATTTTTGTGAACAGGGTCAATGTTTGTCACCCATAAGCTCGATATGCATGTGACCAGCATCACACAAAACACCCCGATGGCTGATGGATATCTGCTCGTTCAACTGAAAACCGCCCCATTTATGTGACCAAGATCACCAACCATCTCGCAAACACCAATTTGGAAATGGTGACATTCATCACATAATAAACAAAAGTATTCAAATGATTCTTTATTGTCGAGCATTTATATTTTTCCCCCTTTATTTTTGTTCTCTCTTGCCGTTATCTGTTACAAATATCTAACTTCTTAGAAAAAAGATCAGGCATGCTTTTTCTATTTTTAAGATGTTCTCCATCTCATTCAGCAAGGAGCATCAGATGGTGGGTCTTCGATGGATAGCATTGTTGTTCGCATTCGTGTTTATCCACCCAACAGTGGCAGCAGAACGCGTCGTCGTGCAGTTGAAATGGGTCAATCAGTTCCAGTTTGCCGGTTATTATGCGGCTTTGGAAAAGGGCTATTATAAAGCCGCTGGACTGGACGTAGTGCTGCGTCCCAATGGATATAACGGGTCTTTCGTATCTCCCGTCGATGCCGTTGTCAGTGGCAATGCTCAGTATGGTATTTCCAACTCCGGACTGGTGTTGGATTATCTGAATGGGAAACCAGTGGTGGTTCTGGCCGCAACCTTACAGCATTCCGCCGTCACCTGGATTGTGTTGGAAAAATCAGGGATAAGAACCATCCACGATATGGTGAAAAAACGCCTGATGACGGTTTTTCCCCTGAGCGAAAGCCTCGAACTGTTGGAGCCTTTCCGGGCTGAAGGCATTTCACCGCAAAAACTGAATCTGGTTCAGACAGGCTTTGATCTGCAACCACTGATCGATGGCAAAGTCGACGCCTATGATGGCTATGTCACCAATGAACCTTTTTTGTTGGAACAAAAAGGGATCCCCTATCGTTTAATTGATCCTCGTACCTACGGCATTGATTTCTATGGTGATGTGCTGTTCACTTCCCAGAGTGAACTGCGAAAACATCCGGAAAGAGTCGCGGCATTCCGAAAAGCCAGTA
Source organism: Tolumonas lignilytica (assembly GCF_000527035.1). Classification (NCBI taxonomy): domain Bacteria; kingdom Pseudomonadati; phylum Pseudomonadota; class Gammaproteobacteria; order Aeromonadales; family Aeromonadaceae; genus Tolumonas; species Tolumonas lignilytica. Next base: position 1,361,897 of record NZ_AZUK01000001.1, read on the forward strand.
TGGACGGTTGGCGTTATGCCATGGCCCATCCAGAAGAGATCATCGATCTCATCATGCGAAAATATGCCCCACAGAAAACCCGAGAACATCTGCGCTTTGAAGCCAAGGCGATGTGGAGTCTCATGCAACCGGACATCATTGAAATCGGACACATGAATCCTGGACGCTGGTTGCGTATCGCTGAAGTAATGACAGAACATAACCGTCTGATTGATGACAAAATGCTGAGCCCGTTTATTTATAACGCCGAAGACTATCAGCCTGTTTTAGTACGTTATTTTCGTATAGCTACTCTGGCTTCGATCATTGCACTGCTGCTGGCAGCCATCGCAACTTGGGTCTATCGCATTAATCGCCGCCTGACGCGTGAAATCGAAGCCCGTCAGGCGGCGGAAGAGCAACTGCGTCATTTATCGGAAACAGACCCACTCACCGGGTTGGCTAACCGACGTGTTTTCGATCAATACCTCCAACAGGAGTTTCAGCGCTTCTTACGCTATCACCATCCATTCAGCGTTGTGATGGTCGATATCGACTGGTTTAAGCGGATCAATGACAGTTATGGGCATCCCGCCGGTGATCATGTGCTGAATGAATTTGCCTGGCGTTTACGTGATCACATCCGCCAGACCGATTTCTTGGCTCGTATCGGCGGCGAAGAATTTGCCATTCTGATGCCTGAAACTTATCCGCTGGAAGCCAAAAAAAGAACAGAACATCTGCAGAGAATTATTGCTGAACGTCCTTTTCAATTGCCTGAGGTACAAAACCCGCTTGGTATTACCGCGAGTTTTGGTATTTCCTGTGTAACCGAAAATGACTTGAACGCTGAAGCCTCGTTGGGCAGAGCCGACCATGCGTTGTATAAAGCCAAAAATAGTGGCAGAAATAAGGTTGAGCTTTTCAATGCCAGCGGAAAACTCACCCTTGTGACTGATTGCCCTGATTGATATAGGCAAAAAAATTGATATAGGCAAAAAAAAGCCTCTGCTTGCAGAGGCTTTGATTTTTACTCATTAGTGGAAAGAGCGTTTTACGCCTTCCACGCCTTCCATGTGTTGATCAGGCCATTGGTAGAGCTGTCATGGCTGGTAACAGCAGCATCACTACCCAGTTCCGGCAGGATCTTGTTCGCCAATTGTTTGCCCAGCTCAACACCCCATTGGTCAAAGCTGAAAATGTTCCAAATCACGCCCTGTACGAAAATCTTGTGTTCGTACATGGCGATCAGAGCACCCAGTGTTTTTGGCGTCATCTGTTTGAACAGAATTGAGTTGGTTGGACGGTTACCTTCAAATACCTTGAATGGCACCAGATCTTTAACCTGTTCCAGCGTTTTACCAGCCGCCAGGAATTCAGCTTCCACCACCTCTTTAGACTTACCAAACGCCAACGCTTCAGTCTGAGCGAAGAAGTTCGCCAGCAGTTTTGGATGGTGATCACCGATAGGATTGTGGCTGATAGCCGGTGCCAGGAAATCGCAAGGGATCAGTTTAGTTCCCTGATGGATCAACTGATAAAACGCATGCTGACCGTTAGTACCTGGCTCACCCCAAATAATCGGGCCAGTCTGGTAATCAACAGCCTGACCATTACGATCAACATATTTACCATTTGATTCCATGTTGCCTTGCTGGAAGTAAGCAGCAAAACGATGCATGTACTGGTCATATGGCAGAATAGCTTCTGACTCAGCTTCGTAGAAGTTGTTGTACCACAGACCAATCAGCGCCAGTAGTACAGGGATGTTCTGTTCGAACGTGGTGGTCGCGAAATGGGTATCCATTTCAAACGCACCTTCCAGCAGTTCTTCAAATTTCTCAAAGCCCAGCGACAGTGCGATAGGCATGCCGATGGCAGACCATGAAGAGTAACGACCGCCTACCCAGTCCCAGAATTCGAACATGTTGGCTGTATCAATACCAAACTCGGCAACTGCTTTGCCATTGGTAGACAGCGCGGCGAAATGTTTCGCTACGTGCGCCTGATCGCCAGCATGTTTCAGGAACCAGTCACGAGCAGACAGGGCATTGGTCATGGTTTCCTGCGTGGTGAAGGTTTTGGAGGCCACCAGGAACAATGTGGTTTCTGGATCTACTTTCTTCAGTGTTTCGGCGATGTGCGTACCGTCGACGTTGGAAACAAAGTGCATTTCCAGATGGTTTTTGAATGGACGCAGCGCTTCGGTGATCATCACCGGACCCAGGTCAGAACCACCGATACCGATGTTAACTACGTGCTGGATTGCTTTACCGGTATAACCTTTCCACTCACCAGAAATCACGCTGGCGCAGAAGGTTTTGATTTTAGCCAGCACCGCATTGACCTCAGGCATGACGTCTTTACCATCGACCATCACTGGACGGTTAGAACGGTTACGCAGTGCGGTATGCAGAACGGCACGACCTTCTGTCTGGTTAATTTTCTCGCCATTGAACATGGCATCAATACCAGCACGCAGATCCACTTCGTGGGCCAGATCGATCAACAGATCCAGTGTTTCTTCTGTGATCAGGTTTTTGGAGTAGTCCACCAGGACATTGTCTTTAAACGTGGTGGAAAACTTGTCAAAACGCGCTGGATCAGCTGCAAACAAGTCACTCAGCTTACGATCTTTATTCGCAGCAAAATGGGCTTCCAGCGCTTTCCACGCTTTGGTCTGGGTTGGATTGATGTTTTTCATCGTGTTACTTTTCCTGAGAGTCGGTTAATAAACTTTTTTTGTTGTCTGCACATACGCCTCATAGAGCCCCCACAAACGCATGTACAGTGCCGATGATTTCGTTCGCAGTTTACACCTTTTTGAGTGAATTTGCTGCAGGTGCTGACTATTGCTGTACCATTTGCCAGAAAGCCTGAATCAGCGGCTCTTCAAGTCGTCGTTTGAGAACACAAAATCCCACCTCAAAGGGTTTCAGCGCCGGAACTGGCTGGATCACCCTCACCTGTGACCCCAAGGTGCTGTGTTCAATCACCGCCTCCGGCACCAGACCGATGCCACAATCGAGCGTCACCATGCTGACAATGGCTTCATTACCCGCCACCTCCGCATAGATGTTCGGGCTTAAACCTTTGTTGCGAAACCATTGGTCGCAACGCTTACGCGCCAATCCTTGTTGCGAAACAATTAAAGGCACTTGTGACCAATCGGGCTCTCCTTCTTTCAGCCACTGGTTTACATTGGTGCTGGTGCGCGGCGCAATAAAGACCAGCGGCACCTGCTGCAACAAACAATACTGCAAGCGTGCAGGTAGCGCATCCGGACGGGCGGCAATCGCAATATCCGTTTCTTCTTGCAATACCTTATCCACCGCCAGCGCAGCATCACCGGTTTCCAGTTTAAGTTCCAATTGTGGATAGCGATGACGAAACCGTCCGAGTACCTCTGGCAATAGGAAATAACTGGCCGTCACCGAGCAGAATACGCGGATCCGCCCCTGTAAGGCTTCTCGCGGATGGCGTAAATCATCACGGAGTTCGTGCCATTCCTGTAGCCACCGTTCGGCGGAGGTTAATAAACGTTTACCTTCTGCCGTAAGTACAACACTGCGATTATCTCGTTCAAATAAGGCGCAGCCTGTTTCCTGCTCCAGTCGTTGCATCGTCCGGCTTAAGGTCGAGGGGCTGACCGCCATCTGGTTGGCTGTATTTGCGAAATGCAGCGTGCGCGCCAGATGAGTAAATAAAGACAAGGTTCGGAAATCCATCAACCACCTCACGTTGCAAAAAACGCAATATTTCGTTCCGAATATATCATTTCCAGCAATGTAATACCTCGTTTATAGTAATGCTGTTTTCGGACTCTGACCGTTATCAGATAACACACAGCAAATTAATTTATAGATGGAGCTATTCTCAATGGCTAACTACTTCAACACCCTGAATCTGCGCCAGCAGTTAGAACAATTAGGCAAATGCCGTTTCATGGCGCGCGACGAATTCGCAAGCGGTTGTGATTTCCTGAAAGGTAAAAAAGTCGTTATCGTTGGTTGTGGTGCTCAAGGCCTGAACCAAGGTCTGAACATGCGCGATTCTGGTTTGGATGTTTCTTACGCTCTGCGTGCTGAAGCAATTGCTGAAAAACGTAAATCATTCAAACAAGCTTCTGAGAATGGCTTCAAAGTGGGTACTTATGAAGAGCTGATCCCATCTGCGGATCTGGTGGTGAACCTGACTCCAGACAAACAACATACCAGCGTTGTTAAAGCTGTAATGCCTCTGATGAAAGAAGGCGCTGCACTGGGTTACTCTCACGGCTTCAACATCGTTGAAGAAGGCACTCAGGTTCGTAAAGATCTGACTGTGGTGATGGTTGCACCAAAATGCCCAGGTACTGAAGTTCGTGAAGAATACAAACGTGGTTTCGGTGTGCCAACACTGATCGCGGTTCACCCAGAAAACGATCCAAAAGGTGAAGGTCAGGCGATCGCGAAAGCTTGGGCTGCTGCTACCGGTGGTCATCGTGCAGGCGTTCTGGAGTCCTCTTTCGTTGCAGAAGTGAAATCTGACCTGATGGGTGAACAGACAATTCTGTGTGGCATGCTGCAGGCAGGTTCTATCCTGTGCTACGAAAAAATGGTTGCTGATGGCATCGACGCGGGTTACGCAGGCAAACTGCTGCAATTCGGTTGGGAAACTGTGACTGAAGCGCTGAAACAAGGCGGTATCACTGCCATGATGGATCGTCTGTCAAACCCAGCAAAACTGCGTGCGTTTGAACTGGCTGAGGAAATGAAAGTGCTGATGCGTGCGCTGTTCCGTAAACACCAAGACGATATCATCAGCGGCGCATTCTCAACTGGCATGATGGCTGACTGGGCAAACAACGACGCTGACCTGTTCAGATGGCGTGAAGAAACAGGTGCTTCTGCATTCGAAAACGCACCAGCATTCGATGGCGTGATCGCTGAACAAGAATACTTCGACAACGGCATCCTGATGGTTGCGATGGTGAAAGCAGGCGTTGAATTGGCATTCGAAACCATGACTGAATCAGGCATCATTGCTGAATCAGCTTACTACGAATCACTGCACGAACTGCCACTGATCGCGAACACCATCGCGCGTAAACGTCTGTACGAGATGAACGTGGTTATCTCTGACACTGCTGAATACGGTAACTACCTGTTCGCAAACGCGGCAGTACCATTACTGAAAGAACACATCATGCCTAAAGTGGGTACTGATGTGATCGGTAAAGGTCTGTCAGTGAAAGACAACGGTGTTGATAACGTGGTGCTGGTTCAGGTGAACGAAGCCATTCGCAATCACCCAATCGAGCAGGTTGGTAAAACACTGCGCGGTTACATGAAAGACATGAAACGTATCGCTGTTGGCGGCTAAGCCCTCTTGATACGCTGATATACGAAGCCCGTCTTGACGACGGGCTTTTTATTTTCAACGCACTATTTCCGAATTACCGGAATCGCCATTTCGATGTCCCAATAACCATCCACTTTGCCATTATTGAAATAACGCTCGAAACAAGCCCCCTCTCCAAACTGATAATCACTTTGGGCAAGATCCGTAAAAAATCCACGCCAGGGTGTCTCAAAATCATCCTGTTCCACACGACAACGCCGTACGGCAAATTCACCCGCCGGAATGATCTGCAAATGCACGTCGCCCTCAACCTCAGTTCCTTCCGGCACGGTTAGTGCGACATCCGTTTTCAGTTCGGTGGGGGGCGTAAGGTCGGGATTATCCCAATACAACGCCAGCCACTCCCCTTGCAGCTGTCGGCGATTACTCCAGGCCATCAGTCGTTCAAAACCAGGGCCGATAACTTCGGCATAGGGACCAACCATCCGAATATATGCGATTTGTTGGGCCGCGCGCTGAATTATGGTGACATCCATCTTGTGCTCCTGTGCTGATTTTTTTGTCCACAAGCGAGTATAGTTTTCCATCCGAGCAATGACACATTCGAGGTCTCACAAATCGGAATATTTCCACCATTCATCTTTACTGTGAATTTCCCCGAATAACGATTCCAGCATCGCGCTGATACGGCTAAACTAAGCTGTATTCCATCTGCTTGATAATGCACCTGATGAAGCGCCGTCGTCGCAGCACTTATACACTGTCCGCCGTCCAATATACTGCCTGTCATGAGTGTGACTGGCTAATGGTGATCCCGCCTTTGCAAGCCGGTGAACAAGCCATGTGTCCACGTTGCGAGCATAAACTCAGAGCCTTGCCGGTCGAAGCCCGGCTGCAACCGCTGGTATATAGTATTGCTGCGCTGATCATGCTGCTGTGCAGCAACCTTTTTCCCTTTCTTGGCATGCTGGTAAAGGGGATCCATCAGGACATGACGCTGTACCAGACGGCCACCACCCTGCTGGAAGAAGAACACCCGGCATTGGCACTGACGGTTTATCTCTTCATTCAGGTGCTGCCAGCAACCTGTTTATTACTGATTTGTTTGATTTATTCCCGCCTGGGTCATTGGCGCGGCAAGCGTTTACGCAAACGTTATACCCTCTGGTTATTCCGACTGATCCCCTGGTGTATGGTGGAAGTCTTTCTGATTGGCGTTCTGGTCAGTCTCATTAAAATTGCTTCGCTGGCCGACATTGAACTGGGCTACAGTTTCTGGGCTTATGTGTTGTTTTCGCTGACGATGTTAAAGGCGTTCAGTGCCATTGATCGCGATTGGCTCTGGTGGCAACAAAGCGGTCCCATCCATTTACGAACGCCCCCAACACCGACAGGACGGGCCATTGATCAAAATCTGACCCTGTGCCATGCCTGTCATGGTTTGGTATCGCTTAGAACACATCATTGTCCTCGCTGTCACAGTGTTTTGCATGCACGCAAACCCAACAGCCTGCAATGGACACTGGCGTTACTTTTTACCTCCGTCATCCTGTATATCCCCGCGAATATTCTGCCAATCATGATCACGGAAAGTCTCGGCCAGCAAACCTACTCCACCATTCTGGGCGGGGTAGTGTTATTGTGGAACATGGGCTCTTATCCCGTTGCGTTGATCATCTTTATCGCCAGTATTTTAGTGCCCATCGTGAAAATGCTCGCCATTGGCTGGTTATGCTGGAGTGTCTATGCCAAGAGAGTGCACCACCGGCGTGGTCGAACCCGGCTTTATCGCTTAACGGAATTCATCGGACGCTGGTCCATGGTTGATGTCTTCGTGGTCGCCATTCTCGTCGCCTTGATCCGAATGGGTAAACTCATGTCTGTTTACCCAGGTTCTGCTGCGCTCGCATTTGCCGGCGTTGTCATCCTGACCATGCTGTCAGCCATGAGCTTTGATCCTCGATTGTTATGGGACAATGAACCCATTACACCGACTACCGATTTACAAGAAAAAGAGGTTGAAACCAATCGTGCCGAGTAATTTTGCCAAGATAAAGAAACTGCAGCGCATTTCGCCGATCTGGCTGATCCCGATTGTAGCCGCGACTATCGGATTATGGATGGTCGTCACGACGCTTCATAATCAAGGGCCATTGATCACACTGGAAATGGATAATGCTGAAGGCATTGAGCCGGGCAAAACCCCGATCAAAACCCGTAGTGTCGAAATTGGCAAAGTACAAACCGTGCGTCTGGGTGATGATTTAAAGCACGTCATCGTGACAGCCCGCATGAATGTCGAAGCAGAACCGCTGCTACGCGATGATACCCGTTTCTGGGTGGTAAAGCCTCGCGTGGGGAAAAGCGGTATTTCAGGTTTAAATACCTTACTCTCCGGCTCTTATCTCGAATTACAACCCGGGAAGAGCAAAGAGCGAAAACTGGAATTCACCGCCTTGGATACCCCGCCTGTCACCCCCACCAACGCACCGGGATTGCGTATAGAGTTGAGCAGTGAGCAAGACAGCGCGTTATCGGTTGGCGATCCGGTATTATATCGTGGCTTTACGGTAGGCCGGGTCGAGCAGGCAGAGTTCAAATCAGATACACGCCAGATGAACTATCAATTGTTCATTCAGGCTCCCTACGATGCGTTGGTCACCACCAATACCCGTTTCTGGCTCAATCGCGGCATTCAAGTGCAAGCGGCAACCGATGGCATCAAAGTCAAAACCGGTACGCTGGAAACAATTCTGTCGGGTGGTGTCAGTTTTAGCGTTCCCTCCGGCTGGGAGCTGGGACAACCGGTTAAAACCAACAAGACTTTTAATCTGTATGCCGATGAAGACAGCAGCGCCATCCGCCGTTATCAGGACAGAATCGATTATATCCTACTGTTCGATGACTCCGTGCGCGGTCTGAACCCCGGCGCACCCGTTGAATATCGCGGTATTCAGATCGGAAGCGTGCTGTCTGTTCCTTTCTTTGTTCCTGGCAACGACCTGCTCACCACGCATTCTCGTAAAATTCCCGTGTTGATCCGCATCGAACCGGGCCGTATTCGTGAAGACATGGATAAAGATCAATTACCAAATTGGGAAAATGAATTTACCGCCGCAGTTAAACAGGGGCTGCGTGCCTCATTACGTTCAGGCAATTTACTGACTGGCGCGCTGTATGTGGATCTCAATTTCTATCCTGATTTACCAAAATCAGATGGTCTGGGTGAATTGGCCAACTACCACACGCTTCCTACCGTACCGGGTGGACTGGCTCGTATTGAGCAGCAGGTCGTCCAATTATTAAATAAATTGAATCAGCTGGATATAAACGGGACGCTCACCAAAGCCCAAACCATGTTGACAGAAACTCAGGCGGCGATGGCCAATGTACGTAAAGTCAGTGCCAGCATGGATAAAATAGCGACGCAACAGAGCACTCAGCAATTACCTGCCGAACTGAAAAATACGCTGGCTGACATACAGAAAACCCTGCAGGGGTTATCAGCAAATTCTCCGGCCTATGGTGAACTGAACCGATCAATTCAATCGTTGAACCGGGTTTTACACGAAGTACAACCCATGGCCAGAACCTTGAACGAAAAACCAAATGCGCTGTTATTCCAGCCTGATACCCAGAATGATCCTGTACCGAGGAAAGCTAAATGACGATATTGCGCATATTACTCACCGGTTTATGGTTGTGTGTTGTTACCGCTTGCAGCAACAACACAAGTCCGCATTACTACGCTATTGCTCTGCCTGATGCAAAGAACAATACCGTCACACCTAACCATCAGCCAGTGGTGACGGTCAGTGATGTTGAACTGGCCGACTATCTGAACAGTATCGGTATTGTTTATCAGCAGGATGATGTGCAACTGACCACCGCCAATCAGCACCGTTGGGCCGAAGCCTTAGATAAACAACTGACGCGCGCCCTGCTGCAGGAATTACGGCAGCAGTTACCGGCCTATCAATGGCAAAATGGAGAGGTCTCCGAACAGCACATTGCTCAGTTGCAGGTAAAGGTTCGCGGTTTTCACGGCAGAGCGGACGGACATGCCGTCATCAGTGGCGAATGGACTCTGACGACGGCGACACAGCAATATAGCGGGCAATTCCAGCAGCTCTACCCGCTGGGGGCAGACGGTTATCCGGTGCTGGTCCGGACACTGCGCAGCGGTTGGCAAACCACCATCAACCAACTGGCTGCGCAGCTAAAACCGTTATTAGCGGCTCAGACTCAGCATGAATAGAACGATCTATACCAGCTGACAAAACGCTCCAAGCCCTGCGCCAACGGCGTTTGCGGCTTGAAACCGACCACGGCTTCCAGTGCTGACGTATCGGCACTGGTTTCCAGTACATCACCCGGCTGCAGCGGTAAGAAATTCATTTTTGCCGGAACCCCTAACGATTGCTCCAGTGCATGAATAAAGGCTTTGAGCTCGACGGGCTGACTGTTGCCAATGTTATAAATACGGTAGGGTGCAGAACTTTCCGCTGATGATCCGCTTTCAACACGCCAATCCGGGTTAGGTTGCGGGATCACGTCCGCTAAACGCACGATCGACTCGGTAATGTCGTCGATGAAAGTGAAGTCGCGTTTCATTTCACCAAAGTTATACACATCTATCGGCTGACCGGCCAGAATCGCCTTGGTGAATTTAAACAAGGCCATATCCGGACGCCCCCACGGACCATAAACTGTGAAGAAACGCAGCCCCGTACACGGCAAACCGTAAAGATGTGAATAGCTGTGACTCATCAGTTCATTGGCTTTTTTCGTCGCTGCATACAGCGAAACTGGATGGTCTACAGAATCCTCAGTGGAAAACGGAATTTTCCGGTTCAGTCCATACACAGAGCTGGAGGAGGCATATAACAAATGCTCAATCTTGTGTTGTCGGCAACCTTCCAGAATATTCAGATAACCAACTAAATTGGCATCGGCATAGGCATGAGGATTTTCCAGCGAATAACGAACGCCCGCCTGTGCGCCAAAATGAAGAACACGTCGAAACTGTCCTTCACTGAATAATTGCGCCATCAGGTGCCGATCCGCCAGATCACCCTGCACAAAACGGAAAGCAGCATGTGCTTTCAACAACGATAAACGACTGAGTTTTAAATTAACATCATAGTAGTCATTCAGATTATCCAAACCGGTTACCTGATGACCTGCAGCCAGTAAACGTTCGGCAACATGGAAACCGATAAAACCTGCGGCGCCAGTAACCAGATAATGCATGTTTACTCTCCTACTATTAATTTAGGTGCATAATAAAATATTTCAGCACCTGAACTTTGTGCCGACTGACAAGCAGGAAGCACTGCATCCGCCCGGAACAGATACCAGTTATCGCCATGACGAAAACCTAAGTTGACCCCTTTCTCGGCAGCAAAGCATTTATTTAAATTACTGATCGGCCCCAAAACCCAGCGATGCGATGAGCTCTGCAGCCAAGCTGCTGCGTCTTTCGGCTGTGGTTCATCAGGCTGTAAATAAGAAAAGTGATACAAAGGGCGGTTCGCAAACAGTAAAAACTGTTCACGGAAGTTAGTCAGCAACAACTCATCCTGCGGAGCTAAACGCTGGCCAACCTGCTGCATGATTTGTTGCGGTGTCCGTAAATTGTTCATTAACGGATATGACCAAAAACCATAATGTAACCACAACAGGATTAACGTCGCCAATATGGCTGTCAGCGGTTGCCGGCGAAGTAACCAATTCGCACCTAATCCCAGCAGCCCCAATGAAAACCCGAGCAGAACCGGGGATTCCATCTCACCCAGTTTTGCCAAGATCGCGGGTTTCAGCAGTAAAACAATACCTGCCAGTACAAACAAACCACTTAACAACCAGCCCAATCCAGCCAGTAAGCGGGCTGGCCAGCGGCGGTTCAGTTGTTCGGGCAACCAATAGGCCACCAGCAAAGCAAGTGCTGGTGTCGCCGGTGTAATATAAACACCGCGTTTGCCTGCTGATGCGGAAAAGAACAGCAAGATCAGTAATAAATATCCGACCAAGAGGATCACTGGACGCTGCCCGTTACGGACATCACGCTGACCTTGCCAGACCATCCACGGCAACAGCAATGACCAGGGTAACCAAAATGAAGGGATCACATTAACCAGATAAAACCAGAATGGCTGAATATGATGCCAAGCATTTGCATAGCGGGTTACCGTTTGTCGGAACAGAATGTTATTTCGATAGGCTAAAAACTCAGGGATAGGATGATGTTGTACCGCCAGCAACATCGGCACCAGCCACAACGAACAAGCCAGCAGCATCACTAATGGCCCCAGACATCCCTTCAACCACTGCGCCTTGGTGGCCTGTCGGATTTGAGTCCGGTGCGTCCAGAGTGCAGGCAACAGCATCAACGCTGCCACAATTCCCACACCCTTGGTGATGATCCCCAATCCAGCAGCAAACCACCCGAGGTAATACCAACGCCAACCGCCGCCTGCGAGTAAAAATCTCAGGAAACCATACGCACCCAAGGTAATGAAAAAAGTAACCAGTTCATCGATTTGCGCTTGTTTAGCCTGAACAGTGAATTGAGCAGTAAACAAGAGGAACAACCCGGCACGGAAAGCTGTTGAGCGATCCCACATACGACGAGCAATATCATAGACCAGAACAATACAACCCAAGCCGGACAGTAAGGACGGTAAGAGAAACGCGACCCGCAATGACCCCGTAATCAAATACCCTAATGCAATGCCCCACATAAACATCGGCGGTTTATCGGGATATATTTCACCGCCACGAAATGGAAACAACCACTGACCAGACTCCAACATCTGTTTGGCCACCAGCGCAAAGCGGGGTTCATCCGCTGGCCATGGATCGCGCAGCCCAATTCCTGCGCCCAGAATCAGCAATCCCAGCCCCAGAAGAAACAATAAATTGAGCCGGTCACTTTGCCAGCCCTGCAATACTTGACGATCAGTTATCATAACGGTTCCAGAAATGAGACCCGGCAATTAATGCGGAGCCCTGTCACGGCGCCACCCGCGGTGCTTAATGTCCAGTCGAAGACTATACAAGGCAGTAAACGCCGGAAAGATATTCTGCAATACCCCCACGGAATCCTGCTTGGCCGAAAAGAGGAAATAGCCCAGTGTCATCAGGCTGCCACCGACGCTCATATACCAGAAAAGTCGTGGGATCACAGGTTTGCCGGCACGTTTCGATGCCCAAAACTGCACTAGCCAACGACCGCCAAACATCAGGGCACCGGTGTAACCGATAATTTTCCACCCCGTCACATGAATACCAGTCCACTCCAGCCAAGTAATGGGCAGATCCAACCATTCAATCGCCATTCAGGATCTCCTGAATCACAATTCGTTTCGCGCGATGCTGTAACCAGCGAACACCAAATACATCGACCAGCCCAACCCACAGACGGTTCCATACACCATAATTGGAGACACCCGCCATGCGAGGGCGATGATTAACCGGATGGATCATCATTTCGCCACCCAGACTCTGAATCAGAGCCGGAACGTAACGGTGCATATGGTTAAATGCAGGTAACTGAACATACCAATCACGACGTGTAGCTTTTAAACCACAGCCGGTGTCAGGAATGCCATCTTTCAGCATCCAGTCTCTAAATCCATTGGCTAATTTGGATGACAGTCGCTTTACCCAGTCATCACGGCGAGTCACACGATGCCCAATGATCCCCACTTTTTTCGGATCTTTCACATATGCGGTCTGCAATGCCGTTAACATACCGGGAATGTCTGCCGGATCATTTTGTCCATCCGCATCCAATACCACCAGCCATTCGCCCTTGCCATGTCTGGCACCATTCAGTACGGAGAAACTCTGCCCCACCGATTGTTGATGACGGATCACTTTCAGTTTATTAAAACCTTCATCGCGAATGGCCTTCAAAACCGCAAACGTATCGTCGGTACTGCCGTCATCGACATAAATCAATTCATAATCAAAAGCGCCATCCATTGCAGTTCTGATTTCACTGATTAATGGGCGTATATTTTCTGACTCATTCTTTGCGGGGATAACAACGGTAACTGCTGGTTGGTGTAAAAACGCTTCAGCGTGCTCACAGGTCATGTTTTATTCCTGATACTTCCGATAATGCCCTAGCGACACAAGGGCCAAATTAGCTGTTATTTTGCCTGATCCGGCGCTATGACTAAATAGCCGATGCAGGTTGATGTGTAACAAAAAGCACAAATAGCCCCTATTCTGGAGAAACAGCTTAATCAGCAAAGCTGATATAATCCTTAAAATCTCATCTTGGTATTTATATTTTTTATGCAATCAGATTATTTTCAGCGCTTTGGTGGCATAGCTCGTTTATATGGTGAAGCCGCATTACTGCGTTTTCAGCAAAGTCATGTCTGTGTCATTGGCATTGGCGGTGTCGGTTCATGGGCAGCAGAGGCACTCGCACGCTCCGGTATTGGTCAACTGACGCTGATCGATATGGATGACGTATGTGTCACCAACACTAATCGTCAAGTGCATGCGTTGCAAGGTAACGTCGGCAAGCTGAAAACCGAAGTCATGGCTGAACGTATCCGCTTAATTAATCCGGAATGTCAGATCAATATCGTGGATGACTTTATTACCGAAGAAAATCTCACAGGACATCTCGACACCCATTTCGATTTTGTCGTTGATGCCATCGACAGCCTTAAAGCCAAAGTTTCTTTGCTGGCTTACTGTAAGCGCCAGAAAATTCCGCTAATCACTACCGGCGGTGCTGGCGGACAAAAAGATCCCACTCAGATCGCCATCATCGATCTGGCAAAAACCACTCAAGATCCTCTCGCCGCTAAAGTCCGCGCTGAGCTACGACGCAAATTCAACTTTCCCCGGGATCCCAAAAAGAAATTTGGCATTCCCTGCGTCTATTCTACCGAGCAGTTAACTTATCCGGATGGCGCCGGCGGGACATGCAGCGCTAAAGCCAGCAGTGACGGCAATATGAAGATGGATTGTGCTTCCGGATTTGGCGCTACTACCGTTGTAACCGCCACTTTCGGATTTGTCGCCGTCTCTTACGTGCTGCAAAAATTAAGCGGAAAATAAAAAACCACAAAGGTATTCTGTTGGCCTTTGTGGTTTTTCTAAATTCAAAAAGAAATAGATTCAGACGGTTAAGCCGTCTGATTCAATAACACCATATCTGCAAATAGCTTGCCCTGCAGAAAATCGATCCCTAACTGGCATAACGTTTCGCGATGTATTTCATCGTCAACACCCGCCGCCAACATAGGAACACAATTACTTTCGGCAAAAGAAATCCAACGCGCCCATTGATCTTCCGGCACTTGACGGATATCCATGCGCAACATATCGACAGGTAAAGACATTGCCGTGATCTGCATCAGTAATTTCACGTCAAAACAAAAACGCACGCCGCACTGCCGTAAATCAGCAATAATTTCAGACAGATTGGACTGCTTATTGTTTGAGTCTAATTGCATCACATTAACCATGACCCAACGGTTTGCACTTGGATCGGCCAACAGCAAGAGTGCCTCAATGACTTCCTCTTCCTGCAATGAATCGGCAAACAGATTAATACAACAGCAGCCAGTCAGATGATGAGTTCGCAGTACGGGCTCTGCCATACGACAAACTTCGAGATCAAGGTTCTGCCGTAAACCCATATGGTTTACGATCTTCATAAACATCGCCGGATCTTTGTGCTGCTTATGCAACAACATCATTTCGTGACCATATAATTCGCCTTTCTGGCGAAAGATTGGCTGAGCCACAAACCGCAACGATGCTTTATTCAGTACGGCAGGTAATCCGTCTAGCATGAGATTCCTCCACCTCGAATTCTCTGATAACCATTCTAAACTAATCGAAATTTCGATTAATGTGCTCTAGTAGTAATTTTATGCAGATAGTGCGCAAAAATCACTCATTTTTTTCCACACAGCCTGCAATCCATTGGTTCTGGATGGTGTTATATGCTGAGCTAACCCTAACTCGGCAAAGTAAGATGCTACTTGGATCTGTTGGATCTTGTCAGCAGGCTGATGATTAGCAACTGCTAAAAGTGTGATCAATAACGATTTTACGATGCGAGATTCACTGTCTGCGACGAAATGATAGATCCCGTTATTGTCCCGATAAGGCAACAGCCACACCCTACTCTCACAGCCACTCACTTCTAATTCCGTCTGACGCCACTCTAAAGGTAGCGCTGGCACCTTTCGTGTCAACTGTAACAACTGACGGTATCGCTCATCCCAACTGGTGCTTTGTCCTAATAATGTTCGGATAAAGTCGCCATCCAGTCCGGTTCCGGCGCCGATTGGGTAGTTTACTATAAAATCGACCCGATCAGTCATGCAATAACTCCAATGCCTGACGCAATGCCTGCAGGAAAATATCGATTTCCATTTCTTTATTATAGACGCCCAGCGAAATGCGCAAGGTACCAGCCAGCCCCAACGTATTTAGCAAGGGCATCGCACAATGATGTCCGCTTCGCACAGCAATGCCCTGCGCATCAAGCAACTGACACACATCGTGATGATGAGCATGCGTAAAGACGATCGAAACGAGCCCTTGGCGCTCTGTGGGTTGACCGACTAATTCGACGCCCTCTATCGGTTGTAAACCGTGGATCAAGCGCTGTAATAATGCTTGCTGATAGGCTTCCGCCCCGGCCGCCTGTTGTTCAGATAAAAAGTCCAATGCAGCCGATAAACCGATTGCTTCGGCAATGGCTGGGGTTCCGGCTTCAAAACGCAAGGGTGGTAAATTAAATTCGCTCTCGACAAATGTCACTGTCCGGATCATCTCGCCGCCAAATTGCCAAGGTGCTAACTGCGCCAGACATTCATAGCGACCATATAAGACACCAATGCCTGTCGGGCCATATGCTTTATGACCTGAAAAAGCATAAAAATCACAATCCAGTGCTTGCACATCAACAGGTGAATGCGCCACGGCCTGAGCACCGTCGATTAAGGTCATCGCACCGACTTGTTTAGCCAAACGAACAATTTCGGCAACCGGATTCACGGTTCCCAGTACGTTGGAAACATGAACAAGTGCAACAATCCGGGTTTTCGTTGATAACATCGCCCGAAAGGCCAATAAATCCAGTTCACCAGAGCTTAACAAAGGAATAATGCGGAGTTTAGCGCCGGTCTGCTGGGCGATCTGTTGCCAAGTCACCAGATTGGCGTGATGTTCCATCGCCGAAAGCAGGATTTCGTCACCAGCCTGCAGATGACTCTTCCCCCAAGTGTTGGCAACCAGATTGATCGCTTCGGTGGTACCTCGCGTCCAGATAATTTCATCGCTACTGCGAGCATTCAGGAATGAGGCCACACGCTGTCGAGCCTGTTCAAATCGTTGTGTTGCCCGGCCAGCCAATGAATGAGCGCTACGATGGACATTGGCATTGTCGGTACGATAGAAATCCAGCATGGCCTGTAACACGCATTCAGGCTTATGTGCGGTGGCAGCACTGTCGAGATAAACCAACGGATGGCCGTTGATCTGTTGCTGCAAGATCGGAAACTGATCGCGCACCTGCTGTATGTCAAAAAAGGTCATAGCGTGAAACCACCCACCAAGAGAGGGCCGCCATGATAACGTATTCTTATCGCTTCTGGAAAAAAACGCCGAATGGGGCGAATGTTCCATCACTGTCGTACAAGCAAGACAGTGACAGAACATATTCATGAGGAGAGGTTATACAAAGGCCCGATCACAAGCACAGACCGATGGATCGATCTTCCAGTGTACAGGTTAAAGCTTGTGTGGCAGCCGGATTGCTTACTACACGAGTCACGTCAGAGTGGCAGTTTTCAAGGATGGGTTTGGTGACATCCGAGTAGCGCCATCCTGACAACAACGATGGCAGATGCGGATGTTGCGGCGACCAGACCAATGCTTTCCATTTTTCATGGCCGTGTTCATAGAGCTTATCGTAGTTTTTACACAGCGAAGTGGCGAATTTCTTGACGAAATCTCTGCGCGGCTTATCCCGGAATTGTGCAGTGACCAGATATGACTGCACCATCATGACGGGCATGTGTCGCGCTAAAAATGGATAGTTTTTCTTGTCAGCAAAACCAATGCTGTAATCTTTCAACAGTGATTCCGTTGCATCATTTTTGATATTCGTCGCCAGTAATTTGTAATCCTTTCCCAATCGTTGCAGCAAGGGCAGCGGTTGGCCACCAATGATGACAACCACATCGACTTTGCGCTCTTCCGGACCCGCATCAGGATGGGCCAGATGCCACAATGCCGAACGAACATAACGGGTGCTGTCGTCCGAACCAAGTACGCCCGTTTCAATGAAGGGTTTAACGATGACTGGGGCCTTGCCAAACAATTTAAAATAGATATTTTTCGCGGTCAGATTCGTACCACTGCCTTCCGGGCCGATGGCCAGACGTTTTCCTTCGATGTCCTGCAACTCCTGCATCGGTGAGTCTTTATGGACGACAAAGTAGATCTCTTCACTGTAAAGTGGCGCGACAACCCGTAGTGAGTTTAATAATTCTGTTGCCCACTGCCGGATCGCGGGATCCGGATCATGTTGCTCTAAATTGACATAAGTCTGATAAACATCTGACTGCACAATCGCGAAGGAGACGCCCTTGGTTTTACTCAGCGCCTTGATGTTGTCGACATCACCTTTTGAAACCAGATTCTGTAATTCCGGGCTCACATATTCTTTCAGTTCATTACCGATCTGGTAATAGGTATCACTCTGACTGCCGGTGGTGATAGCATTAGCAATCGGGGCGGCAATACCATCGCTCTGCCACAGCATTAAAAGAAAAATAGCCTGCACACACTTCAATCGTAAACGCATCCTGTGTTCCTTACTGTTATATTGCTTATTGCTCATTCCGTTAATGACACAGCTCTGCCGCACGATCCTCCGCAGAGCACACCATTTGGGATTCTTTTACTGATTCAGGCGACACCGCAGGATGGTGTTGCGTTCCTACTGATGGCTCATTCGCCTGTTGTGGTGCATCATGGGGCATCGTCACGCTGGACACAGCACCGGAAGGGATTTTTTCTGCTTGAAGATGAACGGTCGTGTTCGATTTGGTCATGGCCGTCTTTTCTGACGGAATGACCGGTGAGGCAGAGCGAGACGCCTGTCTTTTGCCGGATGACGGGGTTGTAACGGGTTGTTCATTAACCGAGTGATATGCTGCGGACAAGCTAGATAACATCTTGTCTGGTGTAACGCCGGGATAAATAAATTTCATGACGACCAAGACCAGCGTGATGATAAAAACCGTGACTATGATGCCGATGATCCGCCAGTCATACTGGGTCGTTTTCATTTCAATCCCTGAATTCACATAAGCCATGATGTACACCTCCACAAGGTATCTTTTCTGCGTTTTGTTATACTGCCCGCCCGAGACGCTCTGTGGTGATGGTAACAAGGCATGAAACTCAATCCCCGACAACTTGACGCGATGCAGTTTGTATCCGGCCCTTGCCTGGTTCTTGCCGGTGCGGGTAGTGGTAAAACCCGAGTCATCACGGCAAAGATTGCCTACTTGATCCGTGAATGCGGCTATTCCGCACGCCATATCTTCGCGGTCACGTTTACCAATAAAGCCGCCCGAGAAATGAAAGAGCGTGTGGCCCATACGTTAGGCCGTAAAGAGGCTCGCGGGCTGACGGTTTCTACCTTCCACTCTCTGGGTCTGGATCTGATCCGGCGGGAACATCAGCACCTGAATCTGAAAGCCCATTTTTCCCTGTTTGATGACACCGATCAGATGAGTCTGCTCAAAGAGCTGACCGAGACGGAGATACAGGGTGACAAGGTTTTGTTACAGCAATTAGTACAAACCATTTCCCGCTATAAAAATGATCTGATTTTGCCCGCGCAGGCGCTCAAACGGGCGCAAACGCCCGATGAACAGCGCTTTGCTCGCTGGTATGAGCGTTATCAGAAACAAATGAGTGCTTATAACGCGCTGGATTTTGATGACCTGATCCTACTGCCGACGCTGTTGTTAAAAACCAATGAGCAGGTGCGAGAACAATGGCAAAACCGTATCCGTTATCTGCTCGTCGATGAATATCAGGACACCAATACCAGCCAGTATGAGTTAGTTAAACTGCTGGTGGGGGAACGGGCGCGCTTTACGGTGGTGGGCGATGATGACCAGTCGATCTATTCATGGCGCGGGGCTCAACCGCAGAATCTGGTGCGTTTACAACAAGATTTTCCGCGACTGAATGTGATCAAGCTGGAGCAAAACTATCGTTCCAAGGGTCGCATCCTCAAATGTGCCAATATTTTGATTGCCAATAACCCGCATGTCTTTGATAAACAACTGTTCTCCGAGCTGGACTACGGGATGCCGGTTCGGGTCTTGATGGCCAAAAACGAAGAGCATGAAGCAGAAAAAGTCGCGGCGGAAATCATGGGGCATCGTTTCATGAACCGTACCGGCTGGAAAGATTACGCCATCCTGTATCGCGGCAATCATCAGTCTCGGTTGCTGGAAAAGGTGCTGATGCAAAACCGCATTCCCTACAAGATCAGCGGCGGCACCTCGTTTTTCTCCCGTACCGAAATCAAAGACATCATGGCGTACCTGCGACTGCTGGTGAACCCGGATGACGATAATGCATTCTTGCGGGTGGTGAATCTGCCACGGCGTGAAATCGGTCCGTCTACGCTGGAAAAATTGGGGCACTATGCCAATCTGCGCGGCAAGAGTCTGTATGCGGCCAGCTTTGAACTGGGGCTGGAGCAGCATCTGCATGGCAAGGGATTAAACAGTCTGCGTCATTTTTGTGACTGGCTATGCCGCATGAGTGGCAATGCGGCACGCGGCAACAGTGAAGAAGTCGTGCGCGATCTGATCAAGGACATCCACTATGAAGAGTGGTTGTATGAAACGTCGCCCAGCCCGAAAGCCGCCGAAATGCGTATGCAAAACGTCTCGACCTTATATCGCTGGCTGACCGACATGCTGGCCGGTGATGTGCAAACCGATGAGCCCCCGCTCAGTCTCAGCGAAGCGGTGGCACGTTTTACCCTGCGCGATATGCTGGAGCGCAACGAAGGGGATGATGAGTTGGATCAGGTGCAACTGATGACATTGCACGCCTCCAAAGGGCTGGAATTCCCCTATGTATTCATGATCGGCATGGAAGAGGGATTGTTACCGCATCAGACCAGTATCGATGAAGACAACATCGATGAGGAACGTCGTCTGGCCTATGTCGGTATCACCCGGGCACAAACTGAACTCTGTTTTGTCTTATGTAAAGAGCGGCGACAGTTTGGTGAAGCGGTACGTCCGGAGCCAAGCCGTTTTCTGTTGGAACTGCCGCAGGATGACCTACAATGGGATGCCCGCAAAGAGCCCGCCAGTGCGGAGCAACGCCAGCAGAAGGCCAAGACCGGGATCGCCAATCTACGCGCCATGCTGAAAGATAAGGGGTAACCATGTCTTATTCTCGCTGGACAATGACACTGCAGCTGAAGATCCGCTTAAGTTCACTGGCACTGGGGATTGTACCGGCTTTGGTCGTCCTCGGCTGGCTGGGTATCTGGATGCCCGCCGCTTTACGTACCGCCATGCTCGCCTGTTTTGACCGGTTGGGCACGCTGGTGTATTACCCGCTGGCAGCGTTTGCGCTGGCGGCCGGCTTTTTTATGGCCGCCTTGTGGCGACGTGAATTCAACTGGCAATATTTGCTAGAAGGCATACTGTCTGTATGGATGTTACTGAATTGGCCGATATACTGATGGCGGATCTGGCTCTTATGTCATAAACATGGCAGGATGAGAATAAACCACAGCAAACAGACAGTGGTCAGAGAAGGAATCAACAAGCTGATATGGTGGATAACATAATGCAAAACAACGAAATGAATAACATTCTGGAATTCGTGCGCGTGGCCCGTCTGAAAAACAAACTGACCCGTGAAATCGAAGACAACGCCCGCAAAATCCGTGATAACCAGAAACGCGTGGCTCTGCTGGCCAACCTGACTGAATACCTGAAACCAGGTATGAGCTACGAAGACATTCTGGAAATCATTCACAACATGAAAGGCGATTACGAAGATCGCGTGGATGATTTAACCATTTTGGGTGCAGAGCTGTCTAAACAGCGTCGTGAAGCCAGCAAACAACTGCGTAACTTCCCTCGCACCTTCCGTAAAGACGGTACCCCAGAATAATGGGGCAGACAGACGGCATCACTGCCGTCTGTTACATGCTATCAATTCCCAGCGATTTTCATTCGTTCAATCAAGACTGAGCCACTTTGCAGACTGCAACGCGGATCGATATCACTGCCAACTGCCACGATCTGACGGAACATCTCCTTGAGATTCCCGGCAATGGTGATCTCTTCAACCGGATAGACAATTTGTCCGTTCTCAACCCAGTACCCTGTGGCACCGCGAGAGTAATCACCGGTAACAATATTGACCCCCTGGCCCATCAGTTCACTGACGACCAAACCGGTTCCCATCTGCTTGATGAGTTCATCCAGTGTTTGCCCCTGACCATTCACACGCCAGTTATGAATGCCGCCAGCATGACCTGTCGATTGCATGCCGAGCTTACGGGCAGAATACGCCGTCAGCAGATAGGTTTGTAAAATCCCGTTCTCAATGATCGCGCGATCCTGGGTATGTACCCCTTCCCCATCAAATGGCGAGCTGGCCAGCCCTTTGGTCAGATGCGGGTATTCGTTAATTTGCATCCATTCTGGAAACACCATCTGACCCAGACTGTCCAGCAGGAAGGAGGACTTGCGATACAGATTGCCTCCGCTGATTGCAGAAACCAGATGCCCAAACAGGCTGTTGGCCGCTTCCGGCAAGAACAGCACCGGAACTTCGGTCGTCGCAATTTTACGGCCACCCAGATGTGAGACGGTCCGCTTCACAGCATCTTCAGCAATCGATTCCGGTGTCCACAGATCGCTCAATTCCCGGGCGGTACTGTAGCTGTAATCGCGCTGCATATCGCCGTCTTGCTCGCCGATCAGTACACAGCTCAACGAATGGCGACTGGCCGCATAGCCTTTCACAAAACCATGAGTATTCCCGTATACCTTAATGCCGTGGTGACTGGAAAAACTGCCACTGTCTGATTGCTTGATACGCTTGTCCAAAGACAATGCATGCTGTTCACAGCGACGAGCCAGTTCAATACCATATTGCGGATCCAGTGCAACCGGATATAACAGCGCCAGATCCGGTGCATCCCAGGCCATCAGTTCCCGGTCAGCCAGTCCAGCGCACACATCAACAGCGGTATAACGTGAAATTTCCAGTGCCGCCTCGATACAGCGGCGGATCGCACCAACGCTTAAATCTGCAGTAGAGGATGAACCTTTCCGGCCATCGCGATAAACCGCAATGCCCAGAGCACCGTCTTTATTAAATTCAATATTTTCAACTTCACCACCACGGGTATTGACCGAGATCCCCGTCTGTTTGCTGATCGAGATCTCTGCACTGTCCGCACCCAGCTCCTGTGCGATTTGCAGTGCATCTGCGACCACACGTTCGAGTTTATGTTGTTCCTGCAAAACCTGTTCTTGAGAGTTCATGTCGACTAATCCGCTCGCATTTTTTCACAGGCTATCACAGATACCTGTTACCATATAAGAGAGGAATAAAGAGAAGAGTGACACCATGAATCATCAAAAACAAACCCAGGACGATTGGGATGACGATTACGTCAGTAAAAGCGAGCTGAAACGAGAGGCCACCGCGCTGCAAAAACTGGGCGAAGAGCTGGTCAACCTCAAGCCTGCTGAACTGGAACGCGTGCCACTGGACGAAGATCTCACCGATGCCATCGCCACCGGACATAAGCTGAAAGGCAAACATGAGGCATTTCGCCGTCATCTGCAATATATAGGCAAGCTGATGCGGAACCGGGATATCGAGGAAATCAAAGAAGTCCTGGATCAGATCCGCAGCCGCAACAACAGCACCAATACCCGGTTACACAAACTGGAAAAATGGCGTGATCGGTTGTTGAGCGAAGGCGATGACGCCATCAATGCGGTACTAGCAGAATGCCACACGCTGGAACGGCAGAAGCTGCGTCAATTAGTCAGCCGGGTCAAAAAAGAACACGATGCGAATCAGCCCCCCGCTGCATTCCGTGAACTGTTCAAATATCTGCGTGAACATTTCGAAGAGATGTTATAACAACCCCCTCAAATACAACGGTGTGGTCACCAGCACACCGTTGCCATAGTTAATTACTCATCGAAGGTAAGACAGACAGCATTCAGACTGTCGGCTCGCTGCTTCACTCTTTCACTGTTGGCATTAATATTAAGCAATTGTTCAACATTGGAATGACCGAGAATCGTCAGTTGATTAAGGTTACGGGCGACGTCAGCAAGTGCGACACCTTGCTCTTGCGCTGCCGCCGAAATCTGAGTGGACAAATCGGAAACGGTATTCAGTACAACAATTACCTTATCCATACTCGCCGCGCTGGCATCCGTTTGTTTCACGCAATCCCGTGTTTGCTGCAGATTGTCATTCATGGTTTTTTCCCACGAGGTGAGAATCTGCTGAATATGCGTAATACTGGCCTGGATCTGTTCGGTCGCTTTATGTGTCCGGGTAGAGAGTGCCCGGACTTCATCGGCAACCACGGCAAATCCACGTCCCTGTTCACCGGCCCGTGCCGCTTCAATGGCCGCATTCAGCGCCAACAGATTAGTCTGGTCGGCAATGCCCTGAATTTCGTTCATCACGCCCCCGATCAACGCGGCTTCATCAACCATTTTACTGGCCGCCGACGAGGCAATTTCCGCCTGTGTTGCCAGTTGCGTGATCTGCTCTTTGGCACGAAACAGATTCTGCTCCGCCTCATTGCAATGCAATGAGGCACTTTGAACATTGTTGTTTGTATTATCTGTGGATTGTGCAATTTCGGCCGCAGCCTGATTAATTTCCGTTACAGCCGCGGCGATCTGCTGCAATTCCGCATCTTGCCGATCCACATCTTTTCTAACCTGTTCTATCGAGGCAAATAGACGACCAGCGGCTCGCTGTAATCCGGCTCCCGAATCCGCAACCCGCCCAAGAACCGTCCGCAATCGTGCCTGACCTAACTTGACATGGAAATCGGCAATACTAGAGAGTGAATGGCCAGAATAAATGTAACGTGTGATGCTGTCATAATCATTGGCCAAAGACGCTAGATAATGCGGAATCGCTACCAGTTGCGGGTAAAAAATGCCAAAGAGAACCATCTGGACCAGCAAAAGCACAACAGCCACACTCCAGCCCAGCCATATGACACTGCCAATCAGTGACAGCAGTGCAACCAAGCCGCCAATCCAGCGTTGATGATAACGATACTGAATAGTGACCGGTTTTCCAGAGGCATCCTTTTGTTTCAGTAGCCCGTAGATCCGCTTTGCACGTTCGACATACTGGATTTCGGGTTTACTGCGCACGGATTGGAAACCGCTGATTTTGCCCTGTTCATAAATTGGGGTGACATAAGCATCAACCCAATAGAAACGGCCATCCTTGGTTTTATTTTTAACCATTCCCCGCCAGGCCTGTCCGGCTTTCAAATGTTGCCATAGATCATGGAATGCCGATTTAGGCATGTCAGGATGACGGATCATATTGTGCGGATGACCGATCAGTTCTTCTTTGCTATAACCGGATATGTCACAGAAAGCCGTGTTGGCGTAGGTTATGTAGCTGTTAAGATCTGTGGTAGAGACTAATTGCTGCCCGTCAGAAAAAAAGACTTCCTGATCAGAATTGATATTCAGATTCATTGTTATCCCCCATGCTGCTATCTAAACAAATAGCCGATCCCGGGGAATTGTCAAAAAGCTGTATCGAAAATAAATGCTTATTTGTTACGGGTCACATAAAGGAAGGCATTTCGCCTTCCCTTAAGATTAAAAGTTACTGTGTACCACCGACCGTCATCTCATCCAGTTTCAGTGTCGGTTGCCCCACACCAACGGGTACACTCTGACCATCTTTGCCACAGACCCCCACACCCCGATCGAGCGCCAGATCGTTACCGACCATCGAGACCTGCTGCATGGCTTCCGGACCATTACCAATCAGTGTTGCCCCTTTGATCGGTGCGGTGATCTTGCCATCTTCAATCAGGTAGGCTTCTGATGCGGAAAACACAAATTTACCGGAAGTAATATCCACCTGACCGCCACCAAAATTGGGGGCATAAATACCTTTCTTCACCGAAGCAATGATCTCTTGCGGATCATACTCTCCGGGTAACATGTAGGTGTTGGTCATCCGCGGCATCGGTAGGGCCGCATAGGATTCGCGGCGACCATTACCGGTCGAAGCGCCTCCCATCAGACGAGCGTTGAGTTTGTCCTGCATGTAGCCTTTCAGAATGCCGTTTTCAATCAGCACGGTATGCTGGGTTGGCGTGCCTTCATCATCCACCGTCAATGAACCCCGGCGTCCGGCCAGAGTTCCATCGTCGACAATCGTACAATGCTTGGAGGCAACCTGTTGCCCCAGTTTGCCACTGAATGCGGAAGATCCTTTGCGGTTGAAATCACCTTCGAGCCCGTGCCCTACGGCCTCATGCAGCAGGACTCCCGGCCAGCCAGCACCGAGAACTACCGGCATCATGCCAGCGGGTGCATCGATCGCATCCAGATTCACCAGCGCCTGACGAACCGCTTCACGCGCATAGCCGTGCGCCCGGCTTTCACCGTGTTCAACTTCGAAGAAATAATCATAACCACAACGGCCACCACCGCCAGAGCTGCCTCGCTCCCGACGACCATTACGCTCTGCCAACACCGTGATGCTGAGACGCACCAATGGGCGAATATCGGCCACTAATGTACCGTCGGTCGCCGCAACCAGGATCTCTTCATAGACACCACTTAGCGATGCCATCACCTGCGTTACACAGTTATCCAATGAACGGGCAAATTGGTCCAGTTCTTCAAGCAACGCAATTTTTTGCGGTTGTGCAAGCCCCGGCAACGGATCCAGAGCCAGATAACGCGCCTGCGGTTGCGTAGGCTGCCAGATTTTTATCTGGCTATTACCGCCACTGGCTGCCACACCTCGGGCTGCAATTACCGCCTGCTGTAATGCATTGAGACTCAGTTCGTCGGAATAGGCAAATCCGGTTTTTTCACCGCTGATCGCCCGCACCCCCACACCCTGTTCGATGTTGTAACTGCCATCTTTAACGATGCCATCCTCCAGGATCCAGGATTCATGCACCCCACTCTGGAAATAAAAATCGCCAAATTCAATCTGATGACTCATCAACTGGCGCAATTGCTGCGCCAGAATATCCTGATCCAGACCATTTGCGGCCAACAGCCGTTCACTGACTTGTGGTAACAACATCAAATTACTCTCTCCAGGCCGGGCTCAGTCTGGCATGCAGCTGTACCGGCATTGTTTTGCGGATATGTTCAGTTTTTTGCGGATCAAACGTCGCCACGATCAGGCCCGGCTGAGATCCCTGTTGTGCCAAGATGTCTCCCCAAGGATCAATGATCACGGAGTGCCCCCAGGTTTCACGGTTACCGGCATGCGTACCACATTGGTTCGCGGCGATAACGTAACATTGATTCTCTATCGCTCTGGCCTGTAAGAGAGGTAACCAGTGCGCCTGCCCGGTGACTTTTGTAAACGCCGCCGGAACCAGTAAGACATCCGCACCATGCTGACGTAATAAGTGATACAGCTCCGGAAAACGGACGTCATAGCAGATACTGAGTCCCAGACCGCCAAACGGGGATGGCACCACCGTTATATCGTCACCAGCCACAAACGTATCGGATTCCCGGTAACGGCCACGGGCATCCGCCACATCCACATCAAATAAATGCAGTTTATGATAGAAACCGGTTAATTCGCCCTGCGGGTTGAAAACCAGTGAGGTGGTGTGGGAGCGATTTTGCTGGGATACCCAGGTTGGTAACGAACCGGCCACCAGCCAGATACCAAATTCTTTCGCCCATTCACTCAGTTGCCGCTGAACAGGACCGGAGCCCAGTGGTTCAGATAATGCCTGATAGTCTGTAATGCCGCCCATGCAGGCAAAGTTTTCCGGCAATAGCACCAGACAAGGCCGCTCCACCGGCAAGCGCTGCAACAGCGCCTGTATCTGAGCCCGATTTTGCAACCAATCGGTCTGGGCATTCATTTGCAGAGCAACCAACTGCATTATTTGCTCTCCTCTTTCTTCGGCGCGGGCAGTTTGACTTTCGCCTGTCTGCGACTTAATTCTGTGATAGTCGGTTTGGCAATATCACCTTTCACGGAATAACTAACCTGCGTGATCACATCAAAGACCGGTTGCAGAATGGTCGTTGCCGCCAGCACCGCCAGTCCCGTGACCGGAGTAAGCGCAAACGCCGTAGCCACCCCAAATCCGCCGGTTAAGGTCGGAGAGAAGGTCACCTGATAATCGATTTGTTTCTGGCCCAAATCGACCATACCATGCCCTTGCAGTTCACCGGAATTACTTTCCAGTCTTAAATCATCATTACGCAGCACACCGCGATCCAGTTTGCCGCTGAAACTGATTTTTTTGAAATAGAGACCAGAACCAAAAATATCCCGGAAATCGAGACTGATCCGCCGCACGATGGCATCTAACGAGAACAGGGATAGCAGCCGGTTACCATTGGTATTTTTGACCTCCCGCAGGATCCCTTCACCGGTTTCCATTTTGAGTTGACCATCCAAGGTGGCCAGCTTGGGTTGTACCAAGGCACCGGGCCAGGATAGATCCAAGTCCAGCTGACTCTTGGTACCGGTCAATCCGGGGTCGAATCCAAAATGGCTGAGAAACAGTTCGGTGTTGCTACTGGTAAATTTGCCCTGCAGGGTACTGATCGGCTGATAATCCTTGATCTTCCAACTGGCTTGCCCGTCAAACTGCGAATTGGCCACCTGCCAGTGCAGATCCTGGATTTCCCCACCCTGCTTCACCGGTACGAGATGTCCGCGGAATTGTCCTAACGTGTTGCCACCGTATCGACAATCCTGACAACTGAACCACAAATCGGGCCAATGTGACAACCAGGCCTGCTGTGCGGCCAGATTCATGGGTTCCGCCGGTTTTTCATCGCCATTATCCGCCCAATACAACCGGGCCATATCAATGTGGATCGGTTGATCTTTCTTGGCCGGCAAATGGATCATGCCCTGCGCTTTGCTGCTTTCCAGCCAGATTTTACTCCCTTCACGTTCGGGGCTCATATTCAGCCGGACATCACGCCACAACTGATCGGCCACATGCAGTTTATCCACCCGAACATCAATGGCACCGGCACTGGGAAAGAGTTGATTGACTGTTTGCAGACCCGTCGTCGGCCAGCGTTGCCACCAATCCAGCCAGGCGGAAACATCGGCCTCACTTAGAATGGTACTGACCGAGAAAGGCAGTCGGGGACCTGTACTGCGTTCGATGATCTGATTGTCCAGCCAGAAACGGTGGAACTGATTTTGCTCCGGTGACCAGTCGGCCTGCAATTGCCACTCATGATTCAGCGAACCGTTGATCACGCTGCTTTGCTGATTCCCCTTGATCTTCAACTGCAGTGGCCAGCTTCGTCCAGCCGGTTTGTTATAAGGAGACGGCAAATCAAACGCCAAGGCCGTTAACGGGCTGTTAAGCTCTGCGTCATAGTAGTAGTGGCCACCTTTATAGA
Source organism: Tolumonas lignilytica (assembly GCF_000527035.1). NCBI lineage: Bacteria > Pseudomonadati > Pseudomonadota > Gammaproteobacteria > Aeromonadales > Aeromonadaceae > Tolumonas > Tolumonas lignilytica. The sequence goes on from NZ_AZUK01000001.1 coordinate 1,390,933, forward strand.
GGTGCAAATCCAGCGCACCTTGCCAGTTTGCCTGCCCTTGCAACGATTGATGCGCCAGTTGCGGTAAGACGTGGTCACGTTTGCTATCCCACTCCCCTTGCAGGCCCAGCTTCACCTGGTATTCGTTGGCTAACTGCTCACCGGCATACTTGATAGAGATCGGTTGTCCCCACAGGGAAGCTGTCAGCGGCTCCATCGAGGTTTTATTGTCATCAAACTTCAATTCACCCTGCAGTTGCTCCAAAGACAACGCCATGCTGGGTATATATAAACTATTGCCAGCCAGTTTGACGTGTCCATTGACCTTTACATCGGCCCCGTCCAACGGGATCTCCAGCTTCAATTGACCCGTCAGTGGTTTTTTAATCTGTACCGCCTGCAACGCACTGCCCACCGAGGCTTGCAGTGGCGAGTTATAGAGATAGCTGCTGACGGCTTCGCCGGTACCGGCTATATCGGCATCGATGTACAACCGGGCACCAGGAGCCAGTTTAGGGAACCAGGCATGCAGGCGAGGTGTCTCGGCATCCCCGAGTAGGGCATGATCACCCTGCATATCCAGACGGTCGTTTTCAAACAGCAGGTTCAGTGACATCTCCCGTAAGGGTTGCCAGCCCTCACCAAACTGGAAGGTGGCATCCCGCAAAGGCACCCAAGCCTGAAAAATGCCATTTTTATCCTTGAAGGGAAAATCCTGCAGCGCACCATGCCATAAAATCCGGGCATTATCCGCATGGCCTCCCTGCAGCGCAGTGGTCAGGTAGTCGATAACTGGTTCACCCATGGCACCATGCGGAAAATAATAATGCGCCTTGCTGGCATCATGTAAGTCAACCTGGCTGTCCAATGCCAGAAACAAAGGTTGTGCATTATTCTGACGCAACGTGAACTGGGTCGCGGTTGCCAGCGCATCGGTATTGAATTGAACCTGTTCCGCGCTGAGTGCCCAGCCATCCTGCTGTTTTTGCCAATTCAGATCGGCCTGAAATGTAGAAACTGGCCAGGGCTTTTCAAAATAAGGCTGCAAATCCCACATCTGGGGTGAACGTTGATTGATTTTTAACGCGACACCTTGTGGCGAAATATGGAAACGTGCATCCATGTCATGCAGGCCCGGGATCATACGCCAATGCTGCCATTGCAACTGTTGTAAATGCCCGCTGAATAACCAGGTATCTTGCGTTTCGTCCCGTGAAAACTGCAATTCACTGAGTGTGCCCTGAGGCATCATCGTACGCAGGGCTTCCGAGGATGCCGATTCCGGCGGCAGGAACAAGCCAACCAACGGCGTCAGTTCCCCCAACAACAGCGGATCCATCTGGCCAGCGTATTGTTCACCCAGCTTGCTCAGCGACAATTGCCACGCCCGCCACGGCTGACGCTCACTGTGTAATTGCAAGCCCTGACTGTATAACTGCCAGTCATCGTGTTGGCGTTGCCAGACAATATTGCCGCCCTGCAGCTCCAGACTGTGTTGCTGTTCTGCCTGCTGCCAGCCCAGTCGGTTTAAACCCAGCTGCAACAAGGCGTTCTGCCATTGCCCCGGTTGTCGCTCCAGCCACAACTGGAACGAGAGGGCACCGCGAATGGATTGCACATTCGTGGCCAGCGGCGTAGGCAATAAGGCACCAAACTGATTGCTGACATGAGATTCTGTCGCCAGATAAATATGTCCCTGCAGGGCATCTAGTCGGGCGGCACCTTGTAACTCAGCCTGTAATGATAAGGGAATGAGAAGTGCTTGCTCTGCAACCGCAAAACGAGAATAGAGCCGATGCTGATCGTTTCGATTATCAACATAGAGCTGCTCAATCTGAAATTCCGCCAATGATTGATGCTGACGTAAAATACGAATGTCACTGCCAGTAATATTGGCCTGACTGATCTGCTCCATCAGCAAGGGTAAGACATTATTCCAATCAATGCTGGTCGTTGTGCTTGCTGGCGCTGACGGTAACGAGAGGGTCAGCTGCAGTTGATCAGCCTGCAAGGTTGCCAGGCAACCATGCGTTTTCCAAAATTGCAGAAATGGGTTGCAGTGCAGCCGAAGCTGTTTGGCTGAGAATGAAAAAGGGGTGCTCCCTTGTTGCTGTATCGCAACATCATTCAGTTTTAAATCCAGACCATAGTTTTGCCAACGCAGATCGCTCTGACCCACCGTCGCTTGCGTGAGCGGTTCGGGTAACAGCTGTTTGATCAGCCAGTCACTGTGGCGCTGTAAATCAGGCACCCCAAAGCGCAATGCCGTGACCAATACCGCCAATAGCATCAATACAGCAGATAGAAAAATGACGCTACCACGCGCTACGCCACGCCAACTCATCACTTACATCATCACCACGTCATACTGTTCTTGATTGTACAAAGGCTCTGCCTGCACTTTGACCTGTTTACTGATAAAGACTTCCAGCTCAGCTAGGCTATGCGATTCATCGCCTCGCAATGCCTCTGCCACCGCAGGAGAAGCATAAACCACAAACTGATCGGCATCGTAAGCCCGATTAACACGCAGAATTTCACGCAGAATTTCGTAGCAGACTGATTCCACCGTTTTGACACGACCACGTCCTTTACACGCCGGGCACTCCGAACACAACACATGTTCCAGACTCTCGCGGGTGCGCTTGCGGGTCATTTCCACTAAACCCAGTTGCGAGAAACCATTGACCCCAGTTTTGGCCCGATCTTTGGCCAGTGCCTGTTCCAGACTCTGCAATACCCGCCGACGGTGATCTTCACTCTGCATGTCGATGAAATCGATGATGATAATACCGCCGAGATTACGCAGACGAAGCTGACGGGCAATGGCTGCCGTGGCTTCAATATTGGTGTTGAAAATGGTCTCTTCCAGATTACGATGGCCGACAAATGCACCGGTATTGATATCAATCGTCGTCATGGCCTCGGTCTGATCGATGATCAGGTAGCCACCGGATTTCAGCTCTACCTTACGCTCCAGCGCCCGCTGGATTTCATTCTCGACATCGTACAAATCGAAGATCGGTGACTCACCGGAATAATAGTCGAGCTTGCCCGCCATTTCGGGCACGAATTCATCGGTGAAATGAACCAGCTGTTCGAAGGTCTGACGGGAGTCCACGCGGATCTTATCCAGTTCATCACCGACAAAATCCCGCAGAATACGGAATGCCAGACTCCATTCGGCATACAGCACATGGCAGGTCGGGTATTTCTGCCGACGCTCTAACACCTTGCGCCACAGACGTTTCAGAAAGATGGTGTCCTGTTCCAGCTCTTTTTCACCTACCCCTTCGGCCGCCGTGCGGACGATAAAGCCGCCCAATTCATCCACATGCCGTGTGACAATCTCTTTCAGGCGTTCACGTTCCTCTTCACTGTCAATGCGCTGGGAGACACCAACATGCGCACTGCCCGGCATAAACACCAGATAGCGCGATGGCAAGGTGATATCGGTGGTCAAACGGGCGCCTTTGGTCCCCATTGGGTCTTTAACGACCTGCACCATGATATCCTGCCCCTGGCGAACCAGTTCAGCGATATTGCCGGCCTGAAAATGCTCTTTTTCCTTGATATCCACACATTCGGTATGCGGCACAATATCGGATGCATGCAGGAACGCCGCCTTATCCATACCGATATCGACAAACGCCGCCTGCATGCCCGGCAACACCCGGCTGATCTTGCCTTTGTAAATGTTACCGACGATCCCGCGCTTTGCCTGACGCTCAATATGCACTTCCTGCAACATGCCATGATCCACCAGCGCGACCCGGGTCTCGGAAGGAGTTACGTTGACCAACAATTCGGTTGACATAGTTCAGCCTTAATAATCTGACGTCATGTGGGGTGACAAAATTTTTTGCAGTAACATATCTGTTTCCAGCAACGGTAGGCCCACGACGGCGGAATAGCTTCCGCTCAGGTGGCTGACAAACTTTCCGCCGATCCCCTGAATTCCGTAGGCACCCGCTTTATCTGCCGGTTCGCCACTTTGCCAGTACCGAAGGATTTCGGCCTGAGTTAATTTGCGGAATGTCACCTGCGAATTCACCAGTATCACTTCACACCCTTGTGCAGAGGAAAGTGCCACGGCTGTCATCACGGTATGGGTTTGTCCGGACAATAACTGCAATATACGTTGAGCATCGGCGAAATCCTGTGGTTTTTCCAGCACTTCTTGTCCAAAAACAACAATAGTATCAGCGCCTAATACCGGTTTTTCACCCGCACACGCTAACCAGCCCGCCTGAGACTTATCGCACGCCAGACGCTGCACATAATCCGCCGGTGCTTCTCCCGGATCTCGCCGTTCTTCCACTTGTACAGAAAGAACGTCAAACGGATACTCCAGCAGTGACAGCAACTCCCGACGACGCGGTGAGGCAGATGCCAGATAAAGAATGGCGCGGGCAGACATAGCGATTACCTGATGTTAAAACGACGACGGATATAGCGCAGGAAAAGATAGATTGAAGGCCAGATCAATGTAGAACTGAGCGCAGCCCAGGCAAAACGAGGGTTCATGCGTGGCGACGAAAACAGATGTTCAACCCAGAAAACCAGCAACTGATCTACAAAGATCAACGCGCCCATGACCAGAGCCTGCTGCCAAACAGAAAAATTACGTAACTGCTGATATTGAGTGCCGGCCACACAGGAGATCACGGCCATGCCCAACGCATGAACACCCAGCGTAGACCCCAGCAGAATGTCCATGAGCAAACCCACGACCCAGGCACTGACTACACTCAGTTGATGTGGCAGTGCAATCACCCAATACAGGACAACCAACGCCACCCAGTCAGGTCGGAACATGTCAATCACGGCGGGTAATGGCACCATGGTCAGAATGATGGCAACGATCAGGGTCAGGTAGATCGAGCCTTTACCATGACCAGTTAACGAACCACTCATTGCCTTTGCTCCTGATGTTTCACTTTCCCAGAGACAGCAACCGTGGTTCCTTTATGACGTGGTTTATGCGTAGATTTCTTCGCATTCTCTGAACCTGGCTTCTCTGTCTGCTTGGTAGCCGCTGGTTCAGCAGGATGACTGTCTGTCTTTGTCGCTTCGGGGGTGGACGACTCCTCTTTTTTCGTGCTACCCACAGCCGACGCATTCGCCGTTACTGCAGACATCACAGGCAGTGGCCCCATGGCTTTGGCATCCTCCCACAGCAGCAACACATAACGCAGCCGATCCAACGTGGCCAATGGCTCAGCCTTGATTTCAGCAAACGGACTTTGTTCCTGATTCGAGAAGTGCGTGACTTTCGCCACCGGATAACCTTCCGGGAAATGACCGCCCAGACCAGAGGTCACCAGAATATCACCCTCTTTAATATCGACATTCCGAGGCAAATTCTTCAGCGTGAGCTCGTTGATATTCCCCGTACCGGAAGCGATTGCCCGGAGATCATTACGCAACACTCGAACCGGTAACGCATGGCTGACATCGGTGATCAACAAGACACGGCTGGAGGTTTTACCCACGCTGACTACCTGACCTATGACACCCTGATCATTGACCACCGGCTGACCTTCATAGACGTGATGTTCAATCCCCTTATCGATCACCACCTGATAAACAAAAGGATCCGAATCGACCGACAGGATGCGTGCCACCATTTTCCGGGAGTCTTGTGTAACAGGAGAACCCAGCAATTCGCGCAACCGGCGATTCTCCTGACTCAGTTCAGCCATCCGCAACAAATCGCTGCGCAGCAGGAAAAGCTGCTGCTGCATCTGCTGATTTTCTTTCAACAATTCACCGCGGGAACTTAACTGCTGACTGGCCTCTTCGACCACATCACGCGGGACGCTGGCTAAATGCAATAAGGGGCTGGCAAAGGTGTTGATATACAAACGGACACTATCAAACAGATGAAAACGGGCATCAGCAACGATGCCCGCTAAGGATAGCAGCACAGTGAGAAATAGCCGGAGTTGCAGGGATGGACCCCGTCCAAAAATAGTCCGCATGATACTGTCAGCCGGAGGTTGTCATCAGTCGACAACCTCAGCGCGATCAATTATTCGTAATGAAACAGGTCGCCACCGTGCATGTCGATCAGCTCAAGAGCGCGACCACCACCACGGGCAACACAGGTCAACGGATCTTCCGCAACCACGACCGGAATACCGGTATGTTCCATCAGCAGGCGATCCAGATTACGCAGCAACGCGCCACCACCGGTCAGTACCATGCCTTTTTCAGAAATATCTGAAGCCAGTTCTGGTGGTGACTGTTCTAATGCCAGCATCACCGCACTCACGATACCACTTAACGGTTCCTGCAACGCTTCTAGGATCTCATTGGAATTGAGCGTGAAACTGCGAGGCACGCCCTCAGCCAGATTACGACCACGAACTTCGATCTCGTGGATTTCATCGCCAGGATAGGCAGAGCCGATTTCGTGTTTGATACGTTCGGCGGTAGATTCACCAATCAGGCTGCCGTAATTACGACGGACATAGCTGATAATGGCTTCGTCAAAACGGTCGCCGCCAATACGAACTGAAGAAGAGTAAACCACCCCGTTCAGAGAGATAATGGCCACTTCGGTAGTACCACCACCGATATCCACCACCATAGAACCGGTCGCTTCAGACACTGGCAGACCCGCGCCGATTGCCGCCGCCATCGGCTCTTCAATCAGGTACACCTCACGCGCACCAGCACCTTGTGCTGACTCTTTGATCGCCCGGCGTTCCACCTGAGTGGCACCACACGGAATACAGACCAGCACACGCGGGCTTGGACGCATCAGGTTATTTTCATGAACCTGCTTGATAAAATGCTGCAACATCTTTTCAGTCACAGAAAAGTCGGCGATCACACCATCTTTCATTGGACGGATGGCGGCGATATTGCCTGGCGTACGCCCCAACATCATTTTAGCCGCATGGCCGACTGCCGCGACAGATTTGGCGGTGCCACCGCGTTCCTGACGAATGGCAACCACCGAAGGCTCGTTCAGCACGATACCTTTGCCTTTAACATAAATCAGAGTATTGGCGGTACCCAAATCGATCGACAGATCATTGGAAAACAGGCCACGGAGCTTCTTGAACATGATGCGGGGGATCCTGAGTAATTACGGGATATGCGAAAAACGGCTCACTTTACCAATCCCCGTCCCGTTCAGCAAGCATCCGAAGCAAGAGAAAGTCAGATCATCGCTGACTTTACTTATTCTGGCACTGACTCATTGTCCAAACACTTCCCGTCGGTAAATTAAGCGATCATTGCCACGATAATAGCCAAAACTGGCGCGCGCCGGATTGAGTCCTGATGTTTGTGAGAGATCTTGCATCCAACGCGGCAACGAAGCACTGCCGCTGATATCGACCCAGCCCGTGGCATTGGGCGCAGAAAAAAGAATATTGCCCATACCGCCTGAGATCTGGCCCGGAGACAGCGTCGCATTCGTCGTCGCGCTACTGCTGCTGATACTGCTGGTGCGCAGCGGAATACCTGACCAGGAACTGGCTGAATTCATCAACAACGCATCACTGGCCAGCACCGAGCAATTGTCGGCTGAATTCAGTACATACGCAGAACCATTCCAGTACTGCATATAGAAGGGTAAGGTCAGAGCACTATTTTCGGCACCGTTGGCGTTCTCCAGCAGCAACCGCCCTGAATATACCTTAAAGGCGCTGCCGTCGGGGGCAACGGGGAACAGGTTCAATGGTAAGCCAGTCGTGGTGACACCATCGCTATCGGTCAATGTTGTTACTGCGAGTGCCGTTTCAAAAGGCACTACCGCATTGCTGCTGGTTTTATTGAAGATAAAGGCATCATTGCCAAAGCTGTACAGCAAATTGTAGGGCGACGAGAGGGTGCTCCAGCTACCGGCCTGCCAGGTCGCCGTGCTGGTTAAGGTGTTCACGCTGCTTTTCGGCCCCAGTACTGCCACAAAATTACCGCTATCCGCCGCATTAGTGCCGGTAATCTTGGCAAATGCCCCCTGGTAATTTTTCAGCACCGTGGTGCCATCACTGCCCAAGGCGGTCACACTCAACATCGGTGCAGTCGCAAAGCGCAGTGATTGTCCGGTATATCCCAAGGCTGCATTGACGGCATTATTGCTGCAGGTGTCTGTCGATAATGTACCCTGACTGAGCGCCGCCGCCTGCAATCTGGACGGAATAAAACGACCAACCGGATCACTCCAACTGAGCGGGACAGTGAGCTGAGGCGATTCGTTCTGATAGGCGGCATAAGGCACAAATGCCGAGACGCCATATTCATAGACCCCTACATCACTTTCACTCAGTGTCGCAGAGGCCACCCCACCTGAAAACGTCAGTGACGTGGAAGCCAACGCAGGTAAAACACCTGTACCAGCAGGCGGTGGCGCGGGTGCCATGAGCTGATGTTGTACTTCGGGTAAGATATTCATTCCCGAAGCTGAATAGGTGAAATTGGCTGTCTTATGCCAACTGCCCCCGCTGGTATAACCCGCCTCAGCATTCAATACGAAATTAGCACCCACCGTCTTATATTTGGCACAGTTGGCATAGGTGGCGTCAGAATTGCCACTGCAAGCCGTCTGATCGGCGGCGGTCAGTAAAATCTTAGCGGGCAACACGGCCACATTATCGGAACCGGAAATGGATAAGGAACCAGCTGCTGCATCAGTTTTCGTATATTGTGCGGTGATCCCCAACACCCCGGCATCGTTATAGGCCAGATTCAGTGACGCTGTTCCTGCGCTATTAAAGGTAAGCGGCACACTGGTGTTGCTGCTGATCGGGGTGCCATTTAATGAGGGTAACAATGTTCCTGTCGCGGGTAACACATACTGACTGGAAAAATTAATATTCTGGGTCTGATTCACAAACAGCGATGTACACACCGCCGGATTACTGCCGGAGGCCTGTAAGGCTTTCAGGGTCACATTGCCGCTGTTGCTGCCTGCGTAGAAGGTAGGAATATCAAACGAAAATGCCGATGAAACAAATGGCAACTGGCAACTACTGTCTACCACTCCATTTTTAAAACAGGTATACGCACTAGAACCGCTCAGCCCCAGTGTCACACTGCCCACCGCATAATGACTTAACGTGACCGTTGCCGAGCCATTGGTTAATGTGACCGGATTACTGCTCCAGCCGGATGTGGGCGATGCCAATGTGACTGAGGAACTGGCTGTCGTATCTTTAGTACAGGAACTGGTATCACTGTTGGTACACGCATTGATCGTGATGGTGGCCGGTTCGCAGGTGATCTGGCTGGCCGGATAGCGGATTTCATAGTGATTAACCGAAGTCGTCGCAGGTAATGAGGGACACTGCTGGTTGGCACCATATATTGTAGATCCCCAAGTCATAGCGATGCTGTTAGCATTCACCCGTCCGAAAATATAAGACGAGGACGCCATATTGATATCGGTTCCCCCCGCATTGTAATCGGTGCGATAAATCATGCCGGAGATAATGGCATTGTTGCCCAACGTCAGCGGTCCGTACATGATCAGTAATAACTTAGATGGATCGCCGCCCTGGTAAGCGGTAGGAGTGTAAACACCTTTTGGCGAGTTCAGATAGCTGCTGCTCTGCATCGTAAGGGTTTTAACATGCAATCTGACTTCACCGTTTAAGACAATCTGGGCACCACTCGCTATGCTCAGGTTATCGATCCAATATTCCCCTGCCGCCAGATATACCGTCGTCACACCGCTATTGAGCGTCAGATTTTTGATGGTAATCCCCGGATTCGTGATATTCAGATAAGTATCGCTATACAGGGTCACATCACCAAAGGCACTGCCATCGGCACTGGTTAGCGTCCGGGTGTAATTGGGATAACTGTAATCCACCGTCACTGACTTCGTCCCCGATGTCGGAAACGGATTTGTATTTAAGGCTAATGACTTGGCATATGCATCAAACACGCACACCAGCCCATCACAGTTGCCATTCGTCGTATTGACCGTATTTACGTTCCGGATCGAAGAATAACCAATCTTGCCGCCATTGGTGCCATACACCAGTCCGGCTGGGCCCGAATTATAACCGCCACCGAAATCAATATAGCCTGATGAATTACGACCTTGTATCGGATAGGGAAATAGCGCCGCACACGCAGGATCAACCGCGACCGGCTGCAACGAGACCACCACATCGTCCCAGGAGATATCGTCTGAATCATACCAATACGAATAATCCGTACTGACCACGACCTCATAATTGCCGGGAGACAATGTGATATTTGGCTGCCAGGTTAAATCCCCATTTGCGGTAAATGAATATTGCCAAAGATAAGTGCTGCTGTTTTTCTGACGGAGCTGAACTCGCGAAGCCCCCGCTACTTGCCAGTCAGTCATTTGAAATAAAGTCAGTTTGTTTAACGTCGACAACGTTGTCACTGAAAAAGAATAAATGACTGATGAACCAGTCCAATCTGAAGTGATAGCAGCACCACTGGTTGTATCCGACACAGAAACATTGGCAGAGGGCGATGGTGGATACCAGCGGGTTGCATCGGTACTATCACCAAGATGCAGCCGTTGTATAAAATTGACCGATGATGAACTGATACCCGTCAGGGTAATATTCGTGAAACTGATATCGTCCCATTCCTGTTGTCCGTTGGGATTTAAGCAAGAGGAATACGAGATAATGGCATAGTTACTCTCTTTGATGCATTGTCCCCATACCGCCATACGATAATCACCCGCCGCTAAACTCCATGAACCGGAAATCAGGTTCGGTTGTGAATCGCTCGCCGTCTGGCTGATGACGACCTGACCGGAACTATTCCAAACCACAAAGTTAACGCCATGCAGGTAACCGGATAAATTATTTACCTTTAGTTGAGTAACAGTACCGGATTGCGACAGCGTGAAATGAATGGGATGCGCCCCAGGAATATAAGCATTGTTGCTTTGCCCTACCAGGGTGGTGGGATTAATGGCATTGGTGCTGTTATCACCGATATTCATGCTCCCAACCAGCACGACATCGGCCCGTACCCACAGGCTCGCCAGGCAACAAAATAGCGTCAAAGTAAAACGTATTAACTTAGCCATGTTCACCGTTGCACCTCAGCCTTTATCGTTCTTTGTGCAGTCAGATTTTGGTTGCCGCCAATACAGGTGCCTGTGCTGTTTAGCACATAATAGGTCGCCGTACTGCCCGCGACGGCGCTGCGCTGGCCACATTTCACCGATACCGTACACTGCGTTAATGCGGGGGCAGTAGTGTCTAAAGTGGCCGTTAACTCTGTTTGTGGCGTGGTAGCACCGCCTGACATCACACTGCATGTCGCCGCCTGCCGTAATACCTGATACAACCCGGCCTCCATGCCGGCATTCGCGACGGCTTGCGCTCTCACACCCAAGACCTCATAGCCCACCGCAGTTTGTGACGATGTCAGTATGTTGCTTAATGCAGTGATCAGCGCTCCAAATACGACAATAATAAAAACCGCCACCACCAGCATCGAACCTTGCTGTGTTCTGATAACGGAGGGATAAACGCGACGAGGTTCAGGGAACATAATTCACCGGCATCCGACGATTAAAGGTCAGGCTATCGCCTTCACTATCTGTGCTGAGCTGTAATGAAAGATCCAGCTCGGCATTATGATCCTGTGATGACGGAATGATCTGAAACAGAGTGCTCGGGCTGACATGTTCTACCATCAGGCTGCTATAGGCCGAACCTGACTTCGCCTCGGTAGCAAACCAACTTCCGGCATAGGAAAAAGTATAATCCGGATTATAGTTGCTATAACGATATAACTGGTTGTTAAACAAACACCAGCTTACCGGACCGGTCGCATCCAGCACCACATACCGTTTTCCGGTCGAATCCGAAGTAAAAGCGGAAGCAAAGGTCGCAATATGGTTGAGAGATGAAAAGGCGGTGACGGATTTGACAGTATTGGTATCAGCGCTGGCATAAAGATCAGAGGCATCCTGTGAATGGATCGAGACCCGTCGTGCCGCACTCATAGCTCCCACACTTCCCGCTTGTAACAGATCGGTCGGGTTATCCAGCACGTTCAGTGTCATGCTGGCGGTTGCAGACCCGGTATACGCCCCTACGGCGGCAACCCGAATATATTCGATGCATTTTCCCTTGAAGGATAAATCATTGGCAAACGGATCACGCAAGCTGAAAGGGTAGCTGCCGGCGATTTCACGACTCAGTCGCTCCTGAACAAAACGCGCCTCGGCAATCCGCTGTTGCTGTAGGGTGCTATCGCTATACAGTTGTACCGTTTGCCCGATAAACCGGAATGAAATAACCCCGACTATACCCAGTAGCACAATCACCACCACCAACTCCACCAGAGTAAAACCGCGACTTCGCATCAGTAATTACTCCGGTAACTGGTGAACGGAATCGACTCCCCGGCAGGCGTCGTCACTGTAACCGTGATTTGTTTCGCCACATCGGTACGGTTTGTGGCTTGCCCTAAAAATGCAGGCGCATTCGTCACACAAACTGCCACCGTATAATATTGATAAAGTGAGGTATTCAGCGATTGTGCCGCAGCCAGCACATCGCCAGCAATGGGATGGGCGCAGAAGTAGTTATAATCATCGACATCGTTGAATTGCGGGTACGATTCACCGGTTTCCGGCCCCAGAATCGATGAGCAGGCCCCCGTACTCACCTCGGCAGAAACCCCTGCAGCAATAGCACCGCAATAGGGATATTTTCCGGCAACCGTGGTGCCACTACGGTCTGAATTCTGGTCAAAGGTGCGCGTCATAACTTCCTGCAACATGGCCTGACCTAATTCGGCTGCCCGCACCTGATAGATGGGTTGTGTCTGGCGATGCACGATCGGTAAAAAGGTAGTGACAATTAACGTCATGACAATCGCAAATATCGTGATGCCGACCACCAGTTCCAGCAAGGTAAAACCGCCGCTGCTATGGTTCGCACTCCGAGGGTTCGCACTCCGATAATTAGCAGGCATGAATATAGCCTTCCGCTTCGATACAGACTTTGACGGCCGATTCACCACTGAGCGTAAATGTGGTTGCCGATGTGCTGACTGGGCGCCCCCAGATATCAAATGCGGCCGTAGTTTCGCCAGCCGCGACCACCGAGCAAAGCGACGGATCGCTGGGGATCCATGACTGATTGTTGTTGAAATGAACGACCTGACACTCCGCACTGTTATTCATGCTTTGCAACTGTGCCTGCCGTAACAGCTGGATCAATTGATCGCGTGCAGCGATCTGGTCATAACCTGACGCGGAAAAGAAACGGGGTGCCACCGTAACCGCCAGCACCCCGAGCAGAACAATGACCAGAATGAGTTCAATCAGTGTGAAACCCCGATACTTGGTCATAGTTCATTCAATTTAGCAACCAGTGGTTACTGTTGTGGTAGTTGGTGCCGCCGTAGAAGTGGCAGGTGAATAGGTCACACCACACGTTGCACTGGCACCTGAAGTCATGCCAGCCGGTGTAAGGATATAGCTGCTGCCAGTGGCAACACCGGTCCATTCAGCTGCAGACGCTTCAATCACATTGGCAATACCTGATGCAGTTGCAGCTGGGTAGCCATAGACCAGATCCACGCCATTTCCATTGACCGTAATGCCCGCAGTTGCACTCGAAGCCTTATCTTTGCCTGCAATAATGGCTTTGGAATAGGCCATCGCAGCAGCTGATTGTACTGCCCCTTTCATCGCATTTACGGTGGATGTACGCGCGTCACCTTGCAAATTCAAAAACTTCGGCGCAGCCGTCACTGCCAGAATACCCAGAATAACAATCACAATAATCAGTTCTATCAGCGTAAAGCCCGCACTACGTTTCATACTTGTTTCCTGTGAGTAAATGAATTGTTTGTTCGTTGCCAGCCAATCACAATGCAGGCCTGCATCTATGATAATTGACTGTTTCTTATGCGTAAATTGATAGTTCGGTAAGGATATGAAAAATCACTGTTCTATCGCAGAAAACGTAATCCGCTCGTGCAGATAGTCATATTCCAGACGGGCTTTTTCTGTCTGGTAACGACACCCTGTCGCTAAGGGCTGGATCTGCTGAATCAAAGGGGACGGTGCTTCCGCCAAAAGAACCTGCCACAACACGCGGCAATCCTCGCTCGTTCCGGCCATAGGCCAGCCAGAGGCCGACATCGACAACCCCTGGCCCTCCAGCTTCCAGTGAGCCGGCTTTTGTTGCATCCGCCACTGTTGTTGCAAGATCGGCAGGTGTTCCTGCCAGAGCTGGGTGCGCATCTTCAATGCCAGTGAAATCGCCTCTTGCTGCCGTTGCTGGGCAAACCAGAGCAGACTGCTCATCAACCCCAGAATCACACAGGCAGTGATCAGTAAACGGAATACGCCCCTCAGTCGACGATCCGCATCCGTCTGGGCGCTCATTTAGCGCCCCTTGAATACACGCATCATGTCCCACATTGGCGTAAAGATCCCCAGTGCCAGAATCAGCACCATGACCGCGACCAGGACAATCAAGATCGGCTCGATTTTCGCGGTGAGTGTTTTAAGATCGTAATCGACCTCCCGCTCATAATATTCCGCCGCTTCCTGGATCATTTGATCGACCATGCCGGTCTCTTCACCCACCGCAATCATCTGCATGACCAGTGGTGTGAACAACTGGCTGCCGGAGGCTGTACGAAGCAAACTTTCACCCCGTTCCACCCCAGAGCGCATTTCGCGGACATACTGGGCAATAAAGACGTTGTCCACTGCATCGGCGACCAGACTTAGTGCCTGATTGATGGGGATGCCAGAACGCAACATCATGGCAAAGCTGCGACAAAAACGGGCCATCAGTGAGCGCAGCAGGATGGAACCGACAATGGGAAGGCGCAATTGAATTCGATGCCAGAACATCTTGCCCTGAGGGGTGTTTAGCCAGCGCCGAATTCCGAATATACTCAGTGCAGATCCCAGCAGCAGCAGCGGCCAATAACTGACAAAAAAATGGGAGGTCGCCAACAAGACCTTGGTTGCCCACGGCAGCTCTGCACCGAAGCGGGTGAATATATTGGCAAACGTCGGGATCACAAATATATTCAATATGGTCATGGCGATCGCCAGTGCCATCAAGACAAAACTGGGATAACGCAATGCGGTTTTGATCCGTTTGCGCGTTTCCATCTCCAGTTCAAAATAACGAGTCAGTTGTAAAAACGCACTTTCCAGATTCCCGGTATTCTCACCCACATGAATAATGGCAATAAACAGGCTGCTGAAGACAGCCGGATGCGCCTGCATGGAGACGGATATCGGCTTCCCGTTACCCAAATCCTCTTTCAAAGTGGCGAGCGCCCGGCGCAAAGCCTCACTGCGGGCATTTTCTTCTAGGCCGTGAATCGACCTCAGCAGCGGGATCCCGGCCTTGGTCAGTGCGTACATTTGCCGGGTAAACATCACCAGCTCTTCCAGCGAGACCTGTTTGGCGAATAAAAGTGACCCACTGAATTGCCAATTTGTCGCCCCCGGTTTTTGCTCGGTCAGTGCCGTCGGCATGATCCCGCGTCGTAACAGTTGTTCGGCGATGGCGGTTTCACTGGCCCCTTCCAGTTCACCACTGACGGCTTCTCCTTGCTGATTCCGTCCTTTGAAGTGATAACGCGGCATCGTTACACCACCACTTCCGCAAGCCGCAATACTTCATCCAGCGAGGTGATCCCCTCTTTGGCATAGTCCAGCGCCACATGCACCAAAGGCCGGTAACCTTTACTCTCCCGCGCAGCACGGGCAAACCCTTCCGCATCATTACTGCGTAATGCATCCATCATCGGTAAATCGAGCTCTAGTAGTTCATACACCCCGATCCGTCCCTGATAGCCGGTGAAGTTGCAGCTATGGCAGCCCATGCCCTGATGGAACTGGACATCCCTGGCATTGATCTCGGTCAGGTGTTCCAGCCAGACATGTTCGCTGGCGTCAGGCTGATAAGGCTGTTTGCATTTCGGGCAGATCCGCCGGACCAGACGTTGTGCCACGATCGCCCGTAACCCGCTGGCTACCAGATAGCCGGGAGCTTTCATATCGATCAGGCGCAGGGCGCTGGTAATCGCGTCGTTGGTGTGTAAGGTGCTGAGCACCAGATGGCCGGTCAGAGCACCTCGCAATCCGATTTCGACGGTTTCATCGTCACGCATTTCCCCGACCAGCAAAATATCGGGATCCTGACGCAAGGTGGCGCGTAACACCGTTGAAAATGTCAGCCCGATCTTCGGGTTAACCTGTACCTGATTGATCCGGGGTAACCGATATTCCACCGGATCTTCCACCGTGATCACTTTACTACCCGGCAGGTTCAGCTCAGACAGCGCGCCGTACAAAGTGGTCGTTTTGCCGCTACCGGTCGGGCCGGTTACCAGGATCATGCCATGCGGACGCTGCAACTGACGACGAAAGCGCAGCAGAATATCCGACGGCATGCCCGTCTGTTCCAACGTCAGTAACCCCGCCGACTGATCCAGCAAACGCATCACCACCGATTCGCCATATTGCACCGGCATCGTCGACATACGGACATCAATATCATGCCCACGGACTTTGATGTTGAAACGGCCATCCTGTGGCAAACGTTTCTCGGAGATATCCAGCCCGGCCACCAGCTTGAGGCGCAACACCAGCGCCTGCGCAATACGCACTTCGTTCAGTACGTTTTCCTGCAAGGCACCATCAATACGCTGGCGGATGCGCAGCACTTTTTCGTCCGGTTCAATGTGAATATCCGAAGCCCGCATTTGCACCGCATCTTCAAACAGGGAGCGCAGCAGCTTGACGACGGTGGCATCACTTTCATTGGTGATGGCATCTACCGGGCCAAAATCCAGCTCTGAGGATTCAAATTCCTGATGCAGCTGCTCCGCGAAATTGGCGATCTCCCGCGTACGTCGGTACAGGCGATCAAAAAACTCCAGCAACTGACTTTCGCGCGCAACGGCCAGTGAGATGTCTCTGGGTTGCAGACGTTCTGCCAGAGCATCCAGTGCCGCCAGATCCGCCGGATCCGACATCGCGACAGTGACCGTTTCTGACGTCATGTGTACGGCGAGTGCGCGGTAACGTCGGGCATAGGCCTCCGGTATCAACTGCACTGCCTGCGCGTTGATCGTCAGCTTGCTCAGATCAAAAAACGGGATATTCAACTGTTGCGCCAGAAACATCAGCAACTGTTCTTCGCCGATAAACCCCAGATCAATCAGGGTGGTGCCCAATTTGCGGCCATGCTGTTTCTGCTGCTGCAACGCCAGTTCTAGTTGTTCCGCACTGATGATGTTTTCGGTGACCAGCAGATCGCCCAGACGCATGCGTAAACGGGGTTGCGCCATATCAGTTCTCCTGTTGGCTGCTGATACGTTGCTGGGCAAAATGGCGGGATGCCGCACTGAGTTGCGTATCCAGCAAAGCTCGACGATAGGACTGTCGGGCGTCTGCCTGCAGACCTCTCTGCTCTTGTGTGATCGCCAACCCCAGCCACCAGCGCCCCACCGAGGGCTGAGCCCGGAGCAGCATCTGGTAGCTATTACCAGCTTCGGTCATCTGGCCCAATTGTTCTGCCAACGCCGCCCGCAACGCGTAAAAATCGAGGTTATTCGCAGCAGAGGGCGAAATGGCCAACAAGTACTGGAGTGCGGTGGACTTATCGCCCATCGCATTGACCACCTTGGCCGCCAGCAGACGTAAATCCGCATTGGTTGGCATCAGCGCGATGCCCTGTTTTAAGATCTCATGCGCTGCCGTTAGTTGACTCTCACCGTAGTACAAGGCAGCCAGTTGTTTGCGACTGGTCAGATCCAGTGGATCGTTGGCCAATACCTGCAATAACGCCTGTTGGGCCGCCACGGAATCACGCCGCGCCAATGCCTGTTGATACTTGCGTCGTTCGAGATTGGCAATTTCACCAGGCGATAATTTTTGTTCCTCGACCTGCATCTCGCCTTGCGGTTCCGCATCGGTATTGACGGCGCCATCATCAGTCTGGGTTTCACGCAAAGCTGAAGGTTCCGGCACAGGAGATTCCTGAACCGGCTGCACTTCTGTCGGTGCGGGTTGCAGCGGAGCCGCTTTTAACGGTTTTTCGCTGCTGACCGATGCCATATCCGTCGCCGGAACCGGTAAACGGCGCGGCTGCGATGGTACAACAGGCACTGCCTCCGTGGTGGTCGCTTTCTGTACCGCTACGCCTGTCACGGGCGGAACCGCAGCAACGCTCGCCGTTACGACCGGTTTAGGCACTGGCGTCGTGGCAACCGCTTGTGACGCCGGTTTGATCGTTTCCGGCGAAGTGGTTCGGCTCACCATACGGAGCGGCGTTTTCGGGCTGGGATGCAGCCATTGTTGCAGGGGTTGCCACCATAACCAGAGTGATAACGGCAATAGCAACAGCAGACACCAGTACCAGCCCGGCAAGCGACGAGATGGCGGATTGTAAACCGGTGCCATGGTGACTTTGGCCGAACTCGTATCCAGATCTTTCAGCATGCGATTAATAATACTCATCCCCAGCGACTCCAGATCCCCGCCAGTACAACGCCTGTCAATATCAGTACGGTTCCCCATCCCAGCCAGGCGACCGGAGCCGATGCATCTTCCGTATCCTGCGCCGCTCGGAACACATCCCGCCAACGGATCTGACGCTGCTGACGCCCGTAGGCCTGCATCAGGCATTTGTGCGCCAGAATATTGATCAAGCGGGGAATGCCGCGGCTGGCCTGCCACAACAGGCGCAGGGTCATGCCATGAAAGAGCGGCATCCCCTTATAGCCAGAGACTTGCAGACGATAGGCCAGATAGGCACAGGTTTCTGCCGGTAACAACGGCCGCAAACGGTAGGAAAAGGAGATCCGCTGGCGTAACTGGCGCAAATTCGACTGAGCCAGACGTTGATCCAGTTCCGGTTGTCCGAACAGAATCACCTGCAGTAGTTTGCTAGATTCAGTTTCCAGATTGCCGAACAGGCGTACCGCTTCCAATGCGGCATCCGATAAGGCTTGCGCCTCATCCAGTAACAGCACGACCTGTTTGCCCTGTTGACACAATTCGACCAGACGATGATGGATCGCATCCGTCAGGTTGAGTGTATGGCGGGGCTCTGCAATGCCCAGTTCGGTGGCCAGCGCCTGACGCAATTCCTCCGCCTCCAGACAAGGATTCGGCAGATAGGCCGCCTGATAATGCTCAGGCAATTCATTCAGAAATTTCCGCAGCAACAAGGTTTTTCCGGTGCCGACCTCGCCCGTCACCTTGATAAACCCCTCGCCGCTGGTCAAGGCGACCCGCAACACCTGCAACGCCTCTTCATGCGGCGGCAGGCCATAGTAAAATCCGGTATTCGGGGTCAGGCCGAATGGCATATCACTCAAACCAAAGTGCGTCTGATACACGGGCTACCTCTGGGCTGGATACCATTTATCGAGCAATTGCTCCGAGCGCTGTAATTGCTGCTGCCATGTGTCGGCCGTGACCACCTGCGGTTTCAGCATGATGACCAGCTCGGTTTTACTGGTGACATCTTTCTTGTTGGTAAACAGTTCGCCCACGCCCGGAATATCGCCCAGCCAAGGCACTTTCGTCACCTGTTGCTCTTTATTGGTTCGCATCAGGCCACCGATCACGATGATATCACCCGATTTAGCCTGTACCACTGTGTCCGACTCGCGAATATTGCTATAGGCCATCGGCAACGTCACGGTACTGCTGGTGCTATTGCTGCTAAGACCACTGAGATCAATCTGCTTCTTCTGTTCGGTAATATCGATCACCGACGGGTGCACGTGCAGCAGCACATTGTTGTTGTCATCAATCTGCGGGGTGACATCCAGCGCGATGCCAGAGAAAAACGGCGTTAACTGAATATCGGGCGAGGTCGTCGTGGTCGAACTGCTCGACTGGGTCGTGGACGAAATACCAGTGACAAAATACTCATCGTTCCCCACTTTGATCACGGCTTTCTGATTGTTGGTAGCGGTCACACGCGGACTGGACAGCGTATTGACGTCACCCTGTGTTTTCAGCAGATTGACCACGGCATCAAAAGAGCCATTCGTCAGCGTAAATGCAGCCCCCCCGCCCAGAGCAGCCGCAGTGGTATTCGTCGTCGTAGGCAGAGAAACCAGCGAGCCTGCGGTCATACTGGTTTTTCCGCTCCAGAGATTCAGATTATCCCACTGAACCCCTTGCTCATAACCTTCATTCAGTTTGACTTCGAGGATCTTGGTTTCCAGGATCACCTGACGTTTCAGGTGCTGTTCAGAGGTTTTCAGAAATTCGCGCACGGCCTTTAATTCGCTCGGCATCGCCTTGACGGTGACCAGACCGGCCTGCGGATTGGTCACGACCACCCGCCCCTCACCATTCCCGATCAGGCCCACCAGCGCTTTTTGTAATTCGCCCCAGAGGTCGGAACGGGTATCGGTATCGATCTGCGTACCATTGGTGCTGGCACTGTTACTATTATTAGATGTGTTGTTATTGGTGGTGGTCGTCGTGCTGCCGGAGCCGATAGATGTGGTGCCATTGTTATTTCCCGACTGCGAGATGGCGCCGGTGTTAATCGCGGTGCGAGACTGGCCGTTGCGCGTCATCATCAGATAGTCGACGCTGAAGGTCTCGGTTTTCAACTCGGCCGGATAAACATGCCATATATTCCCGGTGCGGCGGATATCAAAACCATACATATCGGCCACCGTTTGCAGCACCTCCGGCAAGGTCACTTCGTGCAGATCCAGCGTGATCAGCCCTTCGACACCGGGATGCACCGCGATGCTGTAGCGATCATCCTGCATCAGTGAGGCAAAAAACTCTGGTGCCGGCACCTCTTTGGCGGAAACACGGAAGCGTTTTTCATTGACGACCGGAGCCACCGTGTTCGTCGGCAGCGACGATGGCAACAGTTCGGCTTGCACCTCTTCCGGCACTTGCAGCGCCTGCGCTTTCTGAGCTTGCTGCAAGGTCTGCTTTGCATCCTTCGGCTCGGGGTGGTTATAACTCACACATCCTGCCAGCAGCAGGGCCAGCGCTAATGATGTTAATTTCAGCATCCGTTATTAATACCTGACTTTATGTGAAAACAACCGTAGCGTATGACGGATCCCATCCGCCTCCACAACCACATGATCAACATAGATCGCTCGTATCCGGTAACGGCCAATGGTTGATCCTTCCTGACAGACCTTGCCATCCAGCACCGCATGCCGTATCCGTTTCCCGTAAATAATGCTCTGCAACACCGGCAATTCGGTCGTCGTGCTGGCGAGCGCCTGAGAATTGCCTGACACAATAGAAAATGGCTGTGTCGGATCCGGCAAGCTCTCAGCCTGTGTCGTCAGACAAACGACGAAGCCAGCCAGTAGAACACAATGTCGCAGGACAAACCGTGACCATCGCTTAACCACGGATAAACTCCTTACTGTCACCGAGGGTATAGAGGATCACCTCCACCGTTCCCAGCGGATATTGGTCGACCTGATAATGCAATGACTGCCAGTAAAAATGCTGTGGCAATGCCTCCAGCATCCGCAGATAGTCATAGATATCGGCGTAACGCCCCTGCAATATCAATTTGACACCATGCCGGTAATAATTCACCGCCGATTTTTCCGGCAATAATGGTGTTGGCTTCAGCGACGTCAGCGACTGCAATTGCAGTTTGCCCGAGCGCACCAGCATGTCCTGCAATGTTCCCGCCATGCGGCTGGCGGGGATCAGACCCACCGTCTGACTAGCCAGTGCTTTATCCAGTTGCTGCAACCGCAGCGTCATCGCCTGCAATTCCTGACGGATCGCCTGATCCGGATCCTGTTGCAGTCTTGCGTTCAGAATGTCTCGGGCCGCATTCATCTGTTGCAGTTGAACCTGTTGTTCCACCACTTGCTGTTTCGTTTTCTGCCATTGCATCAATGTCGGTTGCATCCACCAGAACCACAGCGGAAATCCAACCATGACCCAACCTACCAGCAGAAATCCAATGCGTTCGCGCGGTGAGCGTTGCATCATTTTTTCTGACAGCACCAGCCAGTTCAGTTTGCTCATCTTATTTCCCTGTACCTGCCGCAGCGGAAGCATTGGCATCACGGCTTTCCAGACGAAATTGCAATACACCGGATTTTTGCCGTGTCACATCTAACGCAGAAAACTGCCGCTCCCGCAGCGTTGGATAGACACTGAAATGGCTGAGCCAGACCGGTACCGCATTGTTCGTCGCCGCCTCGCCCTGCAGACGAAGCTGATTGTTTTCGATAGCAAAAGCGCGCAAGGCGATGCCCGGAGATCGTGCCTGCGCCAGATCATACAGCCAGGCAGCAAATCCTTTGTTTTGCAGGGTGCCGATTTGACTTAAATGCTGCTGTAATTGTTGCTTGCTGCGGTATTCGTCTTGTCGCATGCTCAGTTCGTGTTGCAACCCGGCGTCGGGATGGCGCGCTTCCAATTGGGCATTCAACTGTTTTGTTACCGTATCCACCTGCCGGATCTGTTGCTGCAACCCAGATAGCTGATGGCCACTTTGCAACGCGAGATACTGTATCGCTCCGCCACCGGCTAACAACAACAGCAGCAAACCACCCCAAGCCCCGACCAGCTGAGATAAACTCAGCCATTGTCGCTGCGGATGCAATTCGTCCAGATAGAGATTGATGCGTGTTTTCATGCCGATGTCTGCTCCAGCAAAGCACCGTAGACGGGCAGGAACTCCAAGCCCACCAGCACCGACGGATTCGCCAGCCATTTGGCCGGAATACCAAAATGCTGATGCAGCGGACGCAATAATGCTGCCGGATCATCGATACCGGCGGCGACATGAATGGTGGCCACCTCGGGTAGTTTTAGCTGGCTCAGCAGATAGTCAAAAGAGCGTTGCATCTCTAGCATTAAATGATCGAGCAAATCATCCGGCCATTGGTCTGCCGATTGTTGCACCAGCGGCAGAAAACCCCGTAAGGCACGGCTAAAACAGAGCCGCCCCTGATACACCGCCAGTAAGTGCGGTTCATGTCCCGGAAGTTGGTAAAGTAAGACGTCGACCCTAGACTCACGACCAAATAAAGCCGCCAGTGCCAGTTCATCGATGCTGACTGACTCCAGTGTTGCCATCGGTTGTAAGGTCTTGACCCACTCTTTGATACGCTGTTTCGGAGTACAAATCACCTGCAGACGCGGCCGGGCCGATGGATTTGCCGCCGCATCGTAATAATCAATCGCCAATTGTGTCACCGGTTCACTGGTAAAATCTTTGATGGCCCACGGCAACGCGCCCGCTAACTCTTCCTCTGGAAGATCGGGCCGTTCGATAGACAATTGCTGATATTGGCTGCTATCCAACACTACCCGGACCTGGCTGTGTTGCAACTTTTGTTCACGGAACAACTCAGCCAACACCTGCGACCAGGATTCCCCCAACGGGATCGTCTTGGTGATGAAACGCGGCGGCTGACCCGAGATCGCAAGCAGGATCTGATCGGGCAAGAGCATGATGCTCACCGTCGTCACATTCGTGATTTGTCGTCGAAACAGCGGGAATCCTTTCATGTCACGGCTGGCCCATCTCGCTTTAATACCGATACCTGATTACAGACGTTCGAGTGTAACATGCTATTTATAAAGGTGAACTAACCTTATACCCGCTTAACTACGCCAGTCACGTTATACTCACTATCAGGCAGCACCCATTGTCCGGAGGGACACATTCATGGAACTGAAACAACGGCATTTGCAGCAAGCCTGTCAGCAGGGATTATTAACGCCGGAGCAAGTGACCCCGCTCTGGCATTATCTGCAGAACCTGCCCGCAGACAGTGCGTCCTTTCGTGCCACACATATCCTGTTTTATCTGGGCGGGCTGATCGCCATGGCGGCCATGAGTCTGTTCATGACGCTGGGTTGGAATGCATTCGGCGGGATCGGCATTTTTCTGATTGCCTGTGGTTATGGCGTTGCGGCCTGTCTGGTGGCCGACTGGTTGTTATGGCATCAGCGACAACCGATCCCAGCCGGGTTACTGGCGGCACTGGCCGTGACCATGGTGCCGCTGGCCATTTATGGCCTGCAGGCTCATCTGGGATACTGGGATGGCGCTCGGCATACTGAATATCGCGATTTTCACCGTTATATTGACTGGCGCTGGCTGATGATGGAGCTGGGTACGCTGCTGTTCGGCGCCATTCTGTTATGGCGCTACCGCTTACCTTTTATGGTCATGCCGCTGGCGGTGGTACTGTGGTATCTGAGTATGGATCTGACCCCGTTTCTGTTTCAGGATAGCGACTATAGCTGGCACCGCCGCGAACAAGTCTCCATGGCCGTTGGTCTGTTGATGCTGGGGCTGGCCTTTTACGTCGACTGGCGCAGCCGTCATACGCTGGATTTTGCCTGGTGGATTTATCTATTCGGTCTGATGGCATTCTGGGGCGGGCTGTCGATGCAGCATTCCGACAGTGAGCTCAACAAATTTATCTATTGTCTGATCAATCTGGGCCTGATTATCACTGGCGGCATGATCGGCCGTCGGGTATTTGCCGTATTTGGCGGGATGGGTGTCACGGGTTATCTCGGTTATCTGGCGTGGGATCTGTTTAAAGACAGCCTGATCTTCCCGTTTGTGCTATCGCTGATTGGATTAGGCATTATCTGGCTTGGCCTGCTCTGGCAACGACATGAAGCGCAGATCCAACACCAGTTACAACGTCATCTGCCGGCCGCATGGCGGGAGTTTCTGTCGCAGCGTCGATAAGATAGACGGGTTCCGTTCTGATAACGGACGGAACCCTCCATTGTCTATATCTGATTTTTGCATATCGATTTCTGATTTTAGACGTCTAAACATCCAAATGTCCGTTGACATGCCCGCGAATGACTCGTAGCATGAACTCCTGACAGCAAACCGCTATTCAGTCTTATTTTCTATGACCACCGCTTTTAAGTGGATATTTGAGTAAATTACGGTTCCCTTATGATTAAGTTATCTGCCCTGTCAAAAGTGTATGGCGAAGGGAAAAACGCCTTTTACGCGCTGAAAGGTATCGAACTCGATGTACCTGCCGGCCAAATTGTGGGTGTGATTGGTGCATCAGGTGCCGGGAAAAGTACCCTGATCCGTTGTGTCAATTTACTGGAACGCCCGACACAAGGCCGCGTGGAGGTCGATGGCGTCGATCTGACGACGCTGGATGCGCAGGCCCTGACGCTGGCGCGCCGTAATATCGGCATGATTTTCCAGCATTTTAATCTGCTCTCATCGCGTACCGTGTTTGATAACGTGGCACTGCCGCTGGAACTGGCCAACTGGCCGCAAGAAAAAATAACGGCTCGCGTTACCGAACTGTTGGAACTGGTTGGCTTAAGCCACCGGGCCAAGGCCTATCCGTCACAACTGTCCGGTGGCCAGAAGCAACGGGTGGCGATTGCACGCGCGTTGGGTCCGGCACCGAAGGTGCTGCTGTGCGATGAAGCCACATCGGCACTCGATCCGCAGACCACGCAATCGATCCTGGCGCTGCTGAAAGAGATCAACCAGAAACTAGGTATCACCATCCTGCTGATCACGCATGAAATGGGCGTGGTAAAGAGCATTTGCGACTCGGTGGCGCTGCTCGATCAGGGACAGATCATTGAACAGGGTGAAGTGGGCTGGTTCTTTGCCCATGCGCAGGCGCCGCTGGCGAAAGAGTTTGTCCGCTCCAGCCTGCATCTGGAGATCCCGGTTCCGTATCGTGAACGGCTACAAAAAACACCAGCTGACGGCTTGATCCCGCTGCTGCGCTTAGGTTTCAGTGGCAACAGCATTGATACCCCGGCGATTTCCCATGCCAGCCGCCAGTTTGGGATTGATGTCAATATCTTAAGTGCCAGCATTGAACAGATCGGACATTCCCGTTTTGGTTTCCTGCTGGTGGAATTGTTAGGTGAAGCGAACGCGCAACAGCACACCATCGCTTACCTGAAGCAACAACAAATAGACGTTGAGGTAGTGGGCTATGTTCAGCAGCATGCATGAGTTGTTACTGCAAGCACTGGGTGAAACCCTGTGGATGGTGTTTGCCTCGGCATTGTTCGGCACGCTGCTTGGCGTACCGCTCGGTATTGCGCTGCACATTACCAAACCCGGGCAGATTTCAGCCCATCCCGCGTTTAACAAGGTATTAGGCACCATTGTCAACGTGGGCCGTTCCGTGCCGTTCATCATTCTGCTGGTCGCAATTATTCCGCTGACCCGACTGATCATCGGCACCAGTATCGGCACCAACGCGGCGATTGTCCCGCTGGCGATTGGCGCGATCCCGTTTCTGGCACGTCTGGTCGAGGGTGCGTTAATGGAGATCCCGGCCGGTTTGATTGAAGCAGCCCAAGCGATGGGGGCGACTCATCGCCAGATCATCCGCAAGGTCATGTTACCGGAAGCCCTGCCCGGCATTCTGAATGCCGTCGTGATCACGCTGGTCGCACTGGTGAACTACTCGGCGATGGCCGGTGCCATCGGTGGTGGCGGGCTCGGTGATGTCGGTATCCGTTATGGTTACCAACGCTTTGATCCGGCCATCATGCTGATCACGGTGGCCATTCTGGTCGTGCTGGTCCAACTGATCCAAAGCGTCGGTGAGCGTTTAGTCAAACGTGTTGACCATCGCTAAAACAAATCATTGTAAAAAAAGAAAAACGCTGTTGCCGATGGTGGCGCAGTCATCATGAAAACAAGGAGTAAACCATGAATTTATTCAGCAAAGCGATTTTAAGTGCCGCCATTATCGGGATCGCCTTAACCGGTTGCGGAGAGAAAAAAGACAACCACCTGAAAGTCGGCGCCATCGCAGGTGCAGAAACTCAGGTAGCTGAAGAAGCGGCCAAAATTGCTAAGCAGAAATTCGGTCTGGAAGTTGAAATCGTACAGTTCAGCGATTTCGCAACACCAAACGTTGCACTGAACGATGGCAGCATCGACGTCAACGCCTTCCAGCATAAACCGTATCTGGATTCGCAAATCAAAGATCGAGGCTTCAAACTGGTGGCAGTGGGTAACACCTTCGTCTATCCAATCGCAGGCTACTCTAAGAAAATCAAAAACATCAGCGAGCTGAAAGAAGGTTCACAGATCGCCGTACCAAATGACCCAACTAATCTGGGCCGTTCACTGCTGCTGCTGCAAAAACAGGGTCTGCTGAAACTGAAAGAGGGTTCTGGTCTGACAGCAACTGTGCTGGATATCGTTGAAAATCCGAAGAAAGTGAAAATTGTTGAGCTGGAAGCTGCTCAGCTGCCACGTGCACTGGAAGATGTTGATCTGGCGATCATCAATACCGTGTATGCCTCGCAGGTGAATCTGCAGCCAACCCGTGATGGCCTGTTTGTCGAAGACAAAGATTCACCGTATGTGAACCTGATTGTGGCCCGTGAAAACAATCAGAATGATGAAAAAGTGAAAAACTTTGTGAAAGCCTATCAGGATGAAGCCGTTTACAAGAAAGCCGTTGAACTGTTTAACGGTGGCGTCGTCAAAGGCTGGTAATCATTTCCCTGTTCATCAGCTCAAACGGTCAGCACCTGCTGGCCGTTTTCTTTTTCTGCCTGCTGACTACGTTTTCTCCATAGGCAATAGCCAAAAATTACATATAATCTAGATAAATACATTGTGCGCAATTGATTATGTCTGCTGAAAAACCTGCTGATCTGCTCTTGCTCGATAACCAGCTCTGCTTTGCGCTGTACAGCGCCAGCAATGCCATTGTGCGCGCCTACCGGCCATTGCTGGATCAGCTCGATCTAACTTATCCGCAATATCTGGTGATGCTGGTGTTATGGCAGCAGGATGGCGTCAGTGTCAAACAACTGGGGGAGCAACTTTTTCTCGACTCCGGCACGCTGACCCCACTGCTGAAACGGCTGGAAGTGAAAGGTCTGCTGCGGCGGGAACGCAGTGAGCAGGATGAACGGCTGCGCGTCTTAACGCTGACCGAACAAGGGAAAGCATTAAAAAAACAGGCCGCCGACATTCCGCTTCAAATGCGCGACCAGCTACAGCTCTCCGATACGCAATTGCAGCTGTTGAAAACCAATTGCGAGCTGGTGCAGCTGCAGTTGAATAAAAACACTAGGCTATGACATATTTGACGGAGCATCAGCACCTGGAAAAATGTTATTCAGGGTACTACTCGTAATCTCCCCCAACTCCACCAGTTTCGGTGCCTGCCATTGAGTTTCCTGATTGACTGCTTCAATATCCTGTTTTTGTGTATTCATATTTTTTTCCCTCCAGAACCAACCAGTTGCAATATATTTTCAAATAACGCGGATAACTATGACACTTTTTCTGAGAAATTGTAATATCGATGTTAATGGAATGATTCAATCACAGCCCCAACCATGACCTCGATCTCATTACAATTGGCCGCTTTATGCTGCTGGCAAAGCGTTGATCCGATGCAACAGCAAACCCGGTTAAAACAACTAACCGCGCAGACTGTTTCGCATGCCGCAAACTGGCAGGCTATTCAGGCTCACCGTCTGTGGGGGCTGGCAGCCCGGCTTATTGATGATGAAACAGGTAATATATTGTTTGGATCGTTCTGGTCACAGCTCCAACAAAAGGCGCAGCAACAAACCTGTAGCCAGCTCCAACTGATGGCACAAAGCAGGATCATTGCACAGGACTTTCAGGCTGCTGATATCGCCTTATCGACACTCAAAGGCCCGGCTCTCAGCCAGCGGATTTACCATGACCCGGCCTATCGGCACAGTAAAGATCTTGACCTGCTGGTTGCCCCTGCCGATTTATGGGCGGCCACAGAGTTATTGATCTCACTGGGCTTTGAATTAGAAGAAGCCTTTGCCCGCGACCCGGCACAACATAAGCTGATCGAACGTCACTTCTGGCACCTGACCTTTCAGCACCCCATGAATCGTGTGATAGTCGAGTTGCATTGGCGCATAGAGCCTGTGTTTTCACCTTCATTAGAATCGCAATGGCAACATCCCTTTCCAGCCAATCAGGTTTCACCGGATGAGTTTTTGTACCTGATTGCGCATGGAGCCCGACATCACTGGTTCCGGCTAAAATGGTTGGGCGATATCATTGCGATCCATGAGCGGAACCCGTCTATCTGGCAACAAAGTAAGCTGTTGATTCAAAAGCTCAATATGCAAGATCAAATCGTGCAAGTGTTGTTAATCATGGCGTGGTTATACCCGCAACTATCGCTGCCGGATCTCGGCAGCTTACTGCTCACAGAAACAAAACAGGCCCGGTTTCTGGCCAATGAAGCGATGCGTTTTTTATCGGAGGGTAATTACCCTGAGGTGACGGACAAGTTTCCTCTTTCACACCGATTCCGAATTTTGCGCTATCAGCGTTGCCTGTATCAACGTTACACAATGAAAGAACAGTGTCTTTCCTGGCTTTATCGTAGTCTTTATGCCCCTGACGATATTGAAGCTTTGCAATTTACGAAGGGCTGGCAATGGCTCTATCCCTGGTTGCGTCTGCCTCGTCTGCTCTGTCGCTGGATTAAGACTCGTACCCAGCTGCATGGTCACTAACGGGATGTAATTATTCATGACCTCTTTTTTTTCCTGTTTACGTTGTTCCCGTTTATGGCGCTTTCTCCGCTTATCGCGAGGCGCACAATATCAAGTGTGTCTCATTGTGCTGTTGCTCGCCAAAATGCGGCTGAAAACCAAATATCAATCATCGCAGCAACTGTTTCGTGTTGTGCCACTGCCAGCCCGCGATTCATCAGTTAATCAATTTGAAATCAAGCCATTAGTGCGACGAATACAGCAGATGGCATCGCTGGTTTGGTGGCGAGCACTTTGTCTGGAGCAAGCCTTAACGCTCAGTGAATTGCTGCAACGTCAATCAACCGCACATACCCTGTTTATCGGGGTCAAACGCGATCAGCAGACAGCATTCGCCGCTCATGCCTGGATCACTGTAAGCGATGAAGTGGTGTTAGGCGGGCCGATAGAGGCGTATCAGGTTATTGCGCGTTATCCCTTTCTGCATGAGACTCATTTCGATGAGACCAGGCGGCCTGATAGAAACCATTAAGAGCCATCAGTTGCTGATGGTCGCCACTCTCCACTATCTGCCCTTCATGCATAATATGGATCATGTCAGCCTGCATGGCCGTTGTCACCCGGTGCGTGACAACGACCACGGTTCGTCCATTCGCCCATGTCCGTAACCGGGCAAACCAATCTTTTTCTGACCAGCCATCCAAGGCACTGGTTGGTTCATCCAGTAACACGATGGCAGCATCATGATAGAGGGCTCGCGCCAGCGTAATTCGCTGCCATTCACCACCGCTCAACTCGGTTCCCTGATATAACCGCCCGAGCAGGGTTTGTTCTTGATTAGGCAATTTTGCAGCCACTTCATCGGCACCCGCCGTCTGCAACACCCACTCCAGCCGAGCGTTATCCAAAGCTTTACCAACGACAATGTTTTCTGCAAGCGACGCCTGAAAATGTGCCGCATCCTGCATCATGCAACTGATACGACTGCGAATATCTTCTGCGGAAAAAGATGTGATATCCACTCCCTCTAACAGAATCTGCCCGCGTGTTGGTTGATACAGACCCGACATCAGCTTCAGCAAACTCGATTTCCCCGCCCCGTTGCTGCCCATGATGGCGCAGATCTGCCCGGTTGGGATCAGCAAATTCAGATGATTGACGACCGGAGCTCCATGTTGGCTGTAAGCAAAACAGACATCGCGACACACAATAGCTGGTGACCGGTTTTCTGCCAATGCGACAGCAGGATGGCGAATAATCGGCGTCGTGGTTTCATCTGGCTGAACAAAATGTTGCAGGAATTGCCTGACATCGCCGAGGAACAAACCGGCTCTGGCCACTTTGACGGCACTTTCGACCAGTTGGCTTAGCATTCTGCTACCAAGCCACAATGACTGTACCGCAATGACAATATCGGCCAGCGATAACTGCCCGGCCAGCCAATCGCTATAGAGGAAATAACCGCACCCCAACAGCCCGCTAATCAGCAGAAAAGAGGACAAAATGGCAAAACGCCATTGTTCTGCATCCAATGTGGTTTGTAATTGGTGTACGGCTGTTTGCGCACTTAAAAAGCGTTGTCGGAAAAAATCAGCCAGCCCGAAAAGACGAACATCGGCAGCGAACTGCCGATCGGTCATCACATGGCTATGATAAAAAGCTTGCCGCTGCAATCTGGCCAGTTGACGCTGTGCCATCACCCGTCGATATGACTGATAGCCGCCCAGCAAGAGCATCATCAATGTCGCACCGCCCAGACTCAGCAGCAACTCAGGCCGCCAGATAGCCAGCGACCCCGTCATTACCATGATGAACAAGATGGATTGCACTAACAATCCGCTGTGTTCCAGCAACAACATCGGCTGCTGCACAATGTCTGCCTTGACCTGATGGATACGATCATGCGTGCTGGGACGTTCAAATTCAGCATAAGGCAGGGAGAGAATGACTTGATGTAAACGGTCTTGCAACGTCGCCTGCAGGTTTTCTGCGAGCCGACTGTGTAACCATTGCTTGGTTTGTTGCATAAGTGGCATCAGTAATAACAGCGCGACCAATGCAAGCAATAAGAGCGGAAGATGAGCGGTTTGTTTCTGCTCCAGCACTTGTAAGAAACGATGCAGGATCGTCAGAAAGGCGAACGGTAATGCCGCATTCAACAGCAACACGACAAACCATAGCGCAACACGTTGTGGAGAAATATGCACGATTTGCTGTACACCCCAACGGGCATTCAGCCACCAAATCCGAACCTGTTTCAGCAATTTAATCACGCTGAACAATCAGCCCTTTGGCGAGTAGTTGCTCCAGAAAGGGATGGGTATCGTGGTAACAATTTGCTTCATCAAGTTGATATTGCTGTGCCAATTTGGTCACTAATTCCGCTTCAGTATGAGGTGAACTCAGCAGCTGCCAAATTACGCCCGCCGTACCCTGCAGACTAAAATATTTCCCGGAAACCAGATCCATCACTACATGTTCGCCTTTCATTTCTGTCGATGGTACATCTGGATTGCGCACTAAAAACATCATTGTCTCCTTGAAAATATTGAGGCCACACAATTTACAGCTCAATTACAAATTTATCACAACTAACAATGTTATACTGCGACAAGTTAAGGATAACGGGAAATCATATGCTGGTTTTTGCTCACCGTAACTCGTCCCCTTTATTGCCATCTGAGCATGAAAAGTTGCAAGCGGCACTGCATTCCAATCGTCCCGTCAGACATTGGCGCTCAGCTGAACAGCACACTCATCTGATCAGCTCCCCCCATCAGCTATTACCTGAAGATCGCTTTGAACATGCACCTTATACGATCGGCGATTGGGTCATTGCAGGGTTTGCTCGGTTGGATAATCGACCGTATTTGATCTCCGAATTAGGTAGCAACACGAGTGACATCAGCGATACAGAGCTACTGGCTCAAGCCTGGCATCAATGGGGAAAAGACGGTCTGAACCGGATCTACGGTGATTTTGCACTCATTGCCTGGCAGCTCAGTACCCAAACACTGCATATTGCCGTTGATCATCTATCACATACTCACCTTTATTATTATCAAGATCGAGATAACTTGCTGGTCAGCACATTGCGGGCACCATTACTGACACACATTCCCGCACTGAGAACGCTCAATACGATGGCGTTATTAACCCTGCTCACCGCTCGCTTTCCTGAGTCCGATCCCTGGCAGGGCATCCAGCATGTTCCCGCCGGCCATGTGCTGACATTAGATGTTCACGGAAACCAAACGCTCACCTGCTGGTGGCAACCGCCGCAACAGCATTCGATTTATTATCGCGATCCCAGAGATTACAGTGCGGCCCTGAAACCGGCCTTTGAATCGGTGGTGAAATCATTGCTGCGCTCCAGCCAAAACGTCGCCAGTACACTGTCGGGAGGGCTCGACTCGTCACTCGCCACCGCCTATGCCGCTGATTTTTTGGCGCGTGAGCACAAAGAACTGGTCAGCTATACCTCCTCACCGGCCAGTCCGCATGACCATCTGTATCGACGCCCGAACTGGGATGCAGATGAGTGGTTGTTAACCGAAGAGTTAGCCGCATTACACCCCAATATCCGGCATATCCGTATCCAGAACCATGAATCTTGCCTGCTGAATCATTTATCAGCACAACATGCCGCCAGCTGGACGCCTGTTCGCAACACGGCCAATTGTTGGTGGTTACAGGCGATTGCCGGGTCTGCTGCCGCGCAGTCACAACGAATTATTTTGACCGGAGGTAAAGGCAATGCCTCGCTCAGCTATGCCGGAACGGGTGGCTTAGCCCGCCTGATCCCGCAAGGTCATTGGCGCTGGGCATGGCAGCATCTGGTTGCACAAACACCTTGCTCCATTGGCCATTTTGCAAAACAAATCTCACATCTCAGTGGTCTGACGCCACTGCTCAAGCGTCAACTCAACAGAAAAACGGTGACCCCCGATGGATTAATGCCTGCCTGGCTCGCTACACCGTGGCGTAACAAGATTGATTTTGTCTGGCCAACCAAACCTACCTTTGAATGGAAGGATCGCTGCGATTTTTTATTACGGGAAACGCCGGTCTATAAACCTGATTTCCTGCAACAATTCGGAGTCTTAATGACTGACCCGTTCGCAGATCGAGCCTTAATTGAACAGCTACTGACTTACCCACCAGAAGCCTTCGTCGGCCTTGGTTTTGAACGATTGCCAGCCCGATTACTGGGGGATGGCTTAGTGCCTGACAGCATTCGCTGGCGCACTCGGCGCGGCGAACAAGCTCCGGATGAAGGCTACTGGATCATGCGGGATAAAACCCGTTATCTCGAAACCTGGCAGCGGTTGCGGGAACATCATGCGATTAAGCAATTATTTGATATCACAGCCATCGATGCATCGCTAATGCGGCAGACATCCGCGCTTGGCGAACGCCTGACGGCCAGCTCGTTACACCGTCTCTTTGATATCTGCCTGTTTATCGAAAATGCGCAGCAACAGTGGCAAGCCACGCTCAGCGATTGAGGAAATTTCTGTGTTTACTTTACCTGTTACCGATTGCGATATTACGCTGATTGCGGAGTCTGAACCGTTATCCGGCCCCTATCGCCACGAACAAACGCACTGGCAAATGAAAGAAAATGCCATGTGGATACGCATTCCCTCGATCGCCGAATTTACCGTCGTCGATGGCACAACCATTAAAACCTTCCCGTTAAAAGAAGATTTTGACCCATTGGTATTGCAACATTTTCTGTTATCCACCCCATACGCAGCGCTGTGTTTACAACGGAATGAACTGCCTTTACATGCAGCCGCCCTCACGAAATCAGGCTTGGATGGTGCCATTCTTATTTGTGCCCATTCCGGTACTGGAAAATCCACCACGGCAGCGGCACTCTGTCAGAATGGTTGGTCGCTCCTGAATGATGATATCAGCCGGCTCACGCTAGATGATGACCAACTGATGGTTCATCCTGCCAGTCAGTCCATCCGGCTATGGCCGGATAGCTGCGATAAACTGGCGGTTGATACCCCAGCACTCAGCCTGTCGTTCGGCCCTAAAAATAAATATCTCTGGCCGGCACCAACCTGGCAAACTACCTTACCAGTGCTGGCCATAGTAGAACTGGTGCGTCCACTCAAAGACGAGCCCGAACTGACATTTGGCTGGCAAACGGTACAGGGCGGCGAGATCTTTGGTTTAACCAGAATGCACACCTTCCGCCCGGCGTTGATCAATGGGTTAGGCAAAGCAGCCGCTCATTTTAAGTTTGCAGCCCATATCGCTCACCATTGCCCGGTATATCGGTTCGTGATTGAGACGACCATGACCCCGCAACATGTGGCAGAAGTGATCGAGGAACATTTTCACGATGAATAAGATGATACTGCTGGCGAGTTATCCGAAATCCGGCAATACCTGGCTACGTATTTTGCTATCGAATCTGCTGTTTCCAGAAAAAGCACCGGTATCGATCAATGACATTCTGGTTGGCGGGTTTAAATGCGACAAACGTATGTCCTTTGACCAGCTAATGCCGTGGGAAGCAAGCGACCTGACTCGTGAAACGACCGATTGTTTTCTTCCCGATTTTTATCGTCTCGCGCTTGATAATGAAACGGATACAGTATTTCTGAAAACACACGACATGCTGCGGAAAAATCAGGATGGGCAATACATATTTCCACCTGAGCGGGTTCAAGGCGTCATCCATATTGTGCGCCATCCACTGGATGTATTGCCTTCCTACAGTAAACATTTTGGGATGACGCATGAAGAAGGCTTAACCGCGATGTTGACGCCTGATTTAACTACTAAAAATCAGCATAAGCTCGCCAAAGATAAACGCCGATTGCCGGAAAATCATGGTTCATGGAATGCACACACCTTAAGCTGGATGGATGAAAGCATTCCCTATCCGGTTTATCGGGTGCGTTATGAAGATCTGAGGAAAGACCCATTAACGGCATTTGATGCCCTGTTTAGCGCAATGGGGATGTCATTTGCCAAAGAGCAGTTACAGCTGGCGATTGAACAAAGCAGCTTTAGCAATTTACAGAAACAAGAGCAAACGACCGGTTTCCGTGAACGGCTGGATAAAAGTACGGCGCCTTTTTTCAGAAAAGGCATTGTGGGAAGCGGCAAAACCGAGATCGCACCGGAGTTACAGCATCAATTGATTGCCGGTTGCCTTCCCGTGATGGCGCAACTTGGCTATGAGTGAGTTTTATTACTGAAAAACAGTATTAAAAAGACAAATAATTATGACAATCTGAAATAGCAACCTATTGATATGAATTTCTTTTTATATCTGGGATGCTATTTCAAATGTTGCCCACCACTAAACCAGCAAAACCTGTATGCCTCGCTGCTCCAACGCCGCCTTATCAGATTCACTGATACCTTGGTCGGTAATGACAATATCGATTTTACTGATAGGAACCACAACGTTAGGGGTCTTACGGCCAAACTTGGTAGAGTCGGTCACGACAATGATTTGTTTTGCGGCCTGACACATGGCCTGACTGACCTGATACGCCTCATTGAACGTGGTGGTTCCCTGTTCGATGTCAAAGCCATCGGCACCAATAAACAATTTGTCAAAGGTGAAAGATCGGAACGCCTGTTCAGCCAACCCGCCGTGAAAGGACGAAGAACGTTTACGATAAGTACCACCCGGCATCAGCAAAGTCATGTTGCTATCGCGGGAAACCACCTCATTCATGATCAGTAAACTGTTGGTCATCAAGGTCAATGCCACCCGTTCGACCAGCCATGGCACCATCTGTAACGTGGTGCTACCGTTATCCAAAATGATCGATTCACCATCGTGAACCAAGCCTGCCGCTTTTGCACCAATCCGTTGTTTGATGTTCTGATTCAGCGTCGTTTTTTCATCCATAGTGCGATCTTCAGCCACTGGCTGAGTCACCGCCTCCGCACCGCCATAACGTCTGGTAACCAAATTGCTCTGTTCTAACTGACGTAAATCACTGCGTACGGTAGCGCCCGTGATGTTGAAGTGTGTCGCCAAATCATTAACAGCCGTTCTGCCATGTTCCCGTAAATAACGGACTAACATTTCCCGACGAATTTCAACGCTCATATCAGGCTCTCTGTATAAATAAACCACATTAAAGATACACGGAGATTTTCAAAATGAAAGAATTAGCATTATTGAATTATCATTTTGTTGATAAAGCGCAGGTTATTGCTTCCCGTGTCGCAGAATCCAGCCCGGTCAATATTGTCTCTGATAAAGGGAGCCGAGCATGGATGATCGCGGATAAAGCTTTGGGTCTGGCAAAAATGGTGATGCCTTTCATGATACTGGCATCAACAATCACCTCATTTTCATCATGTGCTAACACAACCAAAGTTCGTGGTTTCCAGCGAGATGAGGTTTTTCCAATTTTCACAATGCCTTTCAAACTCATCGTCTGCAACATGCGGTTAAATGCACGCATCTGTAGAAAACCGGTCACAATTTGCAAACTCCAGGCAATCACGGCACAAATAATCAGCGTATAAGTCGTATCCATTTTTCACCTCGTTGATGGAAAAAAGGCAGTGTAAAAAACACTGCCAACATAACAGGCATCCTCAGGAGCTGAACCGGGATCCTATTAACCCTGAACGAAACAATTTAATTAGAACATCACCTGTCCACCGGTGATATTGATAGATTGACCGGTACAGTAGCTGGCCTCTTCACTGGCATAAAATTTCAGCACGTTCAGAACATCCTGATAATCACAACCCCGTTTCAGCGGCACTTTATCGATATAGACCTGTTCTACCTGATCTTCCGGAATACCGAGTTTCTTCGCGTATTGCGGTAACAGAGACTGGAACATCGGGCTCTTCAGCAAATTGCCCAGCATCAGCGAATGCACGGTAATGTTGTAATCAGCCAGATCCAGTGCCAGAGATTGCGTCAGGCCAACCCCGCCAAATTTTGCGGCAGAGTAACCGGAATTATGTTTTGAACCGACTTTACCGGATTTGGAATTGATCTGGATAATCCGGCCAAAATTCTGTCGCATCATGATTTTTGAAACGGCCCGGGCACACAGGAAATAACCGGTCAGATTAACTTCGATAGAACGTTTCCAGGCATCCAGAGGGAAAGCGTCGATTCTGGCAGCCTGTGCAACACCGGCGTTATACACCATAAGATCGATACGACCGAAACGATCATCAATCGCGCCAACCATACGCTCAACATCTTGTTCATCGGTGGAATTTGCCTGCACAGCCATGACATTGTCTGTCCCGAACTGCTCGGCAATCGCTGCCGCCGTTTCTTGGGCATTCTGTCCGTCTAAATCGGCAACCGCCACTTTATATCCGGCTGCTGCCAATCCATGACACAGAAATGCCCCTAAGTTGCGACCGCCACCAACTACCAATGCCACTTTTGACATGTTAATCTCCTTAATTGCAAGTCTCGCTCCCCCCTGCAACGAGCGCCAACTCATATGTTGCAGAGGGGGCAGTGAGTTTTAGTTATTCAGTTCAAATCTAATTTCTGTACCCAGCACCAATTCATCAGGGCATTTCCCTTCAACATGTACGGTGCCTGGATATTCAGCCTGTGCACCACCATCAAAACGAATGGTGATGTGACCGAGTTCTGCAAGGTTCGGATTAACCACATCCCCCACCGCCGTGATCAGATAACGTGACGCGCCGAGCACAAACTGCCCCCCCGCCTTGA
Source organism: Tolumonas lignilytica (assembly GCF_000527035.1). Lineage (NCBI taxonomy): Bacteria > Pseudomonadati > Pseudomonadota > Gammaproteobacteria > Aeromonadales > Aeromonadaceae > Tolumonas > Tolumonas lignilytica. Next base: position 1,429,095 of record NZ_AZUK01000001.1, read on the forward strand.
TCTCGCCATTCAACTCGGCAGCCGGATGAATGAAGCAATAATCTGCAACATCAGCGGGTGCGTTATCGTTAAATAGGATCATCATATTGTCACTCAGGGCATCTGCCGCATACTCACCGATATGAGTCACTTGGGTACGGTATAACATAGTCATCTCAATCCTCGACTTCTATTACTGCTATTACTGATAGATAAAGAAAGATGCAAACCAAGCCAGCAATACTGTAGGGGCGCCGGTTAAAAACCGGGAGTACAGCACAGACGGTACGCCAATCTGGACAGTTTTTGGTTTCGCTTCAGCCAGACTTAACCCCACAGGGATAAAGTCACAGGCCGCTTGTGCATTGATCGCAAACAGGGCTGGCAATGCCAGATGGGGTGGAATGTTGCCCATGCCAATCTGAGTGCCTACCAAAACCCCGATAACTTGCGCAATCACCGCGCCAGGGCCAAGGAAAGGTGATAAGAATGGGAATGAGCAAATCAACGCCAGCGTAATCAAACCAACTGGGCTTTTTGCCAGTGGAATCAACGCATGTGCAATGACATCACCGAATCCAGACGCAATAATCACCCCAATCAACATCGAAACGAAAGCCATAAATGGCAATATCGATTTCAAGACCGTATCGATCGTTTCACGCCCAGCCTGAAAGAAGGTGGCCATGACGGAGCCCATGCCGATCCCGATCTTCGCCAGCAGGCCATCGCTTTGTTCACTCAGCTTTTTGCTGCTGTCATACTGACGTGGCTCTTCTTTATATGTGTGCTGCATGGTTGGCGCCGGTGTGGCGGTACCTTGTACACTGGCCGTAATGTTATCAGGGCGAACGCCGGAGACATAAATGTCTTCGACAATAAAGTCCGCCATCGGGCCGCTTTTGCCGGTGGAATGGATGTTTACGGTTGGTATCCGTTTTTTCGGATACAGACCGCAGCGTAATGTGCCACCGCAATCAATCACCGCAACGGCGATTTCATTATCAGGAACGGAGGTTTTAAAGCCATCAACCGCTTCCATGCCTGACAATTCCACCATACGGTCCACGATGTCAGGACGTGTACCCGCGGTGATATAAAGGACCTTTTTGTTCTTATCCACTGGGATTGTCAAAGGGCCGCCCCAGCCACCATTTCCTTTGGTGATATACAATGCATTTGCCATGATGTCTGCTCCTGAGCCTGATTAGTTAGTGTGCATATGTACTTCGGTACTGAGACGGATGTTCTGCTGTCTTTCGACAAAAGCGGTCGTAAAATCAGTGATCCAGCCACGGAAGAAATTAGAGACCATACCAACAAACAAATAGCTGATCGCCAGCGGAGCCAACGGCAGATGCAGCGTAGTCAGACCATTGGCAATACCTAAATACACGAACAACTCGCCTGGATTAATATGTGGAAACAGACCGTTCATTGAATGGCAACTGTAAGACGCCGCCGCATAGTAAGACGGTTTATACCGTTCCGGTAAGAAACGTCCCAGACTCAAGGTCATGGGATTCATAAACACAAACGTGCCGACAACCGGTAAGATCAGATAGCGAGAGATAGGGTTGCCCGCACATTTTTGTGCCATGCGTTCAACCCGCTCTTGGCCGATAAACCGGATCAAGGCGTTCATCGCTACCATCAGCGAGATCAACAACGGCAGAATGCCTGTCACCATACTGACAAACACCGCACCGCCTTTCTGGAATAGCCCGATAAACCATTCCGCTGCATGAATTACTAAATCCATGACGTATTCCTCAATTTGATTCCATCAGTGAAGGGACACATCAAACAGCTCAAAGATCATGATGTGCAGTTCAGTACAGACTACGATGATGAACGGGGTGTTTCATGTAACCTGCACATTAATATTTTCACAATGAACGAACATTTGCACATTTTGATTTTCACATTGTGATGCAAGTAGCGTTTTTAATTTGAAAACCACCTGAAATAAACTCATTCAACTCCACAAAGGAGGTTAGCAATGATTTACATGCCTAAAACAGATTCAAAAGACACAAACAAAACCACAAAGGAATCCTCTGACCTCAATATACAATCGAAAAATGGCCCGTTTTCATGACAAAATAAAAATGAATCATCGATTCAGTACCTAAAATAGGCCTATAAATAAACATTGAATTTTCAAAATGAAAATTTCTTTTTTATTTCCTGTCTCGATTTGCCCCTGCCATATCCTCTTGATAATATCTGGATAAATTCACAGTATCAGAGGCTTCCATGGAACTCTCCGCGATCCCGATTTCGATGCTCAAGGGTGTCGGCAGCAAAGTGGCAGAAAAGCTAACGCATCTGCGGCTGCATACTGTGCAGGATCTGCTGTTCCATCTACCGCTGCGTTATGAAGATCGCACGCGCCTCTATTCGATTGCCGAATTAAGGGCCGACCATGCCTGTACCACCGAAGGGGTGATCCAGAGTTGTGACATTCAGCAGGGCAAGCGCCGTATGCTGTTGTGCCGCATCAGTGATGGTAGCGGCTCGCTGACCTTGCGCTTCTTTCATTTCACCGCCGGACAGAAAAATGCACTGACGCCCGGTCGCCGCATTCGCTGTTTTGGCGAAATTAAGCGGGGTCTGCACGGCTTTGAAATCGTTCATCCGGAATACAAGCTGCAGGAAGAGGATGCGCCGCTGGAAATGGCCGCCACACTGACCCCGGTGTATCCGACAACCGAAGGCTTACGGCAGGCTTCGTTACGCAATCTGACCGAACAGGCCTTGCACTTGCTGCAAGAACATGGCGTAAAAGAGTTATTACCAGAAGGCCTCTATCCACGTCAGCTCAGTCTGAGTGCAGCGTTATTGTTACTGCATCGTCCGCCACCTGATGTCTCGCTGGCACAACTGGAAAATGGTCAGCATCCGGCACAACAACGGCTGGCGCTGGAAGAATTGATCGCACATCACCTCACCGTGCTGCAACTGCGCTACAGCGCGCAGCAACATCAGGCGTGTCCGCTGGCCACCAACTGGTCGTTATGCGAACAGTTATTGGCCCGTTTGCCGTTTAAACCGACCGGCGCACAACAACGGGTCGTCAATGAAATCAGCCAAGATCTCACGCGCCCGCATCCGATGATGCGGCTGGTGCAGGGCGATGTCGGCTCCGGTAAAACCCTGGTGGCCGCGCTGGCCGCATTGCAGGTCATCGCGCACGGAGGGCAAGTGGTGCTGATGGCCCCCACTGAGCTGTTGGCGGAACAGCATGCCAACAACTTCAGCAACTGGCTCACGCCATTGGGGATTGAAACCGGCTGGTTGGCTGGCAAGGTGAAAGGTAAAGCGCGTGAACAGCAATTAGCGGCCATTCGCTCCGGACAGGTCAAAATGGTGGTGGGCACCCACGCCGTCTTTCAGGAACAGGTGGAATTTCAACACCTATTGCTGGTCATTGTGGATGAACAACACCGTTTTGGTGTGCATCAGCGGTTGGCATTACGTGAGAAAGGAGCACAGGATGGCGTGTATCCGCATCAGCTGATCATGACCGCCACACCGATCCCACGCACGCTGGCGATGACCATTTACGCCGATTTGGATACATCGATCATTGATGAGTTGCCGCCGGGACGAACCCCGATCACGACCGTCGCCTTGCCGGATAGCCGCCGTGAAACCGTGATTGAACGGGTGCGTCAGGCCTGTCTGGAAGGACGTCAGGCTTATTGGGTCTGCACACTGATTGAAGAGTCGGAAGTGCTGGAGTGTCAGGCCGCGGAAAATACCGCTGAAGAATTACAACAACTGTTGCCGGAACTGCATATCGGGCTGGTCCATGGCAGGATGAAACCCGTCGAAAAACAGCGGGTGATGCAGGAATTCAAAGAAGGCATTCTGCATCTGCTGGTCGCCACCACCGTCATTGAAGTGGGAGTTGATGTGCCAAATGCCAGCCTGATGATCATTGAAAATCCGGAACGGCTCGGGCTGGCCCAATTACACCAATTACGCGGCCGTGTCGGGCGCGGAGCCATTGCCTCGCACTGTGTTTTACTCTATCACGCTCCGTTGTCGAAAACGGCACAGCAGCGGCTCGGTGTTTTACGCGACAGCAATGATGGTTTCGTCATTGCCCAGAAAGATCTGGAGCTGCGCGGCCCCGGAGAAATGCTGGGGGCCAAACAGACAGGTCTCGCCGATCTGAAAATTGCCGATCTGGTGCGCGATCAGGCGCTCATTCCGCAGGTACAGCAGCTGGCGCAACGGATCTTCCAGCAATATCCGGCTTGTGTCACACCCCTGATCCGCCGCTGGTTTGGGGAACGCGATGAATATTCTCAAGCCTGACATCATCCGTTACACTGAACACAAATCCGCCTTAATGATGTGATCTGAATGGCTTTTTTCATGCATCGTCTTTTTCGTTGGTTTCTCTGGTCCGTCTTGGCGCTGGTGATCACCGTCTGGATAACACTCGGTCTATTAAAGCCCGAGTATCTCAAAGGGCCCTTCGTTGCCTGGGTACAACAGCAAACCGGGCTGCCACTGGCTATTGGTAAACTGAGCTACAACCCGCTGTTTCCCAAAATCGTATTAGCCGAGAACGTCACACTGGGGCCCGATATCAAGATCGACAAGGTCTATCTCGAAATTGCTGATGGTTCCTGGTGGCATCGGCAATTACACATCGCCCATCTCGACATCATTCATCCGCAAATCAAATGGCAGCCGGGATTAAGCCTGCCTCAACCTTTTCGACAATTGCAGGTCGACGACCTCAACATTCATAAATTGCAACTGAGCTGGTCATCCGGCGCGGTCTCGGGCGGCAATTTACATCTGGCGAACTGGCAACCGATCCGCGATGGAGAACTCATTCCACTGGCCAATGCCACGTTTGATGCCAGTGTGGAACATCTGCAACATGACACCTTTGCGCTTGGCAAAACCCGGCTCCAGGGCACCGTCACTGACAGCACGCTGAAATTTGATAACCTGCAAAGCGATATCTTCCACGGCGGGCTGGCCGCCCAATTCATCTGGGATCTGAAAAAGAATCATGTGGAATTCCAGAAGCTGGAACTGGCCAATTGGCAGCTCGATCTGCAGGCACTGCCTGCGCTGCCCTTTGCGTTGCCACAGTTCGACGCCGATGAAGTGTCATTGGAAAATGTCAGTGCCATCGATTTGTCCAAGCATTTTGCCATTAACCAGATCTCCGGCACGCTGGAAAAATTGCAATGGCACCCCGGCACACTGCCGACCTTTGAATATCAGGGCAAGCTGGGGGAATACACCAGTGGTCAGTTTCAGTTGACGGATATGCAAGGCGAAGGCCGCCTGCGTGAGCAAGACTGGCGGATGCAGTTCAATGGCAACGCCTATTCCGGCCAATTCTCTGCCGATCTGGAAGGTGATCGTCCGGCTGCCACCCTGACCATCAATGAACTGCAGCTTAATGACATGCACCCTGAACTGCATCCGGGCTGGCGTGCCGTACTGGCTGCGCAACCGTTCCTACAGATCGACCTGCGTCGGCTGGATATCAACCATCTCTCCGTGATCTCTTTTGATGACACGGTGCCGCTGACTGTGAAATGGCTCGATATCTTCCTGACCGATTTACGCTGGACTCCCGCCGGGCTTTCCACCAGCAATCATAAGGCCCGACTGGAAGGTGACTGGCTGGAACTGGTCTGGCAGACCCTGGTCAGTCGCAAGGCCGAATTTCAGGCTGAACTGGCAGACAATAAAATCCAGCTGGAACAATTTAATACCCAACTGGAAAACTCCGATTTCACAGTCAGTGGACAATGGGGTCTGACCACGGATATTCCGCATCAACTCAAGCTGTCACTGAAAAAATTCGATCTGGAACAGCTCAGCGATATGTTAGGGCCCCACTATCCCTTTGCCGGCGAATCGGATCTGACGCTCGATTTACAGGCAAATGGGCATACGCTGACTGATATCGAAAAGACGCTGCAAGGCAGTGCCACCTTGTCGATTAAAGATCTGTTTGTCGATGGGCTGACCTTAGACAGTTATCTGGATAATCAACTCACGCCGAAAGCCCCTGAACCCCAAACCTTTGAACAGCTCATTGGCAAGCTGCGTAGTGGTGACACCGCCTTTAACCATGTCCGTGTTCAGTTGCAGGCCAACCACGGCATGCTGGATTTCGATGGCTCGGCATTTGAATCCATTACCCATCTGCTTGCCTTAAAACAGGGGGTTGATCTGAATAAGCAGCAATGGCGTTTGCAGCTTGGCCTGCTCAATGATCAGAACAAGCCTGAATTGCTCGGCAATTTGACCGGCGCTCTGCAGGAGCCACAATTATCGTTCCATCTACCGGCCAGCAATGCAGCCAGCTGGCCGACCAAACCGATCCATTATCCACCACAGGGGCCACAGGGCCCATTACGGGAATGAACGAGTTGCCCCCTCGCGAATTTGATGTCAGTGCGGCCGCACAAAATGGGTTGCTGATATACTGGCGACGGCAGGGTGAACAATGGCTGGAAGTCCGCGAAGATCAGCACTTTCGCTGGTTGCTGCTCGATGGGGTAGTACAGTCGGTATTGCAACATGCAGCCGCCAGCGAACTCTGTCTGCCGCACCAGCGGCTACTGCAAGCGCTATTACCCGCCGAGGCGCAGCAGATCTTACATCTGGGGCTCGGTGGCGGCGATTTGCTGCGCTGGCTGCACCACCGCTATCCCGGTGTGCAGCAAACGGCCGTCGACTTGAATGCCGCCGTGATCGACATTTATCAGCAATTTTTCCAGCAACAAGAACAGCCGACACTCTGCTGTCATGACGCCTTCGCCTGGCTGAAAACAGATCCCATGCAATATGACCTGATCCTGATCGATCTGTTCAGTGATGATGGCAGCCCGGCCCCGCTCTTTCAGCCTGAAACCTACCAATACCTGCAACAGCGGCTAACGCCGCTTGGCAAAGTCATCGTTAACCTGTTGCCCCGCACCGAACAGGAGTGGCAACAGGTTCGCCATCTGCTGGCCTGTTGTGGTCAGGCGCACAGCCTACAGATTGCCCATTATCGAAACCACCTGATCTGGACCGAGCCTAAACCTGCAGCCAGAACGTCACCGGCCCATCATTGACCAGACTCACCTGCATGTCTGCGGCAAAGCGTCCACTCGCAACGGGGATCCCTTTTTGTGCAACCTGGCCGATAAAGTGCTCATACAAGGCTTCCGCCCGTACCGGATCGGCATTGCGCTCGGCAAAACTGGCGCGCATTCCTTTGCGGGTATCCGCCGCCAGCGTGAATTGCGAAACCACCAGTACCTTTCCCTGCACCTGTTGTACGTTCAGGTTCATCTTGCCTTCTCCATCGCTGAACACCCGATAGCCGGCCACCCGATGTGCCAGCTTATCGGCTTTGACCGGGTCATCATCGCGTTCCACCCCCAGCAACACCAGTAACCCCGGTCCGATTTCGCCAGTGATCTCACCGTCCACCACCACGCGTGCTTCACTGACACGCTGAATCAAAGCAATCATCACGCAACCTTCTCTGTCTTCTGATGACACCTAGCTTAACGGAAATGGAAAGAATCAGAAAAAAAAGAGCGGCGAGAGGAGACTTCTCGCCGCTAAAGGTCCGCTTACTAAGCGTTTCTACAAAGGAACTCTGTGATGGATAAGCTCTGCGATAGCGAGCTCAGTGATGAATTGGATGATGGTGTGAATGCCAGTCATCGCAGGCAGGCACCGTGTTTCTGGCATGGTGCGTCAGATACAGCAGTACCACCCCGCCCAGCAACAACACTGCACCCAACCCCATAATCGACGTAATACCCAGGCTGACCAAAAATGCACTGGCAAAAGAAGCCGATAACATCTGACCCGCCCCTGCCAACGCTGTGGCAGTACCGGCTGTGCGTTTGTAAGGCTCCAGCAGGCTGGAAAGTGCATTCGGGAACGCCATGCCATTACCAAATGCAAACAGTGACAAGCTCAGCATCATCAACAATGCGGTGTGCGGCAGTATCAGCATGCACACACCCGAGACCAGCTGCAGCATCGATGCACCTTGCAAGACTGACTCTTTAGAAAAGTAATGCCGAGTCTTACTGGCCAGCACACCGCCTAATACCAGTGAAATCGCCGGTAACAGCGTCCAGCGGCCATAGACATCCGCTGACATCCCAACCTGCATCTGCATGATGAACGGCATTACGGAAATCGAGAAAACGTTGAGTGAATACTGAATCCACACCACGCCCGAATAACAGCGAAAGTGGTCACTCTTCAGCAGTTGCCAGTATTGATGCACAAAATCACTGGCATGGGCCCGATCTGCAGAAGATTCTGCGGTATGTGTCTCTTCAAAACGATAGAACAACAAGACCCAGAGAAGACCGAGATAACCGGCCATCGTGAAGAAAATACTGACCCAGCCAAAGTGAGTAGTCAGGAAGCCACCGGCCAATGGCGTAATGGTCGGCACAAACGCCATTACAATCCCGAAATAGGCCATCGCCTGGCGCAGGTGCGTCCCTTCATAACGATCACGTAACGACACCCGGGCAATGACGGAAGCACAACCGGCACCGACACCCTGTAGTACTCGTCCTAGGATAATGATGGCGGCACTCTGATGGGCAAATAAACTCAGCAGGATCCCGACAACGGCAACCATCAAGCCCGATAGCAACACCGGACGGCGACCATAAATATCTGAAAATGGGCCATAAAATAACTGAGAAGGACCAAAGCCGAGCAAATAGGCAGAGACCAGCCATTGCGTCATCTGCGAGGAGATGTGTAGATCCTGATGCATTTCTGGCAGCGCCGGCAGCAACAAGCTCATCCCGGTCTGACCAACGGCAATCAACAAACAAGAGTAAATTACTGGTATCCATTTTTCCCGTCGGCTCAATTCTTTCGACTGAACGATCGACGGTTGTTGAATTACAACGCTATCTTTATAGTATGCGCCACTACTACTATCACTGCTCATTTTTTGTTCTCTGATATCTTAGCGGGAAAACATAACCCGAACCATGAAACATCTCATTTCATGGTGAAAAACTCTGCAGAACTTGGGGTTCTCAGTGTTTTTTATAATTATCCGTAGTGGAGATGAAAACTGTCTAACGACTAATTTTCATAACCTGTGATAAGAAAAACTTTTCGCGGCTCATGGCCCGAATTATGCATTTGGCTGATGAACCGGCCGCAGTCATAGGTCGCATCCGGTTTTGGGCATTAAGAGGTCATCGTGAACGTTCGCTTTCTGGAAACATTTCTGTGGGTTGCCCGGTTAAATAGTTTCCGATTAACAGCTGAAAAATTATTCACCACCCAGGCATCCATCTCAAACCGGATCGCGGCGTTGGAAGAAGAACTGGGCGTAAGATTGTTTGTGCGGGACAGCAAAGGCGTCCGGCTCACCCCTGATGGCGAAAAGGTGCTGGAGTATGCCGAACAAATTGTCGGCCGGGCCCACGCCTTACGCATGTCGCTCGGACAGGCCAGTGGCTATGAGGGTAAAGTCCGCATCGGTGCGATCGATTCGGTGGTACATACCTGGTTTATTGAACTGTTATCATGGATCACCGATCACTACCCGCATCTGGAAGTCGAAATCACGGTCGACAGTGCCCGTGGTCTCGCTAATCAGTTGCAGAAAGGCTATCTCGACATCGCTTTTCAGGCTGATCTGATCCGTCTTGAATCGATCCACAACCTCGAACTGGCGAAATACCCCATGCGCTGGATTGTCGCCGCCAATTCCGCATTTAACCGCCCATTCGCCTCATTGCAGGATCTGGCCAAAGAGCGGTTGATCACCTTTGTCGCCAACTCCCGTCCGCATCAGGATATTCTCAGCCTGCTGCATCTGAACGGCATTACATCGCCTCGGGTCAGTTGCGTGAACTCTTTTGCCGCCATGACGCGGCTGATTGAAGATGGTTTCGGGATTGGCGTCATTCCGCCGGCGCTGGTACGGGAACAGTTGGCGAACGGTTCGCTGGTGATCCTGAATATCGAAAACACCCAACCCTCCTCGTTGTCGATGCTGTCACAGGTTGCCTCCTGGCGCACAGGGCCGGGGCTGGATCACTGTGAGGCGATCGTGCGCCAGGCACAAAATATTGTGCAGCGTTTCTGTAAGATCATCGGCCAAGAACGCGGGATTGCGGCAACCAGCACATAAGCGATAGCGGGCGGTGGATAAAAAACGCTAATATGGGTCACCATTCCCGCTCTGTCATCCGAGTCTGTTATGCAGTTTTTCCGTCGTTTACAGGATATCCGTGCCATCAGTTTTGATCTGGACGACACGCTTTATGATAACCGTCCGGTGATCGAGCACGCCGAACAGTGGATGGTTGACGCCATGCGCGACCGCTATCTGGCCAGTGCCATGTATGATCGAACCTGGTGGCAACAGCTCAAACACGAATTACAGCTCGCCGACCCTTCGCTGCATGATGATGTCAGTCGTTGTCGGCTAGCCATGATCGAAGTAGGCCTGCAACGCGGCGGTATGGCAAAAGCCGAGGCCAAAACCGCGGCACAACATGTCTTTGCCGAATTTCTCGAAGTCCGTTCTCGCGTGATCGTTCCGGAAGCCTCGCTGGATGTCTTAAAAAAACTCAGCCGGCATTTCCCGCTGGTAGTCATCACCAATGGCAATGTCTTATTGGAACGGATCGGGCTGGCAGGTCAGTTTAAGCATGTACTGAAAGCCGGTAATGGCCGCAAGATGAAACCGGCCCCGGATATGTTCCGGCTGATGGCGGCGCAACTGAAGTTGAGTCCGCATCAGATCCTGCATGTGGGCGACGATGTCACCACTGATGTGCTCGGCGCAATAAGAAATGGTTATCAGGCTGCCTGGATCAATAATCAGGGGCAGGATTGGCGTACGTTGCATACACTGCCGCATCTGATGTTGCATGATATTCAGGATCTGTTGTCGTTAATTCCTGCTTCTCAGCAGTAAGAGTAGTCTGGTAATGAATCCATCCGCTTATGTAACCGGTTTAATGTTGGCGATATTGGCCGCCTGTGGTTTTGCCAGTAAGGCCATTTTTGTCAAACTGGCCTATCGATATGGTGTCGACGGCACGACCTTGGTGACCATACGTTTACTGCTGGTCTTACCATTTATTTCGATTATGCGTCTGTTCCGTCGTGGACCGACCAAGCCGCTCGCCTGGTCGGATCGCGCCATGATCCTGTTATTGGGTATCCTGGGATATTATCTGGCCAGCCTGTTTGATTTCATCGGTCTGGAAACCGTTAGCGCCAGCATTGAACGACTGGTGCTTTGCCTCTACCCCACCCTGACAGTGCTGTTATCCGCCTGGCTTATGAAAACCACCATCAGCCGACACATGTGGTTGTCTATGTTGCTGACGTATCTGGGGATGGTGATTGTTCTGGTCCCGGATTTTGCCGGTGCACGTCTCAATCTGGTGGGTCTGCTGTTTGTCGTGGCCAGTACCGTCAGTTATGCCTTGTATCTGACCTGGAGCCCGCCCGTCATCAAGCGGATCGGTTCCATGCGCTTTGCCGAACTCGCCCTCAGCATGTCGGCGTTATCCATGTTCATTCACTATGCCCTCACGCGCCCACTGCATCATCTCGTTGTTCAGCCCCTCCCTGTCTGGGGCTATGGTTTAATCATGGCGTTACTCTCGACGGTGCTGCCGTTGTATGCCCTGGCCGCCGCCATGGCGAGAATTGGTGCCGGCAAAACCGCACTGATTGGCAGCGTCGGGCCGATTCTGACCATTTTTATGAGTATTGGCATATTGAATGAACACCTAACCCCGCTGCAATGGGTCGGTGTCAGCGTCGTGTTGACCGGGATCTGGCTAGTTGGGCAGCGAAAAACCTGATCCCTGCCGCAGCGAAACCATCAGACGGGCAAAGCCACGGGCATACTCGCGATGGGTTATCTGGTCAATCTGGGGCCAGCGATCCATCGGCAGAAAGGCATACTCCTTCTGGGTTTCCATCTCGGTGCCATGCAAGGCAACCCAACGCGGATTATAACTGCGCTGGGCGGTTTTATCCCACGTCAGTGTCTGTCGCATGGCCGCTTCCATCTCGGCCGGATGACTTAACCCATACGCTGCAATCTCACTACCGAACTGCTCACTGAGTTTGGTCACGCCTTGCTGGACCGAAGCATCCAGTGATTTATTGGCATCACTTCTTGCTCGTAACTGGGCGGTATAAAACCAGAACATGGCATCATGATAGTGTTGTTGCTGATAAAGCTGATAGGCCAGCGCAAACAGCACGGGCGGGGTCACCGCATTTGGCTTGTTCTGTACTGACAGCAGCATATTCTGGTCACCCTGCAATAGGGCATCTACCTGACGGCGCGTCGTTTCCCAGGGTAACAGTCGATATTCCCCCTGGGGTTGAATCAAGGCGGGCGGTGCTTCCTGTGCACACCCCGTCATCAGCGCTAGCAACAGTAATGCGCCTGTTTTCTGCCACATACCTATCTCCTATCCTGCCCGTGTAGAGTAATAGCCTGCGACATGATTGATTGTCAATTGCAGGGAAAAATAGCCGAAGGCTTTGCCCTGTCGGAACAGGCTTGTTAGACTGCGGACAGGCGGCCGCCGGGAGCTGGCGACCCACCAGCCAATTGTAAAGGATATCAAGATGAAACACCTTCACGTACTGCTGCTGTGCGGCGGTGGCGGCAGTGAGCATGAAATTTCTCTGCTGAGTGCTAACTTTCTGGAAAGCCAGTTGAAAAATCTGGCGGAAGTCAGCGTTACCCGAGTTGAACTCTTTCCCGATCACTGGCAGACCAGCGATGGCCGCTCCTGTCATTTGGGCATGGATCAGCAGTTGCACTTCGATAATGGCGCACAGCCGGTCGATTTTGTCGTTCCCTGCATCCATGGTTATCCCGGTGAAACTGGCGACATCCAGTCAATGCTGGAACTGATCGGCCTGCCCTATCTGGGCTGTGGCTCTGAAGGCAGCAAACTCTGTTTTAACAAAGTCAGCACCAAACTCTGGCTGTCCGCATTGGGCATTCCAAATACCCCATTCCTGTTCCTGTCAGAAAACAATGAAGCAGCCCATGCACAGGCGCATACCGCCTTCCGTAACTGGGGCGCTGTCTTTGTGAAAGCCGCCAGTCAGGGTTCTTCCGTCGGCTGTTATAAAGTAACCGACGCTGCGGCACTATCCGCCGCGGTCAATGCTGCATTCGGCTATTCCGATCAGGTGCTGGTCGAGAAAGCGGTACGCCCGCGCGAATTGGAAGTGGCGGTATACCGCTATAACAACCAATTGGTTGCAACCCGTCCGGGCGAAATCAGTACGCCAAGTGACAGTTTCTACAGTTATGAAGAAAAATACAGTGCCGGCAGCCACTCCACCACCTATCTGGAAGCACCCGGCTTGAGTGAAGAACAGATCAGCACCATCCGTGAATATGCCTTGAAGGCATTCACTCAGTTGGGGTTAAAAGATCTGTCCCGCATTGATTTCTTCCTGACAGAAGAAAATGAAATATTGCTGAACGAAATTAATACCTTTCCCGGCATGACCCCTATTTCCATGTTCCCGAAACTTCTCGAACATCATGGAGATCAGTTTGGTCAGTTCCTGGAAGGCATCATTCGCCAGTAATCTGTTCGAATACCCCATTATTACCGGCAAATGGTAATAATGGGGCATCCTCCGCCTTATTTCTTCCCCGAAACTTTGACTATTACCACAGCAACACTGTTTTTAAATTGAACCCCTTTCACTTTATATGTGATATTAACAATGCGCTCGGCAAAATATCCTCACATGAAGAAGGTGTTTTAAAATGGCAATTGTTGCGTCATCGCCATCGTTAAGTGATTTTCAACAGAAAATAGTTGATACATTCCGCTACGATTACGGTCACCCGCAACTGGATGAAAAAATCATTCAGTACGCCCCTAATGAAACGCCCTCCAGCAGGTTTCTGATAAAAATGGAAATCGCCCGTCTGGCAAAAAAATGTCATCGCGTCATTGATCTGAGAGAAAGCCAATCTGATTATAAATCCTTTGATTTTGAAGGGATAAGACATTTCATTAACGACACGACCATTACCGATTTCATCGAGATTTGTAAAAAATATAAAGGTTACACGCAGGGTGCCTATGATCTTGTTATCGCCAGAGCGCTCAGTCGTGAAAAAAAGGAAAAAATAAATCCCAACGCGGTTGAAGTCCCGGAGGCCGGATATACATCTCTCACTCATTTTTATCGCAGAAAAGAACAACGTCTTTATTATGTATCCGAAATAGAAATCTATACTGAAACCGATAATAACAACGCCATCAATTTAGATAAAAAAACAGCGATTAAAGGAGCTACAACCGATATATCCGCCCATGGCATGTGTATCAAAACATCTGGGTTAAAAATAAAAGACGGCATCACGAAAGTTTATATTCGCTTCATCGGGTTTGAAAAAGAATTTTCCTTTTCAAACCCGGTATTTATTTCTTATAAATTACTCTCCTGCATTTCAAAGAAAAATAATTATTACTACCGCATAAAAATCGATGAACACCAGCAAGGTGATACTTACGCAGAATTTCACGCACATATTCAAAAATTTGTCGTATCACAATTACGGCGGCACAGAGTACCTATTGAAAACACTCAGGAAGCCGTGCTGGTCAAAGGCTATGAGCAATACATTATTAATCGGCTTAACCATCTACCGGTATTTCTGCAACAAAAAGAAAACAACTGGCTACCGAATGCTGTTTATCTCACTGGTCACAATGAAGCGATCCTGCAAAAGCTAACGGATATTGACCATCAGACCATGCTGATGGATCTGATTGCTCATGAAAAAATACAGCGTTTATTGCGGGAACAAGCCATTGTCTCTGATTATTTTTTTATCGCGCCAGTATCAACACCCCAGCATTACGCCAAATTCCTGATTATCTTTTTGGATGAATTTATTCATCATCCAGAAGCCAAAGAGATCGCCCGCCTGGCCCATGCCCGCAGTAAAGGCAACCTCATGCTATTCCGCTTGGATGCCATCACCATGCATCCGGAAAAGGAGTGTTATATCACCAGTTCCCTGCCAGAAAATGCCAGTGAATCATTACAATTTATTAACGCCAGTCATCAGGAAAGGGCTAAAACGCTGGCCTCGGGTTACCAGAAAATGTTGGTGATCAGTGATACCTCGGATCTCATTAACCAACTGCAACTCTTTGAAAATTCAGAAGCCAGTGAAACCATCGACAAGATGGCAATCTTCCAGTTTATTCCCAAGAAAACAGCGCATCACCGCGAACTGCATATTGTCAAAAATGAAATAGAAGACAAACGAAAAGAAGATCGTTTCTTATATCAAATGCCACTCACGGTACATAATCTTAAAGCAGGCAAAGAAAGTATTTCTGCTGAGACCATTGATATTTCATCGTGTGGTTTAAAGATCAAAACCGATAAAACGTTGCATGTATTCACCGGTGATATTTTATATATCGATTTTCCACCATTGAATGAAACACTGAACAAACAGCCCTATCAAATAGTGCGCGCGCAGGGAAATATTATCCAGCTAAAAATACATGGCAACGAACGCCATCATGAAGCGAAATTTGCACTCAGAAAATTCATTTATCAGAATCTCAATTCACTGACTGCAACCGGATGCCGGGATACTGTTTATGGTCTTTCGCGGGCGCTGAGAAATCTTTATGCCCACAACCATCCGCAAACGTCTATTTTTATTAAACGGCAGGATAAAATCCGTTATATCAGTGATATTGCGCTTTCAGATAAAACCATATTGCCAGAATTCAGTATTAATAATGAAGAAAATAGGGCCTTGTATTTATCCGCCCTACGCCATGAGTTGGTCATCAAGAAAGTGAATGAAACGTGGAATCAAATAAAAACCCAACCCGGTTTTTATTCATTCCATGTTTTGATTACCGTAAAAGAAAAAAATAACAATGCTGGCTATTTTTATATCTTAAAAGATGCTGATGAATTATTTTCAGTGAATAAATATCGTGACACATATCAACAGGCCTCCATGATGGGGGAAACCCGCCTGCTGAAAATTACGATAACCCCCAAGGGGAAGGTATTCCCCAAATATTTTCACGATGAACTGGCCTATTTATCCCGTTATGCGCCTAATCGCGCCAGTATCATCATGGAGCAGATCAACAAAATTGATGCGGTAGGTTCTATCACCGATATCACCGATTGCGTTAATCAATTACTGTCGATCTAAAAAAAGGGCAACATTGCTCGTTGCCCCTTGCTCGGTAGTTACGCCTGAATCACCTTATCTCGTTGCAGCAAGGGCTTCAGGAAGCGAGCGGTATGTGATTCGGCACAGTCGGCAACTTGCTCTGGTGTGCCTGCCGCCAGAATCATCCCCCCTCCGAAACCCCCTTCCGGACCCAGATCCACAATCCAGTCTGCCGTCTTGATGACATCCAGATTGTGTTCAATGATCACGATGGTATTACCATTATCCCGCAGTTTTTCCAGCACATTCAGTAATTGCTGAATGTCGTGAAAATGCAGGCCAGTGGTGGGTTCATCCAGAATATAGAGCGTCTGGCCGGTATCGCGCTTCGACAACTCTTTTGCCAGCTTCACACGCTGCGCCTCGCCACCGGAGAGTGTAGTGGCTGACTGACCAAGGCGGATATACGAGAGCCCCACGTCCATCAGGGTTTGCAGCTTACGCGCCAGTGCCGGAACTGCATCGAAAAAGGTACGGGCATCCTCGACAGTCATATCCAGCACTTCGTGAATGGTCTTACCTTTATATTTCACTTCCAGGGTTTCCCGGTTGTAACGCTTGCCCTTGCAAACATCGCAAGGCACATAGACATCCGGCAGGAAATGCATCTCGACTTTGATCACGCCATCGCCCTGACAGGCTTCACAGCGCCCGCCTTTGACGTTAAACGAGAAACGCCCCGGCTGATAGCCGCGCGAACGCGCCTCCTGTGTGCCAGCAAACAGTTCACGGATCGGTGTAAACAAGCCGGTGTAGGTGGCCGGATTGGATCGCGGAGTCCGTCCGATCGGGCTTTGATCGATGTCGACCACCTTGTCCAGATGTTCCATCCCCTGAATATCGACATACGGAGCCGGTTTTTCGACGGTGGCGCCATTCAAATCACGGTGGGCAATTCGGAATAAGGTATCGTTGATCAACGTCGATTTGCCCGAACCGGAGACGCCAGTGATACAGGTCATGACCCCGATAGGCACATGCAAATTGACTTTCTTCAGATTGTTACCCGTGGCACCCAGTAACTTCAGCCACTTGTCACCGATGGGTCGCCGTTGTGCCGGCACTTCGATCTTTTTGCGGCCAGACAGGTATTCACCGGTCAGCGAGTCATGGTTGTTCATGATTTCAGCGGGAGTCCCCTGTGCCACGATCGCCCCGCCATGTACCCCTGCACCCGGACCGATATCGACCACATAATCCGCATGACGGATCGCATCTTCATCGTGTTCGACAACAATGACGGTATTGCCCAGATTACGCAGGTGAAACAAGGTTCCTAACAGACGTTCATTGTCGCGCTGATGTAAACCGATAGAAGGCTCATCCAGCACATACATCACCCCTACCAGCCCGGCCCCGATTTGGCTGGCCAGCCGGATACGTTGTGCCTCGCCCCCGGAGAGGGTTTCCGCAGAACGAGACAGGGACAGGTAGTTGAGGCCCACATTCACCAGAAAACCCAGACGTTCGATGATCTCTTTTAAGATTTTTTCCGCAATTTGAGCGCGTTGCCCAGTCAGACTCATATTCTGGAAAAAGTTCAGGGCTTCACCAATCGACATCTCGGCCACTTGCGGCAGCGTCACTCCTTCGACATACACATGTCGAGCTTCCTGCCGTAACCGGCTGCCCTGACAGCTCGGACAAGGCTGATTGGCAATATATTTGGCCAGCTCTTCACGTACACTGTTCGATTCCGTCTCGCGATAGCGCCGCTCCATGTTGTGCAGCACCCCTTCAAACGGATGATTACGCACCACCACGTCACCACGGTCGTTCATGTAACGGAATTCAATATGCGTATGACCGCTGCCATGCAAGACCACTTTTTTCGCCTGTGGCGGCAGCGCATCAAATGGTTCATCGAGGTCAAAATGGTAATGATCCGCCACCGACTTCAGCATCTGGAAATAATAGAAACTGCGTTTATCCCAGCCACGGATTGCACCGCCGGACAAACTCAATTCCGGATTCGTCACCACCTTATGCGGATCAAAATATTGTTGCACCCCGAGACCATCACAGGTCGGGCACGCTCCCGCCGGGTTGTTGAACGAAAACAGACGCGGCTCCAGTTCGCTCAATGAATAACCGCATTCCGGACAGGCAAAATTGGCCGAGAAGATCAGCGGATGCGCCTTGTCATCCTCCATATCCGCGACATAGACCAGCCCGCCGGACAGCGTCAGTGCCGTTTCAAATGATTCCGCCAGACGCAATTGCAGGTCGGCGCGGATCTTGAAACGATCCACGACCACTTCGATCGTGTGTTTCTT
Organism: Tolumonas lignilytica; assembly: GCF_000527035.1. Lineage (NCBI taxonomy): Bacteria > Pseudomonadati > Pseudomonadota > Gammaproteobacteria > Aeromonadales > Aeromonadaceae > Tolumonas > Tolumonas lignilytica. The sequence goes on from NZ_AZUK01000001.1 coordinate 1,447,629, forward strand.
TTGCAGTTCCAGCGTCGGTGGATCCGAAAGGTCACAGACTTCGCCATCGATCCGGGCCCGGATATAACCTTGCGCCGCGAGGTTTTCCAGCAGTTGTTTGTGCTCACCCTTGCGGTTACGAACCACCGGCGCCAAGATCATCATCTTGCGATTTTCCGGTTCGGCCAGCACCCGATCCACCATCTGACTGATGGTTTGCGCCGCCAGCGGTAAATCGTGATCCGGACAACGGGGTTCACCCACTCGGGCGTACAACAGACGCAGATAATCATAAATCTCGGTGATCGTACCGACGGTAGAGCGGGGATTGTGCGACGTCGATTTCTGCTCGATGGAAATGGCTGGCGATAAGCCTTCGATATGATCCACATCGGGTTTTTCCATCAAACTTAAGAACTGACGGGCATAAGCAGACAGGGATTCGACGTAACGACGCTGCCCTTCGGCATACAGCGTATCGAATGCCAGCGAGGATTTACCCGATCCCGACAGGCCGGTGATCACGATCATCTTATCGCGAGGTAAGGTCAGATTGATATTTTTCAGGTTGTGGGTGCGTGCGCCCCGGATCTCGATCTTATCCATAGAGAGCCAACTGTGAACTGCATCAAAATCTCAGTATGGCACAGCTAGCACTGGATGGATAGCCAGTATTGCTGCAAATATGTTAATGTCTTCTGCCGCAACTATTTAACACCTGTCATAGCAACCGATCTGACTTTAACGGTGATTATTGCTAAGATAGCCAGTCAGAGAATATGCATTTTTTACGGAGCAGAACATGGCCAGAGGCGTGAATAAAGTCATTATCGTTGGCAATCTGGGGCAAGACCCGGAAGTGCGTTACATGCCGAATGGCAACGCAGTGGCCAACTTCACCGTTGCGACCAGCGAAAGCTGGAAGGATCAACAGGGCCAGCTGCAGGAACGTACTGAGTGGCATCGCATTGTGGTTTACCGCCGTCTGGCTGAGATCGCGGGTGAATATCTGCGTAAAGGTGCCAAAGTGTATCTGGAAGGTCGTCTGCAAACGCGTGAATGGGTCGATCAACAAAGCCAGCAAAAACGTTACACCACTGAAATCATTGTCAATGAAATGCAAATGCTGGATACCCGCAGCGGCGCGCCTGCTGGCGGCAACATGGGAGCACCGGCACAGCAACCACAACAAGGTAATTGGGGTCGCCCTGCCGCCGCCGCGCCACAGGGTAATGCGAATCCTGGTTACGGTGCACCGGCTGCACCACAAGGGGGTTATGCTCCTGCCCCGGCAGCACAGCAAGGGGGTTATGCTCCTGCCCCGGCAGCACAGCAACCAACCTATAACGAACCACCGATGGATTTCGACGACGATATTCCGTTCTGAAGTTAACCAGATACATTTATCGTAGAATATCATTCTTAAAGCCCAGTTTTTACTGGGTTTTTTTATTTCCAGGTTAAATAAAATCTGGCTTGTATCCCGCACATCACAAAACCACTTATCCGGCTGTCATACAGATCTTTTTTCCCCTTTTTCAAACAGATTCTAGCAGCGATCTATCTGCGAAAAACACAAATTTAAAATCACAAACACATAAATATGTCAATTTAATTACCAAGTAAACTTAAACTAAACCGATTTAGCTCACATATTTTTGTTTTCAAGTGATTCCTGTTGTGTTACTTTTTAATGAGAGATGGCAATTAACCGATTGTCATTCTCATTTGGTTAACTAACTCTCCTTCTGTGAGCGGTTACTTAACTGAAAAAGGCAAAACCATCGAAAGGTGGCGACGCAAAGTCTCCGGTCTAACGGAATTTTCCTACGATAGCGGGACCGCCAGTTTTGTATGCCGGCACGTTTCTTTTCGTGTCCGCGATTTGATTTTGTTTTTTCACTCTAGCCCGTGATGCCTTCAGGCATTGCGCAGCCTCGTATTGCCTTGTGCAAGCTGGCGGCGCTTTCTTGGATGCATCCGGTGCCGAGGGCAAAGTCGTTTCTGGATTTAACCGGCAAAACTGCGGATATCCATTGCATCTGGAAATGGTGGATGTTTACGAAAAACAATGGAGGTTAATACCATGAAAAACCATCGATACCTGTCGGTAATCCCCGTGCTGGGAATGGCCATGACTGTCGCAACAGCCGCAGTTGCCGCTCCTGTTCTACAGCCAGGTCCTGAGCCGACCACTCACTCGCAGCAGGCATATGCCCCAGAGGATAACTTCACGGCGAAGTGGACTCGTGCCGATGCGCGCCAGATCAAACGGATGTCCGATCCGACTGCTGGCTCGCGTGAAAACTCAATGCCAGAGGAATACACCATGCCAAGTATTCCTCAAGACTTCCCTGACATGTCGAACGATCAGGTCTGGGTGTGGGATTCCTGGCCGCTGACCGATGCCGATGGAAACCAATACAGCATTAACGGTCAGGAAGTTATTTTCTCCCTCGTGGCTGATCGGAAACTGGGTTTCGATGACCGCCATGTGTTCGCGAAGATCGGTTATTTCTACCGTCCGGCAGGCATTCCAGCGGATCAACGGCCGAAAAATGGGGGGTGGACCTATGGTGGTCTCGTCTTCGCCGATGGAGTCACCGGCAAGATCTTCGAGGATCAGTCATACAGCCATCAGACACAATGGTCTGGCTCTGCGCGCATTTTCCCTGGTGGCGAAGTTAAGCTGTTCTTCACCGATGTTGCGTTCTACCGTGATGCCAAGGGCAATGACATCAAGCCGTATGATCCACGGATCGCGCTCAGCGTGGGCCATATACATGCGAACAAGAACGGCGTGACATTTACCGGTTTCGATAAGGTTATTCCGCTCCTGAAGGCTGATGGTACTTACTACCAGACCGCCGAACAAAACCCATACTTCAACTTCCGCGACCCGTTTACCTTCACAGACCCGGCTCATCCGGGTGAGACCTATATGGTCTTCGAGGGGAATTCGGCCATGCCGCGTGCATCAGCCAAATGTACAGCAGATGATCTTGGCTATCAGGAGGGTGATACCTATGCAGAGACAGTTCCACAAGTAAATGCATCGGGGGCGACCTATCAACTCGGCAACATCGGTCTGGCGAAAGCCAAAAATGCCGATCTGACGGAGTGGGAGTTCCTGCCACCGATTCTCTCGGCGAACTGCGTGACCGATCAGACCGAACGTCCCGAGATCTACAAGAAAGATGGCAAGTATTATCTCTTTACCATCAGCCACAGCACCACCTATGCGGCCGGCATTACAGGCCCTGAAGGTGTATATGGTTTCGTGGGCAACGGGATCCGCAGCGATTACCAGCCAATGAACATGGGCTCCGGTCTGGTACTGGGCAATCCGTCAAACCTTAACTACTGGCCAGGCACTCCATATGATCCTGACTACAACCAGCCAGCCGGTCACTTCCAAGCATACTCTCACTACGTGATGCCTGGTGGTTTGGTGCAGTCGTTCATCGACACGGTGGGTGTTAAGGAAAACTTCCGTCGCGGCGGCACGCTGGCCCCTACGGTGAAGATCAATATCCATGGCGACTCATCGGACGTTGATCATTCCTATGGCGCCAACGGCGATGGTCTGGGTGGTTGGGCGGATATTCCGGCAAACATCAATGTGAACCCGAGCGGGGTCATTACCAAGCCGCTGAATTAACAGCGTCTCTGGTGATATCTCTCGCCTAGAGGGGCGATGCGGTAGTGCGACATGCCGCCGCATCCCCTCTCTTTTTTCATTTCTGAACACGGAGGATTATGAACCTCAATCTCATCGCCATGATTGCGACGCGTCGACGAGTCATCGCTTGTGCGCTGGTCGCTTTCGGCATCGCAGTAGCCGTCGTCAGAGCCGAACCAAGCACTGCATCCGATTCCGGACATTTACTCGCATCGCCAACCGAAGCATCCCCGTATTTACGTCCGCATGACTGGACCCCTTATCGACCCGCACTGCACCTCACCCCCGCCAAGCACTGGATGAACGATCCGCAGCGTCCGCTCCTGATCAACGGCGTCTGGCACTACTACTATCTCTATAACGCTGATTACCCCAACGGCAACGGCACCGAATGGTTCCATATGACCTCAATCGATCTTATTCATTGGCAGGAACACGGTGTCGCAATCGACAAATACAAAAATGGCCTCGGCGATATTGAGACCGGCAGTGCCGTGATTGACACCAAGAACACTGCCGGTTTCGGGGCGGGTGCGGTGATTGCAATCATGACCCAGCAGCACGAAGGCGTGCAGCGCCAGTCGCTCTTCATTTCGACCGACGGAGGCTATCGCTTTAAGGCATACGATGGTAACCCGGTCATGGACAACCCGGGTGTGCACGACTGGCGTGATCCGAAGATCATCTGGGACGATGCTCGCAACGAATGGCTCATGGTGCTCGCCGAGGGCCAAAAAATCGGCTTCTACACCTCCCCAGATCTGAAGCACTGGACGTATCAATCAGGCTTCGTGCGCAATGACCTCGGTCTGCTTGAATGCCCCGATCTGTTCCGCATGTCCGTTGATGGCAACCCGGCACACATCCGCTGGGTGCTTGCGACTGGTGCGAACGGTGCCAGTCTGGGCATGACCACGGGCACTGTATATTGGACGGGGGACTGGGATGGCAAACATTTTACCGCCGACGATGCTACCCCTCGCTGGCTCGACGCGGGCGCTGATTTCTATGCGATGGTGACATGGGACGATCCACGTCTGAATACGACGCAGCGTCTCGCCGCTCGATATGCCATCGGCTGGCTCAACAACTGGGCTTACGCCACCCAACTGCCGACGACCGGCTGGCATGGCGGTACCGACTCGCTCGTACGACGCATCGAATTGCACTCGGTGGATGGTAAATTGATGCTCGTTTCGCAGCCCATCGAAGCCCTCGATAAACTTGAAGGCAACACCGTGGTCCGCTCGAAGGTACGCGTAAGCAATGCCGTGAATACACCCCTTCCCCAACCCCAATCCGATGCCTATCGGCTTCGTATCACGCTCGATGCGACCTCCGCTGCCAACGAAATCCGCTTCCGTCTTAAGGAAAAAGAGGGGCACTTTGCCGTCGTTGGCTACAACTTCCGCCGGAACACCGTTTTCATCACGCGGGAAGCCGATGCCATCGCCAACTTGATGCCTGCCATTTACCGTGAAGTGCGTCAATCTCGGGCACCGGCACGTAATGGCATGATCACGCTCGATATCATTGTTGATACAAGCTCAATTGAGGTTTTCGTGAATGACGGCGAAGTGGTGCTGTCGGATCTCGTCTTTGCGCCACCAGGGGCCAACCGACTTTCCGTCGAGATCATTGGCGGGGATGCAGAACTGCGCTTCTTCCAACTCTCGTCCCTCAGGGTGGTACCGATTCAACGTCACGCAGCAGATGCTCAGTGATCTCATGACCTCAGTTCATATTTACACCACAATCCCAACCCGGCACAGCCGGGTTTTTCTTTACAGGAACAATCACACCGTAATTGCGTGATAGATATTCCTTTATCCGGCATTCAGCGGTAAAGTCCTCTCCCCGTTTACAGGTGTCCGCCACCCAACCAAGGCGAGACGTTTTACTGAGTTTTCATGCCAAGATACGGACGATCCATGCGTATTCTAGTTCCTTTGCTCGTCATATTTTTTATGCTGTCGGCCTGCAGCAGTCACGACAACGATGCTGACCAGCCTGCGCCGAACCAGACACGGACCGAAGCGGTAACGCCATCGGGGGAAGCAGGCCCAGTCAGTGGTGATTTTGCTGACAATCCCAATGCTCGCCGCTTTGTCGACGACATGGTGAACAACCATCACTATGACCGTGCACAATTGGAATCCTGGCTGAGTCATGCTAAACGGCTTGATTCGGTGATCCGGCTGATGGATCGTCAGGCGCCTACGCCCAGTCAGAAGCCCTATGGCCCGACCGGAGCATGGCTGCGTTATCGCAAACAGTTCATCACGCCCGATAACATCCGCAATGGCGTCGATTTCTGGCAACAGCATGCCGCGACACTGGATCGTGCTTATCAGGAATATGGTGTACCACCCGAAATCATTGTCGGTATCATTGGTGTAGAAACCCGCTGGGGACGCGTGCTGGGTAAAACACGCCTGCTTGATGCACTCGCAACTCTCGCATTTGATTATCCGCGGCGTTCAGAGTTTTTTACTCACGAACTGGAAACATTTCTGCTAATGGCTCGTGATCAGCATTTGGATGCGCATGAACTGCGCGGCTCTTTTGCCGGTGCCATGGGTTATTGCCAATTCATGCCGTCGGCCTATCAGGCGTATGCCGTCGACTTCAACCACGACGGACGTATCAACCTCTGGGATCCGGAAGATGCCATTGGCAGTGTCGCGCATTACTTCCAGGCACATGGCTGGAAAGCCGGTGACACCATTGCCGTACGTGGCAGCGGTAAAGCCCCAGGTTTCAAATACGGCTTTGAAAATCGCTACCCGTTAGCCACACTGGCTGCGGCAGGCCTGAAGCCAACCCGCAGCCTTGGCAATCATACCGAAGCCAGCGTATTGCGGCTTGATGTCGGCAGTGGTTATGAATACTGGTACGGTCTGAACAACTTCTATACCATCACGCGCTATAACAAAAGCGTGCATTATTCGATGGCGGTCTGGCAGCTCGGCGATGCGGTGAAACAGGCGGTCAATCACTCGCTCAATCCGCCCTGGCTTGCCAGCAGCAACTAAGCTCGCATCAATCGGCTATCAGGGGAGACCGCGACTCCCCTGATAGCCGGTATTATCTGGCGTGTTTTTCTTCCACCATCCGGTTCAGCAAACTCATGACCTGACCACTTGCCTGCTCTGCGGCATGCATGGCGACAACAATGGAATTCATCAACTCATCATTATGTAACCAGTCACCCTGCGCCGCTTCAACCGCCATGCGGACTTTTTCATGTACCTGACGATGCGGCGCTTCCAGTAATTTGAAGCTCTTCTGTTGACCAAACAACGATTGACCTTCACCACTATAATACCAGCGGCCCAGACGACAATCGGTATGTGGTTCAGAGGAATCTTTCAGTGAATTGCCACTGCCCCGGGTTTCAATGCCCTGATAGCCGCTTTGCATAAAGATGACATGATCGAGTTTGATTAATGAGGCGAAAGCCAGATCCTTGGCGTAGCTCAGGTTATTGATATTTTGTTTCGCCCCTTCGGCTACGTTCTGGAACGAATGGCGGAATCCGGCCACGTTATCACTGATCCCCTGACTCCGGTCGCCCAGCGTGAGTACGCTATTCACGATGGCCCCGATTTTTTCAGTCAGACTGTGCACGACCTGATTGATTTCATCCGTTGACTGACGCGTTCTTTCCGCCAGCGCCCTGACTTCATCCGCAACGACCGCAAAACCACGACCCAGCTCGCCAGCACGGGCGGCTTCAATGGCCGCATTCAGCGCGAGCAGGTTGGTCTGTGCCGTCAGACCATTAATGATATTGATCGTTTCCGTGATGTGAGCGCTTTCTTCGGCCAGTATCCGCGCCACACCGCCGGTATCCTGAATGTCCTGATTAATGTTGATGAGATCCTGACTTAAAGTTTCAACCGTGTGCAGGCTCTGTTCTGAGGCATCCAGCCCCGACTGCGCATTCGTCAGCACTTCATCCATCTTGCTGCTGAGCATCAGTAAGTCATCCTGATTTCCCGACAGATGGTGGCGCAAGCTGGAGTTATTACTGTCGTGCAACTGATTCAGCAATCCACTCTGCCGAGACAACTCCGTTGCCTCTTGAATGGCATCCAGCGAGATGTTGACGTTGTCGGCAATTTTGCTGAACTCACCCGGTAAGCCCTGATTAAAGGCATGTCGGTAATATTTGCCTTCGGCCGCATGTTCAAAGCAGGAAACCATGTCTTTTAAGTTGGCTTCCAGAATATCCAGCAACGAATTGAGGTTCCATGCAATCTTGCCGAGTTCGCCCAACCCTTTGGTGCCGGTGACCCGGACATGCGTTTCTCCACATCCGGCTTTAATCAGCACCTCGTTGATTTGCTCCAAAGCATTGAGCAGGCGATTCTGCTCTCGCAATGCCACAAAAATAAACAATAACAACAAGATCGGAATGCTGACATTGAAGATGGTAAAACCGGCTTCGTTGAACGAAGAAACGGCCAGCACCAAAATTGCCACGGCAAAAAAAGCACAGGTCAGCATAAATTTCTGGCTGATAAAAAGGCTTTTATGGCTGGAGCGGCTGGTTTTTAAAAGAATTTTACCCATGTCTTATCGCTCTTTAGTGGATTCAACAAGATTAAGAATATATTGCTCGTATGTGGTGCCCTGCGACGCCAGCTGCTTTTCCAGCCGTTGCCATGAGAGCTGAGCCGCATCCTTTCCTTTGCCTTGTTCAAAAGACAGCATTTCTTTATAAACCGGAATGATACTTTCTATGAGTTTGCGGGAAGGCGATCGTCGGACAGAGAAATAACCCACACTTTTTCCACCTCGGAAGTCAGGACGGATATTGGCCAAAACCCAGTAATAATCGCCATGGGCCGTTAAGTTTTTGACCATACCAAAAAACTCCTGCCCCTGTTTGATCGTATTCCAGACGCCCCAGAAGACACCACGGGGCATATCAGGGTGGCGAATGATGTTATGCGGTTGTCCCAATAATTCTTCTTCTGAAAAATCACAGACTCGCATGAACACCTTGTTGGCATACGTGATTCGACCGGTGAGATCGGTTTTGGAGACAATCAACTCATCGTGCTGAAATTTGATCTCGGTTTGCGTGGGGACGATTTGCTGCTTCATTGTTGGAGGCTCCCTTCCTTATTGGCAGCGAAACTGCGGGGCTTGCTCTGCCATTCCTGTGATGTAAAAAAACATGGATGATGCGTAACTCGCTGGTTGTGATGAAATACCGGGTTGGTATTCCCATGATCCACCGTCTGTCAGCCAAGATTAAAACCCTTTGGTTTATAATGAATAATAAACCATCCTTGAAATGACCAAAGAAATACATCTATTCTTCACACCTGAAGCTTGTGCTGAATCACAGCCTTTAACACGATAAAAACCATGTTGATTCAACATCCTTTCCGCTCGATGACAGAAAGATCAAAAAGCAGAGTTTGTTCTTCGTGCGGATACCGATATGATCCGGGCATACTTTATCTGAGGCATGAGCATGACCTATTCACTTTCCACCGACGAATTTCAGACCATTCAGGCGCAAGATGCCGAACAGCGTTATCACCACTTTCTGCAGCAAGCCGTCACGCACGGTGAGATCTGGATCCTGAAAGACAGCGAAGGTTGTGTCTCGCTGGCCACGGACGATGAAGACTGTATTCCGGTATGGCCGCATCCGGATTATGCCAAGGCATGGGCTGGCAGCGAATTTGCCGATTGTGAACCGCATCCGATCCCGCTGAAAACCTGGCTGGATCGCTGGGTCAAAGGCATGACGGAAGATGGGGTGGCTGTCGCTGTATTTCCTTTAGCCGATGCCGATGGTGTCGTCGAAGAACCGGAAACCGTTGCCGATGATCTGCTGCGGAAAATGACGAAGCTCAACCGGAAGAAATAACCGCATTAGTCATCGCAGTAGCCTGCCTGTCCGGCAGGCTTATTCGACAGAGCTTTTCGTTCTCCACTAAATTCCGTCAATCTCACAAAAGCACACGTAGCCAACGCAAGATCGGACTCTTACGAATAAACTTCTGTTACACTCCTTTCAATTCCATCGCAATTTGTCAGCCAATCTTCCCACCTCAGGAGCCGTGAACACATGGGAAAAAAGACCAATTTGCATCGGGTAACTCGCAACTATCTATCATGGCTGTGGCTGTTTGGGTTATCTGTGCCCGCTTTTGCCGCAACCAACGATGATCCGCTCTTATCGGCTTCCGCCGCTACACCAATCACCACATCATCTGCCACGACGGAAGCCCGAGGTGTGTTACGGGCTGTCGATCAGGCCGTACTCTCCAGTGAACTGAATGCCAGAGTTGTGGAATTGCCCTTTCGGGAAGGTGAAGCCTTTCATAAAGGTGATTTACTGGCCCGCTTCGACTGTTCCGCCTATCAAGCTCAACTGGCCGCTTCACAGGCAGCTGCCCGCGCGGCTCAGGAAGAACTGACACAAAACCGGCAACTGGGCGAAATGAAGTCGGTTGGCCGCCATGCCATTGCTTTATCGGAAGCACATCTGGCGCAGGCACAGGCAGAAAGTCAGGTTTATCAGATCCAGGTCAATCGATGCCGCACCACGGCCCCATTCGATGGCCGGATTGTTTCGCGCAAAATCCAGGTTTCCGAGTATGTCGCACAGGGAACGCCCTTACTGGACATTGTTGATAATCGTCATCTGGAAATTCATCTTTTAGTGCCGTCACGCTGGCTGCCGGCCCTCAAGCCCAAACAGACGTTCATCTTCACACCAGATGAAACCGGACAACCGTTACAAGCTGAAATCGTTCGCATTGGTGCCCGCATCGATGAAAGCAGCCAGACCCTGACGCTGATCGGGCGATTACTGAAGCCGGATAATAATTTACTGGCAGGCATGAGCGGCAACGCCCGCTTTACGGAGGCACCGTGAACGCATCGCCTTTTTTCAGTGCCGAACAAGCCTTTATCCGGTTTATACACCATGAACGTCAGGTTCGGGCGGCTAAAACACCGGAAACACTGGCCTATTGCATGGTCAATGACAGCCAGAGCCTATTTGGGTTTCGTCATGTGGCACTGGTGATTGCCGGACGGGTTCGGGCGGTGACGGGTGTGGCTGTGCCCGATCCGCATGCGCCGTTTATTGCTTTTATCGAACGCGCTGCCAAACAACTACTCGCGGGGGAACATGCGCAACAACCCACCGTCATTCAGGCAGCCTGGCTGGATCAGCAGTCTCAACAGGATTGGCAAAGTCTGTCGGCACCGGAAGCCTTGTGGCTGCCATTAAAGGATAAAAATGACACCTTAATTGGCGGGCTCTGGTATGCAAGAGATCAACCCTGGCAGGAAGCCGAGCGCTTACTGGCGGAACAACTGGCAGATGCCTATGTGCATGCCTGGCTGGCGCTGGAACCCCGCAAGATCTGGCGGCCGGGTCTGCCGAAAACCCAGATGCTGCTTGCCGGAGGTGTAGTAGCATTGGCCATGTTATTTCCGCTGCGCCAGTCAGTCTTGGCTCCGGCTGAAGTCGTGCCGTATGAAGGTCGCGTCGTGGCGGCCCCACTCGACGGTGTGATTGCCGAATTTCTAGTCAAACCCAATCAACCGGTCAAAAAGAACGATATTCTGATCCGGTTTGACAATACCACGCTGAAAGCACAAGCCGATGTGGCCGAACGGGCTCTCGGTGTCGCTGAAGCTGAATTCCGCAGCAATTCGCAACGCGCTTTCCATGATGCCGAATCCAATGCCCGACTTGATTTATTATCCGCCCAGGTTGCGCAAAAACGGGCAGAACTGGATTATGCCAACGAATTATTGGGCCGCAGTGAAGTCAGGGCGGAACGTGATGGCATTGCGGTCTTTGCCGATGCCGATCGCTGGATAGGAAAACCGGTACGCACCGGTGAACGCTTGATGGAACTGGCCGATCCGCAACAGGCCGAACTCAAAATTGAACTGGATGTGGGCGATGCCATTCATTTCCCAGCCAATGCCGATGTCGCACTGTTTCTCGACAGCGATCCGTTGCAGCGCCATGACGCGCATCTCGAACGGATCGCCTACGAGTCTGAACCAACCCCGAACGGAACGCTGGCCTATCGGCTGGATGCACGTTTCAGTGCGCATGCGCCCCGCATTGGCTTACGGGGTACGGCCAAAATCTATGGTGATCGGGTGCCACTGGCTTTGTATCTGTTTCGCCGCCCACTGGCTGCCTTACGTAAGACGCTTGGCCTATGAAGCCGCTGCCCGCGCTGCGTGAAGATTTGCAGATCTCCGGTCCGGTAACGGCACTGGATGGTTCACCGCAATGGACACTGGTCGACACCATTTCCGGCCATTATTTTAAACTCAGTGCAGCCGCCATTCGCCTGCTGCGCCACTGGTCGCTGCAGGATCCGGTGCAAGTGATGGCAGCAGCCAACCAAGAGGCCGGACTACCTCTTGGCGAACACGACCTCGAGCAGTTGCTGCGTTTTCTGCGCATGCATGATCTGGTTGCTGCCAGCGATCCCGAACAGCGGGTCAGTTATCCACTAAAAGCGGCGGCGCGGCGCAGCAGTTTTTTAAAACAGCTTTTGCATCAGTATCTGTTTTTCCGGATCCCGCTCTGGCGCCCGGATCCGTTTCTGAACCGTAGCTGGCCGTGGCTGCGACAATATGGTGCCATCGTGCTGCGATGGGTTTTTCCTCTGCTCCTGCTTTGTGGTTTATTTCTGGTGAACCGTGACTGGCCACGTTATCGCAGTTCGTTTCCGCATCTGTTCAGTATGGAAGGTATGCTGTCTTATGGGGCGGCACTGATCTTTGCCAAATTTATCCACGAGCTTGGCCACGCTTACATGGCCAAGAAAGCCGGTTGTCGAGTGCAAAGCATGGGTGTCGCCTTTATTGTGATGTTTCCGCTGTTTTATACCGATGTCAGTGATGCCTGGCGACTGAAAGATCACAAGGATCGTTTGCTGATCGGTGCAGGCGGCATTCTGGCTGAGTTATTACTCGCCGTCATCGCGCTGCTGGCATGGTCACTGTTACCGGAAGGACCACTGCATACGACGGCATTTCTGCTTTCCAGCGCCACCTGGATCACCACCCTGATTGTGAACATTAATCCGCTGATGCGTTTCGACGGTTATTTCATTCTGAGTGATTTTCTGCGCGTCGATAATCTGCAAAGTCGGGCCTATGCCTTGTGCCGCTGGTATTTACGAGAACGGCTATTCGGTTATGACGCCCCCCCGCCGGAAAACTGGTCTTCACAGCAGCGCCGTTGTTTGCTGCTGTGGGGCTATGCCTCCTGGCTGTGGCGTTTCTTTCTGTTTTTTGGCATTGCTTTGACGGTTTATCACTATTTTTTCAAAGTATTAGGGATTTTTCTTATGCTGGTTGAAATCTCCTGGTTTATTAGCTTACCCATCGTGCGGGAAATGGTGCAGTGGTGGCAACGCCGTCAACAGTCACATCTTCCAACTTTATTTCGCACCGGATTGTGTACCGTGATCGGGCTGGCCGTACTGTTTCTGCCATGGCGCAGCAGTATCGAAATTCCGGCTATGCTGGAATCGGCGCAGGTCAGCACTTACTATGCGCCGGTTCCGGCGAAAATTGTCACTCGATATGTCAGCGACGGGCAATCGGTGAAAAAAGGTGACCTGTTGCTGGCACTGAGTGCGCCGGATCTGGATTCACACATGGGGATCGTGCGTCAGCATATCGCCATTTTACAGTTGCAACTGCGGCGACTAGCCACACGGCGGGAAACTGCTGGTGATGCCCTGATTCTGGAACAGCAACTGGCTGAATCACTGGCCGAATATCGCGGACTGAGCGCTCAGAAAGCCCGTTTACAAATCCGTGCCTCGCAAGCAGGCATGGTGCGTGACGTCGCCACCGACCTGACGCCGGGCCGCTGGCTTTCAACAGAATCCCCCCTGCTGCGGATTGTGGATGTAGCGCACGGTCGGGTGCGGGGTTATTTGCGTGAAGATAATCTGCAACGGATAGCCGACCATGCGGCCGGTCATTTCGTCGCGGATGATCCGCACCGACCTGCTGTTGCGGTGCATCTAAACGAAATTGACCCAACCGGAGCTCAATATTTGCAACTGGAAAATCTGGCCTCCGATCATGGTGGCCCGATTGCCGTACGTCGTGACGCACAACACCGGCCGGAACCGATACAAGCCTATTACGGTACCAGCCTGACCGTCGATGCTCACGCCGAATTACCCGCGCAACCGTTGCGTGGCGTGGTGGTCATAGACGGGAAAGCGGAATCATTGTTTACCGGTATTTGGCGACGGCTGGCGGCACTAGGGGTACGGGAAAGCGGGTTTTGAATTCGTTTTGCCGTAAATAAAAAAGCCCGTAACATCACGGGCTCAGATCGTAAGTGAGTCCCCGACTCATGGTCTGGGTGGATAAACACCATTCGTGACAATGCAATAATGCATTGCTATTTCAGGTGGAACTATATTCATTGGCTGACCGTTACCAGTCGGATTAACAGTTACTGTTCCACCTGATGTACTACCGCCACCAGAAACGCCGCCCAGCTTAACCGTAGCACCTGTTGTACCGGATGGGGCGTAGATGTTTGCAGATGAACTTCCCGTTGCCAGACTGGCGGCCAACATAGAACCGTCTTGAGGCACGCTCAGTGTTCCGGCACCCTGAGTCGACAACGCACTGATAGTTACAGCAGAACCACTTCCAGGAGTAAACATTGCTGCATGATTATGCACTGGCATCTGTGACACCGTCTGAATGATCGTTTCATTACCAAATTTTTGTCCGACTTGATGGGCGGATAAACCAGGACCAGTCCCCCAGCCAACAGGCCCTCTCCCACGTAAATCAGGTAAAGCGAAGGTAGTTCGACCATCACCACCATATGTATTGCTGAGTAGAGAAAATAATGCTTGATTACTTGAAACTGCGAGTATTTGTCCTGCTGCCTCAGCCGTATTTCGTGGGCAATATGTACCTGCAACCACACAGATCTGACCTATATAAGCATCCTCTCCACATGCGTACACTGTTGATGGAACAAGCACTGATATCGCACCGAAGAAACTCGCCAGTAACGTTAGCGGCGATGGAACATATTTTTTCAGCATTCCCGTATTTCCTTCTCAATTTTTATGCTTCCAGCTTCGAACATAGCGCCATCTAATTTGGTCGCTCTGGATAAAGACCATTGGTGACGATGCAATAACGAATTGAAATTTCAGGAGGAACAATTGCCATTGGTTGACTACCACCCATAACACCTACTGTCACAGTCCCTCCACCGGATGTTCCGCCACCACCAGAAACTCCTCCTAGTTTTACGGTTGGACCTGTTGTACCTGGAGGCGCATAGATATTTGCGGATGACCCTCCGCTTGCGAGACTGGCGGCCAACATAGAACCTTCTTGGGGAACACTCAGTGTTCCAGCTCCTTGTGTTGACAAAACACTGACTGTTGCCGCAGATCCGCCACTACCTCCACCACTAGGAGTAAATACAGCCGTATGCATATGCTGAGGCATCTGAGCAAGTGTTTGAGTTATTGTTTCGTTACCGAATTTAGCGCCTACATTGTGTTGACTTAAACCCGGCCCCTGACCTTGTCCGACAGGCATTCTGCCCCGTAGATCAGGTAAAGCAAAATTAGTACGGGCATCACCACCATAAGTAGTACTCAAGACAGAATATAACGCCTCATTACCTGAAATCGGCAGCAGTTGCCCTTCGGCTGGTAATGTATTTTGTGGGCAGTATGACCCAGCCATAATACAAATTTGTCCGAAGTAAGCATCCTGCCCGCAAGCTAGTACAGTAAACGAAGTTAAATAAAATGCAGAAACCAGTACCGCTTTTAACGAAATGACTCCCGATTTAGTCATATTTATTCGCATTGTTACCTCTCCCTGATTAACATTTTTAACATCAACAAAGGATTCTTATGATGCCAAATCCTGATTCAGTATAGTTAAGATAACGAAATGACAATCCCTGAATGAACCCCAAATCCGGAATTTGAGACCATAGAGTGATTTTTGATATTTTGCTGAAATCTGTCATGACAAATTATTCTTTTGAATCTAGTGTTAAAAATTGGAATTTTATAAAAGCATGTCCTCAGGATAGGTAATGACATGTAAAGGAGCGCTGGCATGGCATGGTTCAATTGGTTTACCCGTGATTCAGAATCGACTAGAAATAACAAAGGAATAAGTCAACCTCTTGGCTATGTTCTAGAGCCTCGAATGCTGTTTGATGGAGCCATTGCCGCTACTGTCAACGAGGTAACAACCTCTAATAACACTACACAACATGATACCGCCACGACTGCAACTCACACCGATACCACCAATACGCATCTAGCAGACACGTCTACCGAGTCTGCTGTTGATATAGCCAATACAATTGCAACAGCGGCAACTAACACTTCGTCTCATAAAGAAGTAGCTTTTGTTGACACATCTGTCAGCAATTATCAGGCGTTGGTTAAGAGCATCTCGCCTAGCATTGATGTTGTTCTGCTGGATGGAAGCAAAGATGGTTTGCAACAGATGGCAAACTGGGCAACCACTCACAGAGGTTATGATGCCATCCATATTCTGTCTCATGGCTCCAGCGGAGTGCTTGAACTGGGCAGCATACAAATTACTGAACAAAATATAGCCAGCCATAGCAATGAATTACAAGCTCTAGGCCAAGCGTTAACTACGAGCGGTGATATTTTGCTATATGGTTGTGATATTGCTAATGGAGAACAGGGACAACTCTTTGTCAATAACTTAGCAACCATCACACATGCCGACATTGCTGCATCTACTGATGCAACTGGCGCAACCGTTTTGGGCGGCAATTGGGCACTAGAAAGTAATGTGGGTACAGTAGATACAAAAGCTATCGCGGCGCCAACATATGATCATTTACTAGCTACACCTATCGATGGCATTACCACATTTGGAACATCTAACGCTTATCCAGCAACGAATGTCAGTGCCGGTGGTACCGGATATGTGGTCTCAAATATAGTCGGATCTGGCTGGGATTTTCGTGTATTTGCAAGTTCAAATGTTGCTGATGTTGATGTTGCCGTAGAACCTTTTACTGCTCAAACAGAACTTGCTTATGGTGGTACATCCTCTGGCGCAACTGACATTACAGCCATTCAGCTCTCTTCAAATGACGGAAAGTTGTTTGATCTGAACTCGGTCGATATTACAGTTGATCAGGTAAATGGAACCACGGATGCCAGTTCTTATACCATCCAACTGACCGGTTATCTGAATGGAAGTGCTGTGGCTGGTGCAACTCTGACTGGTTCTGTCACCAATGCCAGCGGAGGAGGACAATTAGTCACTTTTGATGTCAGTAGTAATACTCACTTTGATAATATTGATGCCTTCCGTGTCACACCGACAGGTACAGATTACATCGTTGGCGCGATTGGTGTTGATAATGTGAATGCGACCAACTTTCACTATGCAACTCCCACGGTAACCTCCGCCACCTATGATGCCAGCAGCCATGTTCTGACCGTCACTGGTGCCAGCATGACCACCGGTGACACCATAGATACCACCAAACTGACCTTAACCGGTGAAGGTGGTAACAGCTATACCCTAAGCAATTACAGCATCACTGCCAGCAGCGCCACCAGTTTTTCTGTCACTCTGAATGCTACTGATCAGCTGAATGTTGAAGGCTTACTGGATAAAAACGGCACATCTGCCGCGGGGGGAACTACCTTTAATCTGTCTGCAGCAACGAACTGGGACAGTACGCAATCAGCATCCGCCGATTTGACTGGTAACAGCATTACTGTCAGCAATGTGCAGACTCCAACCATCACGTCGGCTACCTATGATGAAAGCACTGGTGTGCTCAACGTAACTGGCACGCATCTGATCAAACAATATGGTGCAACAAATGACATCGATGCCACCAAGCTGACCCTGACCGGTCAGAGTGGCAGCACCTATACGCTGACCAGCAACACTAGCAATGTCGAAATTACCAGTGCAACCTCTTTTACCTTAACGCTAGGTTCCATAGATAAAGCCGCTGTTAATGCTTTGCTGAATAAAAATGGCACATCTTCTGTGGGTGGCACGACCTATAATCTGGCAGCTGCTGACAACTGGAATGGCCCGATCACGGGTGGTGATATCTCTGATACCACAGGAAATGGCATTACTGTCAGTGGT
Source organism: Tolumonas lignilytica (assembly GCF_000527035.1). NCBI lineage: Bacteria > Pseudomonadati > Pseudomonadota > Gammaproteobacteria > Aeromonadales > Aeromonadaceae > Tolumonas > Tolumonas lignilytica. The sequence goes on from NZ_AZUK01000001.1 coordinate 1,465,480, forward strand.
GTCAACGCCACCCCGGTCATCAGCAACCTGAACGGTGACAGTGTCGCCTGGGCCGGAGAAGGCAACACTGTCACACTGGATGCTGGTTCAAATGTCTCGATGACAGACACCGAATTCAGCGCCCTGAACGGCGGTAACGGTGACTGGAACGGTGCCAGCCTGACGTTACAACGATCAGGCACAGCCATTTCCAGCGATATCCTAGGTTTTAATACTGCTGGCGCCCTCTTTACTGTCAGTGGCAGCAATCTGCAATCGGGCGGACTAACCTTTGCCACCTTTACCAATACCGGTGGCGTGCTGAGTATCAATTTCACCAGCAGCGGCACCACCGCCACCACGGCCTTAGTGAATGATGTGGCTCAACACATTACCTACCGCAACGATACCCCGTCCGGGGACGCCACAGAGCGTTTTACCCTCAGTGATGGCAACAGCAGCAGCACGGCAGATGTCACCGTGACCAGCGATACGATTTATGTCACCAATGCCACAGATACTGCAACCATTGATATTACCAATGGCGTCAGCCTGAGCGAGGCAGTTGCCATCGCGGCAGCCGATTCAACCGGCTCACAAACGTTGGTACTGGCCAGCAATCTGGCCGGACAAACCCTGACCCTGGCCGGCAATCTCTCTCTTAACGAAAGTCTGACCATTGATGCTCATGAAGCTAATGCCAGCACGATCAGCGGCAGTACTATCAATCTCGGTTCAGGCACCACACTCACGCTCACCACAGGCGTAGCAGATACCACGACGATTGCCAGCAGCCTGGCGAGCAGTGGTAATCTGACCAAAAGTGGTGCCGGCCATATCACGCTGACAGGCAGCAACAGCAGTTATACCGGGACAACAAGTGTGACTGCCGGTACATTAGAGCTCGGCTCCACCACGGCGTTATCCGGCTCATCAAATGTTGATCTCAGCAATGGCACGACGCTGCTTATCTCGCAGAATGTCACTGTGGGTGCACTGTCAGGTTCCGGGGCGATCACGATCAACAGTGGCGACACTCTGACCACTCTACTGAATGCAGACACCACCTTTTCCGGGGATATCAGTGGCAGCGGTGGCTTCACCATCAACCAGTCCGGGGCAGCCACTCACGCGCTGACGTTATCCGGCACCAATACCTACACCGGAACCACAACCACCATCAACTATGGCTGGCTGAAACTGAATGGCGATGCGGCTTTATCTGACAGCGGTGCCTTGCAAATCAACGGTCATTCCATCGTGACATTGCTGTCCGATCAGACTATAGGCAGTCTCGCCAGTAACAATAGTGCTGCCAGTCTGGCATTGGGTTCTTACACACTGACAACTGGTGGAAATAATGCGTCAACCTCCGTCTATGGTGTCATCGCTGGTAGCGGGGCGATTGTCAAACAGGGTACTGGCACTATGTGGCTGTATGCTGCCAATACTTATAGCGGCGGCACAACACTGAACAATGGGATGATCGATGTGGGTTCTGCAACCACCATCGGCAGCGGAACCCTCACTATCAATGGCGGATCGTTCGGTAGTTCTACCAGCAGCTATACGTTTGCCAATCACGTGCTCCTCAATGCTGACTTTCTATTAGCGGGCAGTTTCGCGCAAACATTTTCTGGCACGGTGGATCTCGGTGGCGGCACGCGAAGCATCAATGATCAAATCAGCAGTAATCTGACTTTCTCCGGGGTGGTAAGCAACGGTAGTCTGAACATCACCAGCTCCGGCAGCGGAGCCGTTGTGCTCAGTGGTGCCAATACCTATACCGACACCACTCTGACCTCCGGTTCACTCAATATCACCAATCATACCAATCTGGGCTCCGGCTCACTGACACTGAATGGCGGAACACTCGCTATCACGGGGGCTGGTACCAGTGATGCTTCCGGCGGGAATGCCAACACCAACTATGATTTGTATTCCAATGCCCTCGTTATAACCAGCAATGGCGGTACTATTGCCGGCAATGGATCTCAACAAACCATCTGGACAGGCTCTCTGACTGGTACTGGTGCGCTGACCAAAACGGGCAGTGGCAACCTGTTCTTCAACAACGCCAGCAGTTACAGCGGTAATATCACTGTTGCAACGGGCTTATTGGGCGCGTATGGTTCCAGCACACTCGGTAGTGGCCAAATCTCGTTGGCGGCCAATACGACTCTCGATATTGGCGGTAGCAGTAAAACCCTTACCAACAACATTGTGCTGACCGGTAATGCTACATTGCTCACCGATGATGCTGGCATCCTTGATAATGGCGCTATTGCGACCTTTTCCGGTAACATATCTGAGAGTGGCGGTTCACATAACCTGACGCTGAGTAATGACGATGCCAGCAATCACAACACCATCGTCTTGTCGGGCAACAACAGTTATTCCGGAACCACTACCGTCACAGCATCCAGCACGGTAGACATCGCAGCTGACAGCAATCTGGGCAGTGGTACCGTTATTCTTTCCTCTGGATCGACGCTGGAGATCACCGGCGCGACAACCATTGATAATGCGATTGCCCTCAATGGCAATGCGACTATTGCCGCCTCGACTGCAGCCACCCTATCTGGTGTTATTTCCGGTTCCAACTCACTGACCAAAAATGGCAGCAATACATTAAGTCTGACAGGAACCGATACCTATAGCGGCAGTACAGTCGTTGCTGCTGGCACATTGCTGGTCAATGGCGCCTTGAGTGGTACATCGGGGATCACGGTTGCTTCAGGTGCCACATTGGGCGGCAGTGGCAGCCTCTTCGCGACCAGTTCAGGCAATACGTTAACCGTTCAGAGCGGCGGCACCCTTTCACCCGGCAACAGCCCCGGAACCATAACGATCAATGGCAATCTGTCCATGAACTCTGGCAGCACCCTTGCTATAGACATTGCAGGGACGACTGCAGGAACACAATATGATCAGATCATCGTGAATGGAACGGTGGATGTCAGCGGCGCGACACTCGCCACAACACACAGTTATACGCCTGGCAGTGGCGACAGTTACACCATTATCGTCAATGATGCCAGTGACGCCATAACCGGCACCTTCAGTAGCCTAAGTGAGGGGGCAACTACAACCGCCAGTGGTGACAGCACTGTGCTGACAGCCAGCTATGTTGGTGGTACCGGCAATGACTTCACCCTGACAGCACCAACAATTCCAGTCGTGACTTCCGTTTCTTCCAGCACGGCGGACGGAACTTATAAAATTGGCGATACCATTGCTATCAATATCACGTTTGATCAAGCAGTGACCGTCAATACGACGGGAGGAACACCTACATTACAGCTTGAAACAGGTAGCACGGATCATTCCGCCTCGTACGTTTCCGGGTCTGGCAGCAACACGCTGACATTCAGTTATACCGTGCAGCAAGGCGATACCAGTGCCGATCTCGATTATATCTCCAGCACAGCACTGACACTCAATGGCGCAACCATTCAGGATGCACTGAATCACAACGCTAATTTAACGCTGGCAACCCCTGGTGCCTCCAATTCTCTCGGTGCAAATAAAGCTATTGTAGTGGATGGCGTACGCCCTACCGCGACTATCGCAGTGGCTGACAATGCCCTGAAAATTGGCGACACCTCGCTGGTGACCATTACTTTCAGTGAAGCCGTCACCGGCTTTACCAACGCCGACCTGACCGTGGCTAATGGCACCTTGAGTGCCGTGTCCTCCAGCGACGGTGGCACCACCTGGACCGCGACACTGACCCCAACCGCCAGCATCACCGATACCTCTAATGTCATTACGTTGGATAACACCGGCGTCACCGATGCCGCGGGGAATGCCGGCAGCGGCAGCACCGATTCCAACAACTACGCGATTGATACCGTACGCCCAACCGCCTCGGTGGTGGTCGCTGACACCGCACTGAAAGTCGGCGATACCTCACTGGTGACCATTACCTTCAGTGAGGCCGTTACCGGCTTTACCAATGCCGACCTGACCGTCGCTAATGGCACCCTGAGTGCAGTCAGCAGTTCTGACGGCGGTACCACCTGGACCGCGACACTGACGCCGACCGCCAGTATCACCGACGCCAGCAATGTCATCACGCTGGATAACACCGGTGTCACGGATTTAGCCGGTAATGCCGGTAGCGGCAGCACCGATTCCAACAATTATGCGATTGATACGGCACGACCAACCGCCTCGATTGTGGTCGCTGACACCGCACTGAAAGTCGGCGATACCTCACTGGTCACCATCACCTTCAGTGAAGCCGTTACCGGCTTTACCAACGCCGACCTAACCGTCGCCAATGGTACGCTGAGTGCGGTTTCTTCCAGCGACGGTGGCACCACCTGGACCGCGACACTGACACCAACCGCCAGCATCACCGACACCACCAATGTCATCACGCTGGATAACACCGGTGTGGCGGATACAGCGGGTAACGCCGGCAGCGGCACCACCGATTCCAACAACTATGCCATCGATACGGTGCGTCCGACTGCCTCGATTGTGGTCGCTAATACCGCACTGAAAGTCGGCGACACCTCACTGGTGACCATTACCTTCAGTGAGGCCGTTACCGGCTTCACCAATGCCGACCTGACCGTGGCTAATGGCACCTTGAGTGCAGTCAGCAGTTCTGACGGCGGCACCACCTGGACCGCGACCCTGACGCCAACCGCCAGTATCACCGATACCTCTAATGTCATTACGTTGGATAACACCGGCGTGGCGGATACGGCAGGTAATGCTGGTGCAGGCAGTACCGATTCCAACAACTACGCCATTGATACGGCACGCCCAACCGCCTCGGTGGTGGTCGCTGACACCGCACTGAAAGTCGGCGACACCTCGCTGGTGACCATTACCTTCAGTGAAGCCGTTACCGGCTTTACCAACGCCGACCTGACCGTAGCTAATGGCACCCTGAGTGCAGTCAGTAGCTCTGACGGCGGCACCACCTGGTCCGCGACACTGACGCCGACCGCCAACATCACCGACACCAGCAATGTCATCACGTTGGATAACACCGGTGTCACGGATTTAGCCGGTAATGCCGGTAGCGGCAGCACCGATTCCAACAACTACGCGATTGATACCGTACGCCCAACCGCCTCGGTGGTGGTCGCTGACACCGCACTGAAAGTCGGCGATACCTCACTGGTCACTATCACCTTCAGTGAGGCCGTTACCGGCTTCACCAATGCCGACCTGACCGTCGCCAATGGCACCCTGAGTGCAGTCAACAGTTCTGACGGCGGTATCACCTGGACCGCGACACTGACGCCGACCGCCAGCATCACCGATACCACCAATGTCATCACGCTGGATAACACCGGCGTGGCGGATACGGCGGGTAACGCAGGTGCAGGTACCACCGATTCCAACAATTATGCGATTGATACGGCACGGCCGACGGCCTCCATTGTCGTTGCCGATCCCGCGCTGAAAATCGGTGATACCTCGCTGGTGACCATTACCTTCAGTGAGGCCGTTACCGGCTTTACCAATGCGGATCTCACCGTCGCCAATGGCACCCTGAGTGCAGTCAGCAGTTCTGACGGCGGCACCACCTGGACCGCGACACTGACCCCAACCGCCAGCATCACCGACACCACCAACGTCATTACGTTGGATAACACCGGTGTGGCGGATACGGCGGGTAACGCCGGTGCCGGCAGCACCGATTCCAACAACTACGCGATTGATACCGTTCGCCCAACCGCCTCGGTGGTGGTCGCTGACACCGCACTGAAAGTCGGTGACACCTCGCTGGTGACCATTACTTTCAGTGAGGCCGTTACCGGCTTTACTAACGCCGACCTGACCGTGGCTAATGGCACCTTGAGTGCCGTGTCCTCCAGCGACGGTGGCACCACCTGGACCGCGACGCTGACACCAACCGCCAGTATCACCGATACCACCAATGTCATCACACTGGATAACACCGGTGTTACGGATTTAGCCGGTAATGCCGGCAGCGACAGCACCGATTCCAATAACTATGCCATCGATACGGTGCGTCCGACGGCCTCGGTGGTGGTTGCTGACACCGCACTCAAAATCGGCGACACCTCGCTGGTAACCATTACGTTCAGTGAGGCCGTTACCGGCTTTACTAACGCCGACCTGACCGTGGCTAATGGCACCCTGAGTGCAGTCAGCAGTTCTGACGGCGGCACCACCTGGACCGCTACGCTGACACCAACTGCCAGCATCACCGATACCTCTAATGTCATTACGTTGGATAACACCGGCGTCACCGATGCCGCGGGGAATACCGGCAGCGGCAGCACCGATTCCAACAATTATGCGATTGATACGGCACGACCAACCGCCTCGATTGTGGTCGCGGATACTGCCCTGAAAATCGGCGACACCTCGCTGGTAACCATTACGTTCAGTGAGGCCGTTACCGGCTTTACCAATGCGGATCTCACCGTCGCCAATGGCACCTTGAGCGCAGTCAGCAGTTCTGACGGCGGTATCACCTGGACCGCGACACTGACGCCAACCGCCAGCATCACCGATACAACCAATGTCATCACGCTGGATAACACCGGTGTGGCTGATACGGCGGGTAACGCTGGTAGTGGCAGTACCGATTCCAACAACTACGCCATTGATACCGTACGGCCGACGGCCTCCATTGTCGTTGCCGATACCGCACTGAAAGTCGGCGACACTTCCCTAGTCACCATCACCTTCAGTGAAGCCGTTACCGGCTTCACCAATGCCGACCTGACCGTAGCTAATGGCACCCTGAGTGCAGTCAGCAGTTCTGACGGTGGCACCACCTGGACCGCTACGCTGACACCAACCGCCAGCATCACCGATACCACCAATGTCATCACATTGGATAACACCGGTGTGGCGGATACGGCGGGTAACGCAGGTGCAGGCAGCACTGATTCCAACAATTATGCGATTGATACGGCACGGCCGACTGCCTCGATTGTGGTCGCTAATACCGCACTGAAAGTCGGCGACACCTCACTGGTGACCATTACCTTCAGTGAGGCCGTTACCGGCTTCACCAATGCCGACCTGACCGTGGCTAATGGCACCTTGAGTGCAGTCAGCAGTTCTGACGGTGGCACCACCTGGACCGCTACGCTGACACCAACCGCCAGCATCACCGATACCTCTAATGTCATTACGTTGGATAACACCGGTGTGGCAGATACGGCGGGTAACGCAGGTGCAGGTACCACCGATTCCAACAATTATGCGATTGATACCGTACGTCCAACCGCCTCGATTGTGGTCGCGGATACTGCGCTGAAAATCGGCGACACCTCGCTGGTAACCATTACGTTCAGTGAGGCCGTTACCGGCTTTACCAATGCGGATCTCACCGTCGCCAATGGCACCCTGAGTGCAGTCAGCAGTTCTGACGGTGGCACCACCTGGACCGCGACACTGACGCCGACCGCCAGCATCACCGACACCACCAATATCATCACACTGGATAACACCGGTGTGGCGGATACGGCGGGTAACGCAGGTGCAGGCAGCACTGATTCCAACAATTATGCGATTGATACGGCACGGCCGACGGCCTCCATTGTCGTTGCCGATACCGCACTGAAAGTCGGCGACACTTCCCTAGTCACCATCACCTTCAGTGAAGCCGTTACTGGCTTCACCAATGCCGACCTGACCGTGGCTAATGGCACCTTGAGTGCCGTGTCCTCCAGCGACGGCGGTACCACCTGGACTGCCACGCTGACACCGACCGCCAGTATCACCGACACCAGCAATGTCATCACGTTGGATAACACCGGTGTCACGGATTTAGCCGGTAATGCCGGTAGCGGCAGCACCGATTCCAACAATTATGCGATTGATACCGTTCGCCCAACCGCCTCGGTGGTGGTCGCTGACACCGCACTCAAAATCGGCGACACCTCGCTGGTGACCATTACTTTCAGTGAGGCCGTCACCGGCTTTACCAACGCCGACCTGACCGTGGCTAATGGCACCTTGAGTGCCGTGTCCTCCAGCGACGGTGGCACCACCTGGACCGCTACGCTGACACCAACCGCCAGCATCACCGATACCTCTAATGTCATTACGTTGGATAACACCGGCGTGGCGGATACGGCGGGTAACGCAGGTGCAGGCAGCACTGATTCCAACAATTATGCGATTGATACGGCACGGCCGACGGCCTCCATTGTCGTTGCCGATACCGCACTGAAAGTCGGCGACACTTCGCTGGTGACCATTACTTTCAGTGAGGCCGTTACCGGCTTTACTAACGCCGACCTGACCGTCGCCAATGGCACCCTGAGTGCAGTCAGCAGTTCTGACGGTGGCACCACCTGGACCGCGACACTGACGCCGACCGCCAGCATCACCGATACCACCAATGTCATCACGCTGGATAACACCGGTGTCACGGATTTAGCCGGTAATGCCGGTAGCGGCAGCACCGATTCCAACAACTACGCCATTGATACTGCACGACCAACCGCCTCGGTGGTGGTCGCTGACACCGCACTGAAAGTCGGCGATACCTCACAGGTGACCATTACCTTCAGTGAGGCCGTTACCGGCTTTACCAACGCCGACTTGACCGTAGCTAATGGCACCCTGAGTGCAGTCAGTAGTTCTGACGGTGGCACCACCTGGACCGCGACACTGACGCCGACCGCCAACATCACCGACACCACCAATGTCATCACGTTGGATAACACCGGTGTCACAGATTTAGCCGGTAATGCCGGTAGCGGCAGCACCGATTCCAACAACTACGCCATTGATACGGTACGGCCAACCGCTTCGATTGTGGTCGCCGATTCAGCCCTGAAAATAGGCGACACCTCCCTAGTCACCATCACCTTCAGCGAAGCCGTGACCGGCTTCACCAATGCCGACCTGACCGTGGCTAATGGCACCCTGAGTGCAGTCAGCAGTTCTGACGGTGGCACCACCTGGACTGCCACGCTGACGCCGACCGCCAGCATCACCGACACCACCAATGTCATCACATTGGATAACACCGGTGTGGCGGATACGGCCGGTAACGCAGGTGCAGGCAGCACCGATTCCAACAACTACGCCATTGATACCGTACGCCCAACCGCCTCCATTGTCGTTGCCGATCCCGCACTCAAAATCGGCGACACTTCCCTAGTCACCATCACCTTCAGTGAGGCCGTTACCGGCTTTACTAACGCCGACCTGACCGTCGCCAATGGTACGCTGAGTGCGGTTTCTTCCAGCGACGGCGGTACCACCTGGACCGCGACACTGACGCCGACAGTTAATATTGTCGATTCGACCAACATGATTACGTTAGATAATACTGGCGTAACTGATCTGGCCGGTAATGCTGGAAACGGAACTACCGATTCTAATAATTACGACATTAATTCTGTTCCACCCGGTGGAGATCCTCAATTTAAAGTCACCGATGGAGCTGCGGGTTCAAGCGTGACAACAAGCAGCGCCAATACACAAAACCAAATAGCAGTAATCAGTGCCTCAAGCACAGAAAATGGAACATCTGGTTCGCCAACCACCATTTTCACCACCACGTCACTCGGTGAAACCACCCCGACGACTGCAACGATCTTCAGTAACGCCACGCAAGGTGGTAGTGCGACGGCACCAACAACTATTACCTCTGTATTTTCTGATCACGGTATCGGCGGACAGGAGCTCGGTGCCCTACACAGTGGCAATCCATCCAATGGCCCGGCACTTGGTGGCTCATCAACACTGGCCGGCCTGTTTGGCGGTATTCCATTACCAGGCAACACACCGCTAACGATTTTTTCTGGTAGTAGTTGGAATCCAGTCCTTGGTGCAGGAACTGGAAGCAACTCCTTAACAACACCAACATCGGTATTTGGTGCGCCGGTCTTTGCCACACAATTAAGTGAATTAGATCTGTATGAACATCAGCAACTGGCCGCCATCGAAGCAGCATTACTCAACTTGAAACAACAACCCGTTTAGAACTACAGACGGCAAAAAATGACCAAAATAGAACAGGGATAAGGAATTAAAATATGCAGAGAAGCGCTAAATTTTTCAGTATCAGCTTGATTGCATTATTCATCAGTGGTTGTGCAGTCTCCACTAAGCCGATTGACCGAATGCAAAGTGAACAACGCTCTTATGCTGATTTAGGGTCGATGTTTAGTAATCAGGAGCCGGTAACCGCCCCGATAACCTTATATGATGCAACTGCCAGAGCGTTAAAATACAATCTGGAAGCCCGCCTGAAAGTCATGGAAGAAGCGCTGGCGCAGAAACAGGTGGATTTATCTCACTTTGATCTGTTACCCAAACTGGCCGCCGAAGCCGGTTATGTCGATCGCAGTAATACCAGTGCATCCAGCAGCGAAAGTGTGCTCAGCGGCACCCAGTCACTTGAACCATCCACTTCGCAGGATCGCAATCGCCGGGTTGCTGACCTGAACATGGTTTGGAATGTGCTGGATTTTGGTGTCAGCTATGTCACCGCTCAGCAACAGTCTGATCAACGCTGGATTGCCGAAGAGCGTCGCCGCAAAGTTATTCATACCATCGTTCAGGACGTTCGCTCTGCATACTGGCGAGCCGTCGCCGCAGAGCGTTTACTCAGCCGGATTGATAAACTGATTGATCGGGTCAATATGGCCAGAGAAGCCAGTCAGCGGATGACGACACAACAAGTTGGCGACCCGATTGAAGCGCTAAGTTATCAACGCGCCTTGATTGATGCCACCCGGCAATTAGAAGAACAACGGAAAGCGCTGTCATTGGCAAAAACCGAACTGGCAACCTTGATGAACCTGCCGTTAGGGACCGATTACACATTAGCATTACCTGATGAAAATGCACTGCCAGAGCCCGCTCTGACAATGGATCTTAGCAAACTGGAAAAAGCCGCGTTAATCAGCCGTCCTGAATTGCGGGAGCAGGACTACCAAGTTCGGATCAGTGCTGCCGAAACCCGCAAAGCCATGCTACGTATGCTGCCAGGGCTAGAATTCTCAGCCGGTGGACACTATGACAGCAATTCCTATCTGGTGAATCAAAGCTGGGCCGATGCCGGTGTAAAAGTCACCTGGAATCTATTCAACCTGTTTTCGGGACCCACGGCGGAAAAAGTAGCCAAAGCTGGCGAATCGGTGGCGGAGGCGCGTCGTCAGGCGATGTCGATGGCCATCATGGCGCAGCTTTATGTCGCCAACGCGAACTTCAATGAAGCCCTGCGCCAGTATCATACTGGCGAAGAATTGCAAAAATTGGATGATAAAATCGTCGGCCAGCTACGCAATCGCTACAAAACCGGCGGTATTGGTGAGTTACAGCTGATCCAAGGAGAACTCAACGCCGTCAATACCTCATTGCGTAATGATTTGGCTTACGCAGAGCTACGTAATGCTTACGGCCAGATTTTTGCCACAGTGGGGCTTGATCCGTTACCCAAACTCCAATCTTCCGACAACCTGACGACCATCAGCAAGGCGTTGGAACAATCTGAGCAGAATTGGGAGCATGGCGATATCAGCGCCTTACAACCACAATAAATTTATCATCCTCTGGAACAACCGATGTTTATCCTGCCATTTTGAGCGATGAACATCGGTTTGATTGACAGTAACGCCTCCTCGCCGCCAGAATGCATATGAATGTGACCGGGGTGCCGCCATGCGGCTGAGAGATACCCGCACCACCTGATCTGGATCATGCCAGCGTAGGGAGTTCACGACGGCGCTGCCGTCCTCCTTCTGCTGCGCATTTTGTCTGCCATATTGAAGGAGGACTTATGCCGCAAGCGCTACCTGCAACAACGGTTGCCACTCATCTTGAACATTTCCGCCGCACCGCACCTTTAACTCATGTGATTACCAACGATGTGGTGACGGGCTTTACCGCGAATGTATTGCTGGCATTGGGTGCTGCCCCTGCCATGATCACGGCACCGGAAGAAGCCGGTCGTTTTGCCGCGATCGCTTCTGCATTGTCCGTCAATGTCGGAACGCTGACGTCTACACAAGCGGCCACGATCCGTATTGCTGTTGATGCGGCCAATCAGTCAGGAACACCTTGGGTCTTAGATCCTGTTGCCGTGGGCGTTTTACCTTACCGCACCGACCTGTGCCGTGAATTATTACAAAAACAACCCGCCGCCATTCGGGGAAATGCCTCTGAAATCATGGCGCTGGCCGGTTTATCGGCATCCGGTAAAGGGGTCGACAGTGCCAACCAGAGTGAGCAGGCGATTGATGCCGCCATAACACTGGCCAAAACCAGCGGAGCCATTGTTGCGGTAACCGGTGAAATTGATTACATCACCGATGGTGAAAACACAGTCAGTGTGAAAGCGGGTGACCCCATGATGACGCGCGTCACCGGCACCGGCTGTGCCCTTTCCAGCGTGGTTGCCGCTTTTGTCGCGGCCGCGGAACCGGAACGCCGCTTAGAAGCCGTGGCCAGTGCGTGCGCCGTCATGGCGATTGCAGGACAGCGCGCGGCTGCGAAAGCGAAAGGCCCGGGCAGTTTTGTTCCTCTATTTTTGGATAACCTCTATCTGTTGGATGCCGAGACCATCGCTGAGGCGCTGGCATGAAATTCGACCTTTCCCTTTATCTGGTGCTCGACCCGGTCATGTGCGGCGGATTTGATGCGGCCATCCGCCTGACCCAACAGGTGCTTGATGCGGGAGTAACCACTCTCCAATTACGCGCCCCACAATGGAAAAAGCGGGATTGGCTGCATCTCTCCTACCGGATCATGCCGCTGTGCTGTGATGCTAACGTGGCGTATTTGATCAATGACCATATCGATATCGCTCTGGCCTGCGATGCCGACGGGGTACACCTTGGCCAGGGCGATTTGCCGCTGGCCGTCGCACGTCAATTGCTGGGGCCGGATAAGATTCTTGGATTATCGATTTCTCAATTGCAGCATCTGCAGGGCGAGGATTGTCTGCTGGCCGATTATCTCGGTGTCGGCCCCGTGTTCCCGACCGGCACCAAACAGGATGCCGACCCTGCCATTGGTTTGGCGCAATTCCGTGACTGGCGAAAACAGGTGGAACAACCGGTCGTGGCCATTGGCGGGATCGGTCTGCCGGAGACCGCTGATATCATCCGGGCAGGTGCGGATGGTATTGCCGTGGTTTCCGCCATTTGTGCCGCAAGCGATCCGGCTGCCGCCAGCCGGACATTAGGACAACGCATTCAAGAGGCCCGAGCATGATCCCACACGCCCTAACAATTGCCGGCTCGGACAGTGGTGGCGGTGCCGGGATCCAGGCCGATCTGAAAACCTTTTCGGCGCTGGGGGCCTACGGCATGAGCGTCATTACCGCCCTCACCGCCCAGAATACGCAGGGTGTGCAGGCTGTTCATGCAATACCGACTGAATTTATTGCGGCACAGTGCCAGGCAGTGTTCAGTGATATCCGGGTCGACTCTGTCAAAATCGGTATGCTGGCCGATAGTGCTATTATCGACGTGGTGGCCGATGCCATCCAGCAATGGCAACCGCCCTGTGTGGTATTGGACACGGTAATGATCGCAAAAGGCGGTCATCGTCTGCTCGCCGATGCCGCCATTGATGCCTTGCGTCAGCGCTTGTTACCGCTTGCCAGCATTGTAACGCCCAACTTGCCGGAAGCCGCGGCTCTCTTGGGTTGTGACGAGGCCACCAGCGAGAGCGCCATGGTGGCGCAAGGACAGGCGTTATTGAAGTTGGGGTGTCAGGCTGTGCTGATGAAAGGTGGCCATCTGGCTGACCAGCTTCAGAGCCCTGACTGGTTGCTCACGGCGGATGCGATCCTGCCGTTTCCTGCACCTCGAATTCCGACCCGGAATACGCATGGCACCGGTTGTACGCTCTCCGCCGCCCTTGCCGCACTCTATCCCCGTTATCAGAACTGGCCGGAAACCCTCAGCCATGCCAAGCAGTGGCTCTCCGGAGCCTTATCACATGCCGATGATTTAGCGGTTGGTCACGGGATCGGTCCGGTACACCATTTTTATCAATGGTGGTAAGAAGACATTTGGCAGAATGGGGCTTCCCCGTTCTGCCATTTATTCCTGCTGCTGATGCGCCACCAGCCAGTGCTGTAACGCCTCTTCTGCCATTGGCACGGCAAACATGAACCCTTGCATCTGGCGATAGCCAATCTGTTTCAAGCGCTCGAATTCAACCTGATTCTCGACCCCTTCTGCGATCAGTGACATGTTCATGCTGGAGGCCATGTCGAATACGACCCGCGGCAACGACATATCGCCTTCACTCATCATCACGATGAAAGAGCGATCTAATTTCACAGTATCAAACGGCAGATCGCGCAAGCGGGCCAGCGAAGAGTAGCCAGTGCCAAAATCATCCAAATGCAGGCTGACACCCGCCGTGACAAACTGACGCATGGTTTGCCCGACCTGTTCCGGATATAACAACATCGCACTCTCGGTCAGTTCAATGGCCAATGCCGAACATGGCAAACCATGTGCGCTCACTTGCTCAAGCAGCGACGACGCGAGCTGGCGATCGGAAAATTGCATGGGCGAAATATTCACCTGCAGTTTCAGATTAGGCACATTCTGGCGGAATTTCGTTAATGCCTTGAGTCCTTTATCCAATAATTGGGCTGACAATTGCTGAATCAGGCCCAGATCTTCGGCTAACCGAATAAAATCTGCCGGCTGAACAAAGTGATCTTCCCACTGCCAACGTGCCAGCATTTCCACCGCCAGCACTTGCCCCGTCTGCGTATCCAGTACTGGCTGAAAATAGGGTTCAATCTCTTCTTTCTGTATCGCCTGCCGCAATGCCTGTTCCAGTTGCATTTGCTCAGAGGCGACCCCGCTCATGCCTTTTTCGTACAGAGAAATACAAGACTTGCCTTGGCGCTTGGCTTCATACATTGCCAGATCAGCTTGCCGCATCAGCTCCATGCCGTCTGATTCACCATCCCATTGTGCAATGCCGATCGATGCCGACACATTCAACAAATGTGGCCCAAAATGAATGGCTTCCACCAACTGTTGTCGCAGGCGCTCGGCCATGCGGGCCGCCTGTTCCACATTGGTGTTAGGCATCAGCACCGTAAATTCGTCGCCGCCCATACGAAAGAGCTGGTCCTGACGGCGCATCACCTGACGCATACGCAAGGCAACTTCGCGCAACAGCAAATCACCGGCCGCATGACCCAGACTGTCATTGATCAGTTTAAAACCATCAAGATCCATCAGCAGCATACTCATGTCGGCTTGCGGCTGACTCGCCTGAATCATCAGTTCAATTTCTTGCTCCAGCCCCCGGCGGTTACCTAACGCCGTTAATGCATCGGTCACACTCAGTGTCTGCAAATTCTGCTGTGCCGTCTGCACTTCATCCATCAGGCCATTAAAGGTCCGGGCCAGTAAATCCAGCTCATTATCGCCCTCGACCGGCCAGTAGACCCGTTCACCTTGTGAGCGACGCCAAGCCAAATCGGCAAAGGTCTCAATGCGATTGATTACCAGCTTGTTTAATAAATATTGCAGGGTCCAGGAGGCCACGCACAACACCAGCAACAGGCCCAGCGCAAACGCCCCCATCACGATATAACGGGGTTGCCAGTCAATCTCTTTGCTGACTTGTAGCCAGATAGTCGGCACCATCCAGCCCGCCAGTCGGGTTTGGGCTGTTTGCGTGCTGTGAAAAAAGCCCGATGCGACTTTGGTTGTCGGCATGGTCGCTGAGAGTGCTAACTGGATTTTAGCTAGTTGCTGCAGCCGTTTCAGATCGTCATCATCCATATAACGGCCAAACACCATCCAGCCACGCTGCGGTTTCGCCTGTGCCGAATCAAAAATGCCAGAAACGGCAAGAAACAGGGCTCGTCCCTCATGAATAGTGATGTAGGTGTGAGGTTTACCATCACCTGCCGCGTGCCACTCCGGTAATTGAGAGAGTAAAGACAGCAACGAGGGGGAATTAATCGCCGGGGTGGCTTGTGTATTCGGATTGTGGGGATCTAACGCCGACGAGAAAAAGAAATGTTGTGGCTGCGTCATGATGGCGACGAAATCAATCTGCATGACATTCAATGATTGCTGCGTAAAGTTGTCACTTTCAAATTTACGTTGCGGCAGCTGAATATAATCATACGCATCATTCCAGACGGCATAATCACGCACGGCCCGGCCAAGACCCTCGCGTTCATTTTGCAGAATAAGCTGAACTTTCGTCAGTTCCGCCGAGATCTCATCGTTATCGGCTTTATGATACAGCCAGTTCATGAAACTGATGCAGCCTGCGATCACCAGTACAGCCAACAGAACAACCATTAGACCCACACGATTGATTATTTGTCGGTGCAACCGAGAAGTCAGCATAAGTTTTTTCACTAGCGAGAAATCCATTGTATTCGTCCATCGGCAACATATAGCGTCTGTTTATCTATCCCTCTAAGAAATAAGCATAAAACAGATAAAAAGACTGGCATGCTCTCCAACAATAATAGATGAAAAGCGCGCACCGCGGATATAGCCATATTTAAAGGATGGGTAAATATGTGGTTTAGCTTCAATAAGCTTTCATTACTTACTTAAAGATAATGATGTGATAGGAAAGCGCTAAGATAAAACTGACATAGCAAGTCAGTTCCATCGTTAGAAAACTCAAACCCCGCCAGTAGCGACACCCCTGTTACTGGCGGTTTTTTAACTAACGAAGCAGTGTATCCATCACTTCGATTTTGGAGGGAACCAACTTATACAAATAGACTGGTCGTCCAACCGAGCCATAAAAAATATCGGTGTCCAGCACGCCAATATCGGCCATGTAGACCAGATATTTACGGCATGAAACCCGAGAAATACCAATTTCAGTGGCCATTTCCTCGGTGGAAAAGCTCTGCTTATGACCTTCTTTGATCCAATCCCACACGGCCTGCAACGTCAGTTTGGTCAGCCCTTTGGGCAATTTGATCTTATCCGATGCCAGACGAGTGTTATTTCGGTGGATCAGATTATCCAACTCTGACTGATTTAATTCCTCCCGCTGTTCTAAAACCTGATGCTCTTCGCGGTAGGTGGTTAATGCCTCTCGGAAACGGGCAAACTGAAAGGGTTTGATCAGATAATCGACGACGCCATAGCGCAGTGCTTTCTTGATCGCTGGCATATCACTGGCCGATGAGATCATGATGACATCAATCGGATTTGGCATCTGCCGGATCACCGGCAGCAGATCCAGGCCGTTATCTTTCTGCATATAAATATCCAGCAACACCAGATCGATCGGCGGATCATTTTCCTGTAATTTCTGCTTCGCAGCCTGCAATGTCGACACGGAGCCTTGCCAGCGAAAGCCGTCTACCTGTTCCAGGTAACGACGATTCAATTCGGCCACCATCGGATCATCATCTACAATCAGCACATTTATCACAGCGTATTCTCCTTGCTGGCATAAGGCAGAGACACGATAAAGCGAGTTCCTTCACCGGGTTTGGATTGGCATTCAATGCTTCCCCCCAATTTTTCTAAACTCTGTTTTACCAAGAATAGACCGATCCCCCGACGCGTGCCTTTCGTTGAAAAGCCATGCTCAAAAATATGAGGCAATACCGCCGGATCAATCCCCTTACCATTATCACATACCGTACACCGCAGACGCTCATTATCGTGATCAAAGGTCAGCACAATAGTCGGAGAGTCATCGCCGTCCAATGCATCCATGGCATTTTCCAGCAGGTTACCGAGCACCGTAACCAGTTCATGCGTCACTTCTGATTGTGCCGATTCAGGTAAATAGCTGGCAGGAGTGACACTGATATCGACCCCCATTTCCCGGCCGCGATTCATTTTTCCCAGAATAAACCCGGCGATAACCGGATCTTTGATCTGACGGATCAGCGACCCCACTTCAGCATGGTAGTAGTTCGCGGTGTCCATGATGTAGTTTTCCAACTGGTCATAGGCTTTGATATTGACCATACCCAAGATGACATGCAGTTTGTTCATGAACTCATGCGCCTGCACCCGCAGCGCCTCCGCGTAATGCGATATCCCGTTTAAGCGTTGCAGTAACTGGGTGATTTCTGTTTTATCGCGGAAGGTCACCACCGCACCGGTCACCTGACCATTCACCCGCACCGGAACACTGTTGGTCAGCAACGTGCTGCCATTGAATTCGATTTCTTCATCTTGGCGCGATAAACCGGTTTCCAGCACCTGACGCAAATGCAGCATGGCAGGCCAGTGTTTGCTGCTTTGCGCCAGCAGCAAGTTCTCCAGCTCACCGTTTTGTCGCAATAATCGTTTTGCTTCATCGTTGATAAGCGTGATCTGCGCATTGGCATTGACCGCGATGATGCCCTCTTTAATCGATTTCAGCATGGCATTGCGCTCTTCCAGCAAACTGGCAATCTCTGAAGGCTCCATCCCAAACATGATTTTTTTGATCTGATGCGCCAGCAGGACCGCACCGATGGTGCCAATCAAACCACCGAAGACAATGGCCCAATAGGTAAACATACGGTTGGTCGCAATGATTTCTTCGACCTTATTGGTCGCAATGCCCACGGCAATAGCACCAATCTGCTGATGATGCTGGTCATATAAGGGAGTAATAATCCGCAATGACGGCCCCAAGGTGCCGCGGGCTTCCGAGACGGATTCCTGACCATGCAAGGCCCTCTCCTCATCGCCGCCGATGAAATGTTTACCGATCCGCGTCACATCCGGATGGGTATGCCGGATCCCCTGCATATCCATCACGACAATAAACAGCAGCGAATTCTGTTTGCGCACTTGCTCGATATAATCCTCTAAGGCAGCCTGCTGATGTTCATTATTCAGTGCTTCCATCACAAAGGGCGCGACCGTTAAGGTATGCAAGACGGCTTTGGCTTTTTCTTCCAGGCATAAGCGAGTTTGCTCTGTCGATTGAGTCAGATAGACGGATTGAACAACGAAGAGAACCAGAGCAATAACGGAGCAGACGAGTAGCGTAATGGTGGTGCGTAATTTTAGCGGTGAGTTTTGCTTTAGCACTGACGATTTATCCTTACTTTGAGTGACAGCGAGTCTGACGATGTCACACAGCGGGAGTATCAATCCCGCACGTTCCACACTAGCCTGAACAATAGCGTGAAACGTGCGCTGTTACATCCTTTGGTTACACAGTAAGACTTTCGAGCTTATTCTTACGAACTTTGGCCATGCCAGAGCGACGGGCGGTTTCCGCAACCACTTCGCTGACCTGTTTTACGACCTCTTTATTAAAAATATCAGGAATAATATAGTTTTCAGAAAGTTCTTCATCGGAGACGACCGAGGCAATGGCTCTGGCCACGGCCAGTTTCATCTCTTCGGTGATCTGACGTGCCCCGCAATCCAGTGCGCCACGGAAAATGCCGGGGAAACACAGGACGTTATTCAGCTGATTAGGATAATCGGAACGACCAGTCGCCATCACACGGACGTAAGGCGCAGCCTCTTCCGGTGAAATTTCCGGTGCCGGATTTGCCATCGCAAAAACGATCGGATCTTTCGCCATGTTTTTCACATCATCCACTTTCAGCACGCCTGGGCCTGATAAGCCCACGAACACATCCGCGCCCTTGATCACTTCCGACAGCGATCCCTGCTCATTGTTCGGATTGGTGATCTGCGCATATTCGTTCCAGCTCGCGTTGGCATACGGCTCGCCACGGAAAATGGCCCCATGACGATCGACACCAATCAGGTTCTTCACACCGGCATTCAGCAGAATTTTGGATACTGCAATACCGGCGGCACCAATCCCGACAACAATGACCTTCACATCGGCAATATTTTTCTTACACACCTTCAACGCATTCAGGAAACCCGCCAGCACCGTGATGGCCGTACCATGCTGGTCATCATGGAACACCGGAATATCCAGTTCCTGCTTCAGACGTTCTTCAATTTCAAAACAACGTGGTGCGGAGATGTCTTCCAGATTAATACCACCAAAAGTCGGTGCCAGTGCTTTGACTATGGCGATGATCTCTTCGGTATTTTTCGTATTCAGACAGATCGGGAAGGCATCCACCCCGGCAAACTGTTTAAACAGCGCCGCTTTCCCTTCCATGACCGGCATCGCCGCTTCTGGCCCGATATCCCCTAAGCCCAGCACCGCCGTACCATCAGAAACCACCGCCACCGTATTTTTCTTCACGGTCAGATCATAGGCCCGTTCCGGATTATGTGCGATCTCCATACACACCTGCGCCACACCCGGTGTATAGACCTTCGCCAGATCGGCCATATTATCAATGCTGTGTTTCAGGGTCGTTTCCAGTTTACCACCGAGATGCAGATGCGTTATTTCATCCATAAACTGAATATCGGCTTCGCCAAAACGCCCTTCCAAATTGTCTTTTATTTTAGCAATGCTGGTCAGATCCTTAACATGAAAATGTACCAGCACAGATTTATCTTTATTTTCCTTATATGACGCTTCAATTTTATTAATTTCACCATGATTAGATTCAATACCATGAATTATTTCATTCACATATTTAATCTTTTCACCACCCATCGCACGCACAATATAATTGTGATATTTGGTTGCATTCATAGTCATGATGTTTTTCCTGAATATTTTAAGTGTAACCTACAGAAATCCCAGATAATTTTCGTTAGAAAATTAATGCCACATTTGTAATAAGATCGTTGCTGAAATAACCGTTGCCACGCCACCGATACGGGTTGAAATCTGAGCGAAAGGCATTAATGACATCCGGTTAGAGGCAGACAATATTGCCACGTCACCCGTTCCACCCAAACCACCACGGCAACCGGTCACAATCGCAGCTTCAACCGGATACATGTTGATCTTCATCCCGACATAGAAACCGGCAACAATCATGGAAGCCACAATCGCAACACAGGTCAGTACGTAAGGCAGAGAGATAATCGCAGCAACGTCTTTCAGTGGAACATACAGCATGCCCAGACCAACCATCAGCGGCCATGTCAGGTTGCCAGCGATAAATTTATACAGTTGGAACGCACCGGTTTCTAAACGTTCTGGAATAACGCGCAACCATTTTGCAATCACGGCAGTCAGGATCATGATGATCGGGCCTGGAATACCGATATATTTGGTCAGCACGGTACCGATAATGAAGAAGGAACAAGCAAGCAGTAAACCCGCACCCATGATAGAGAAATCAATCGGTTTATCCGCTGCAGAAGGCATATTGGCCAGGTTTTCATTGGACTTAACCAGCACACCCTCGCCGCTGTATTTGGTATGACGCTCACCCAGACGTTTCAACAAACCTGCCGCAATGATCGCGACCACGTTACCGATGACCGCCGCCGGAATCATCTGTGCGACAAACGTACCTGCTTCATGCCCCAAAATACCGGAGTAGGCAATCGATAACGGCAGAATACCTTCACCCACCCCACCACAAATGATCGGCACGATGATGAAGAAAATGGTGTGATGGACGCTGTATCCCAGCGCAACCCCGACCACCAGACCGGTCGCAATGGCCGCCGCCGTGCCGACAATCATCGGAATAAAAATTCGCACAATCCCGTTGATCAGTGTCTGGCGATGCATACCCAGCATGCTGCCGCAAACCAGAATGGCAATGTACAGATACAGGAAGTTGGCCTTTTTCATCAGGGTTGTCACAGAATCAATGACCACGGGCGGCAAGACATGCCAGTACACCAGGAATGAAGGCACCATGAGCGCCAGAATCGCCGGGCCCCCAATATTACGCAGCAGGGGTAATTTCATGCCCAATTCGCTTAATACAATCCCCAGCGTCATAATTACCGCAAAACCCCCAATCATATCATTGGGTAAATTACCGGTTTTTGCCGCCATTAAAACAACCAGAGACAACAAGATATAAATAGGTAAAGAAATAATACCGACTTTAACATTCATTAATTTTTCAAAAATACCGGGCTCTTTTATTTGCCCCGCATTTTCTATTACAGATGATGGAGTAATTTCGCTCATCTCATTGCTCCTTAGCGTGTGTTTGCTATTTAACTTTCACGTTGTTGTAAGCAAACTATATAAGGTTTTAGCGAGGAGGATATTTAACGGAATTAATATGCGGATTATTAAATTAAAGTAAGCAGACAAAAAATCATTATTTGTGATAATAATTTTTCCACAAGAATTTCAGATTATTTGTCTGTGACACAGCTAACGCTTTGTGCGGTTTATTTACAGAAACTGTGGTGTTATTCAAATATCCCTGCAAACACTCACAGATGGTTTACGATCAGAAGTAATGGCGATAAAGTAAACGATGTCCACTTCCATCCGTGATCACAAGGGCCCGATATGTATACGTTGTTTTATGCACCGACTCCCAACGGTAAAAAAATCACCTTAATGCTGGAAGCACTCAATGTGCCATATCAGGTTATCCCCATCAACATTCGCAAAGGCGACCAGTTCCTACCCAGCTTTTTGGCGATTTCGCCCAACAACCGGATCCCCGCCTTAATCGATCATGAGTCTGGCATTGAAATTTTTGAATCCGGCGCCATTCTGACCTATCTGGCTGAAAAGCACGGCCAATTCTTACCCACCAGCGGCCCAACCCGCTATGCGGTTTTACAATGGCTCTACTGGCAAATGGGTGGCCTCGGCCCGATGGCAGGTCAGAATCACCATTTCAACCATTATGCCCCTGAAATTGTGCCTTATGGCATCAAACGCTATACCGAGGAAACCACCCGCCTCTACGGTGTACTCAACAAACAACTGGCAGATAAACGCTATGTCGCTGGCGACGAATATTCGATTGCCGATATGGCCATTTATCCGTGGGTCACATTATATGAACATCAGAAACAAGACCTGAGTCAGTTCCCGCATGTAGCCCGCTATTTACAAACCATGGCTGAACGTGACGATGTGCAACGCGGCATGCACAAATACGCAGATTTTGATTGGGATACCCAATTGACGGAAACGCAGCTACAAGAACTGATTGGGCAGCATCAGTCACATTCTGCTGCGGTGACGAAATAAACTATCGGTTCAACCGGATACACCGGCCTTTGACTGCGGAAGGTCCCGACAAACCGCGGCAGGCCAGTGTATCGCCATCAGTGCATCGATCGGCTCACCTTTTGCGTACAGCCAACCCTGATGCCGCCAAACCCCATGCCGAATCAGCCAGGCCGCCTGCTCAATGGTTTCTACTCCTTCAGCCACAATATCGATATCCATGTTCTGCGATAACTGAATAATGGCTTCCAGCACGGGCGCATTCACCGCACTGGTACCAATCGAAGCAACAAAGGATTGGTCGATCTT
This sequence comes from Tolumonas lignilytica, assembly GCF_000527035.1. NCBI lineage: Bacteria > Pseudomonadati > Pseudomonadota > Gammaproteobacteria > Aeromonadales > Aeromonadaceae > Tolumonas > Tolumonas lignilytica. Next base: position 1,488,712 of record NZ_AZUK01000001.1, read on the forward strand.
CAGCAGTGTGACCGGTAATGACTGCAGATAACCCAAACTGGAATAGCCGGTGCCAAAATCATCAATACCAATCGCGATTTGTTGTTGCCGTAATTGCTGTAAGGTCGCCACGATCGCCGGATTATTGTGCTCCATAATTTCCGATTCGGTAATTTCGACATTCAACCCGGGTAAATGCGTTTTATATTCCAGTAGCTGACGAATAAACATCGACGAACCCAGATGTTGTGCACCAATGTTTAACGAAATATAAAGCTGAGGATGCTGCGCCAATATGGGTTGCAGCTCTCTCGCCACATTTTCCAGTTGTTGCGAGGTTAATAAGACTATTACTCCGGTACTCTCGGCCATCGGAATGAATTCTGCCGGATTGATCAAACCAGCCACCGGGTGCTGCCAGCGCAGTAATACTTCGACCCCCAACAAGGTGCCGCTACGAGCATCCACGATCGGCTGGTAGACATTAAAAAACTGCCTCTGGCGGATCGCCGTCAGCAACTGACGTTTTGGATCACTGATTTTCTGACGTAAAAAGGCAAAAAACAGCGTCAGCAAACCCAACAGAAAGATCGCCAGTAACCACCACTGCCATCCCGGCAGATAAATTCCCCGGTATAGTTGCGCTGTTTCTACGCTGGTCATCAACACCAGTTGCGGTAACGAGTGTAAGGGTCGGGCATACCAATACTGATCCCGCAGATTATCTCCGAGACCTTCCAGCATCTGCCGATCAACCAGCGGAAACAATGGCTTCGACAGATGCACAGGTAAGGAGTAGTCACCATTCAATACCAGCGGAACACCGCTTTGCGCGTCAATCAGCCCCAGAAAAACCGGTTTTAATGCCAGACTGAGCATGAGGTCACGCAGCGATTGCGACGGCAGAAAGGCATCATTCTCATAGCCATCCCGCCCGCGGCGGCCAATCTGCAACCCCATCTGATTCATAAACGTATCGGATACCGGCCCCCGCACCACAATACGCTGAGCCGACCTATTGACTGGGATCTGCCCCAGCAAGAAGGAGGTTTGCCAACTAGAACACACCAGCATGCCCTTAGGGTCAAACAGTGAAAATTCGCTAATTAACGAAAGGCCGGCATGATAAGCATAAAATTTGCGGAGCACGTAGACAGAACAGTTTCGCGGTATCGACTCCATTTCGATCAAGGCCGCATCGATGTTGACGATCGACTGTTCAAAATACCGGGCTAATTGATCCACCTGGAGTCGCACTTCGTTCTGCCGCTGTATTTTGGCATCCAGCAACATGGCGGGATAACCAAAACTGATCAGCAGCAGCAATACCAAGGCTGCCGATATAAATGGCGATGTCAGTCTGCGCAAGTGGAACTTCCAGCTCATTTATCCGGTCCGCATGATCTCCCATTACCTTACAAGCATAATCGTAATAATTCCATTCGGAAGATTTTTACTATCAGCCGCAAGGCGAATATCTGACGCTGGGTAGCTGTAAATATTGCTGCAGATATTCATCAAACGGCTGATGATCGTCTGCCTCCAGCTCCGCCTGTTTCAGCAATGACGCCTGCGCTTCATCGCTAAAGTAATTGGCTTCCCAATATTGCAACGGTTCCTGTTGTAACTGTTGATGAAATAATTCCGCCTGCTGGCGACCGAACTCAGCATTATCCAGGTTTTGCGACAACAACTGATCCAGCACCTGAGCCGATAAGGTTTTGCTCGGGTCGCGCAACTTGTCACGTTGTGTCTGTAGCGCCAACTGGTAGTGTACCCGGCCATTGGCCCGATCCAGCAACTGGGCCACCAGTTGTAATTCATCAAACAACTGCTCGCCCCATTCCCGTAACGGCAATTCACCTTTCTCGGTCAGTAATTGCAAACCAGGGCGCCGCCCTTCCAATGCGACATGACTCATGTTGTGGCGATTGCGTTCGATTTCAGCCATCTCCAACTCGGGCGATGGACGCAATAAACACCAAACCAGGAACAGATCCAGAAAGCGTAACTGCTGCAATTCGACGCCAAATGGCATAAACGGGTTTACATCCAGCGTACGCAACTCAATATAGTCAATCCCTCGACGCTCCAACGCAATCAGAGGGCGCTCCCCGGAACGCGGAGTCCGCTTTGGCCTGATAGGTGCGTAAAGTTCATTTTCTAATTGCAGTACATGATCATTCAACTGACGGTAATCATCGCCTTCCTTTATACCCAGTGCCGCAAATCCGCTGTCTTTGGTGTGGAGCGCCCGACGAACGGAAGCCAGATAATCATTCAAATTACTGTGCGTAATATTCAAACTGGCCTGCGATTTATTGGTATATCCCAGATCCGATAAGCGCAATGACGTAGCATACGGTAAATAGAGTGTCCCCTTTCCAACCCGTTCAAAAGGCAGCCCCGTCGCTCTGCCTTGTAAAAATGAACTGCATAAGGCCGGAGACGCACCAAACAGATAAGGGATCAGCCAGCCAAAACGATAGACATTGCGAATCAATCCCATATAGCTGTCAGAGATCAATTTGCATTGGCAACATCCTGGCTGCTGTAACTGCTGCCACTCACTCCAGAAGCTATCCGGCATGGAGAAGTTAAAATGCACACCGGCAATGACTTGCATCATACTGCCATAACGATGATGCAGACCCTGTCGATAGAGGGTTTTCATGCGTCCCACATTTGAACGGCCATACTGGGCCAGACGTATTGTGCTTTCATCACCAATAAAGCAGGGCATCGATAATGGCCACAACCGTTCATCACCAATATTTTGCTGCGTAAAACGATGAATATCCCCCAATTGTGCCAGCAAGACATCCAATGAATCGGACACCGGTGTAATAAACTCCATCAGACTTTCGGCATAATCCGTGGTGATATTGGCATGCGTCAGGGCTGCACCTAATTGCTGCGGATGATCCAGGGGTGACAGCCGTCCGTCTGGCGTGATCCGTAATGATTCACGCTCAATACCACGCCGAATCCCTCGTACAGCGAAGACTCGTTCCGGAGCACTTAACTGTTCGATGATTTCAGACAAAGACGATGGCAACGACATAGAAAACCTCATGGCTGGAAGACGATTGCAATAAATACGAAAAAGACAAATCAGCAATCATGTCATACGGATACAAGATAACATCTGTTTGAGCATAACGCGCCATCTTGTTAACGTCACGTTAACTCTGAAATAACACACTGAATTTGGCAGGTGACGATGCCGTAACCAACCGCTTTGGTCTAGGTATACGCAATAGGTGATCAGGCCATGAAACATGGCCTGCCAAGATTAACGCCATGCTGTATATGACGGTGGATTAGCGCGGGTAACAAAAGGATCTAGTGGTAACTTATCATAATCGACCCGGCTGGGCGTGAAGTTCGTCACATAGACCGGTGGCCCCGGCTGTTCCGACATGAAATGATATTTAGGTGCCACTTCTCGGCTACGGATCCCACTCCATTCCGCAAACAATGACATGAAATCGTTAGCTGAACGCATCGCCTTGACCACACGATGGCGAGTATCGCCACTGGAAGTGATAAACATCGGGACTTGATAGTTTTGCTGGAATTGATCGCCGTGTGACAAGTATTCCGATTTGGAACCACGCTCCTGAAACGCTAAACCATGATCGGAAAAATAGATCATCGAAAAATTCTTGCCGCTGTTTTGCAACTGCTGATACAACGAAGCTAAGAAACTGTCTGTCTGAGTAATGCTAAACAGATAGCAGGAGATTTCTTCATTATCCACAAACGCCGCATATTGATGATGGGTTCGTTCGCAGGCTTTCGGATGTGATCCCATCAGATGATAGACTATCAGCTTGGGGGCTTCCGTGTTTTCGTTCAGTGCATCATGGGTAAATTTCAAGAGATCTGTGTCTGGGGTATCCTGCGAAATAAAATTACCGTTTTTCAGAAAATGGACGTTATCGGCCCGCTTGGCAATGCTGGCAATTGCCGTATCGTAATGCCCCAATTGTCCCTGGTTTGAAAACCAATAGGTATGGAATCCGGCTCGTTTTGCCAGCGTCACAATATTGTTCTGATATTGCGGCTGATCATCCTTACCCACCAGCGTCAGCGTCAATCCCAAAGAGCGCTGGGTTGAGGATGCCGCCGACAGATAATTATTAAACAGTACACCATTCACATGACTCATGAATGGCGTGTTATCCCACTGGCCGCCAAATGCACCCAAGGCATCACGCCGAGCACTCTCACCGATCACGACCACATACACCTGATGTTTAGGTTTTACAGCAATAACGTGCCAGTTATCCTGCAAGGTAGACAAATTTTGCATCCGCCGGTGTTCGGCATTAACGGTCATATTAATCAAGGTGATATCTCTTACGAAACGGAACACCGGATAGCTGGCATTCAACAACGAAAAAGAGCCTTCTGCATAAAAATCTTTCACTGGAGCAACTAGCCAAATTGCCAAAAACACCGTTAGCAACGAAGAGTGCTGACCAGACCAACGCGGAAACACCCGAACCGGACACCGCAACACCAGCAAAGTAATTCCCAGAATGCCTAATGAAACCAGATAGTACCAAAGTGGGAAAACCCGCAATATTTCACCCGCCTCTTCCGGATTGGATGAGTAAAGCGAAAGAATGCTATTAAAGTTCGGGGCGCCATAAGTACGACCAAACGGAAAGTAGCAGGCCGCAACCAGAGCGCTGGCAATCAGCAGGTATTTGAATGTGCGCCGAGACACCCTTTCCAGTAAACACAAAAAGCAAAAGAAGCCTACAACATCGATCGCATGTAATTCGTAGCCCAGCGAAATATTAATCAGCAAGGCCAGCAGGAACAAAATTCCGGAGTTCCAGCTAAAAAATTCCTGTACGCGAGAATATGAAACAGCCTGTCGTAAGGTTAAGTTTATAAAGTTCATCTGATTTTCTGGATGGAATGTCAACGATCTACATGGCTGTTACGCAACCATGCCCCACGGGAGGAACCGCATCGAAGGCCTTGTTTGAACTCCCGTCATACAGGCTGTAAAAACACGCTCAGCTTATGCTAAGAAGCCCTGGAGCGGAGCCTTTATTCCTGTGACGTAGCAAGCAAAATTAAGTTTTTGTGACAAAAAAATGACAAGAAAGTCACTTTTGACAAAAAAGCACGAGCAAAAACGTCCATATAGAGCTTTGCCCGGCTCAAATGAAGGTATAAGCAGTCACGCATTGCCATCAACTGAAGGGGGTGAATACGCGGATGTTTCTATATTTGGCATTCTCAATCTGAATAAATAATTTCATTGATTGCTTTTACCGCACGATTTTCAACCGGCTCTGGGGCTCTCGTCTGGGGTATATTACCGCTCCCGCTGCTATGCACGCCTGCGGGCCGATGCGGCAAGACGGCCGTTTCACTACCCGCAGTAAAGGCACCTCCTCCCTGGTTCAGGGTAACAACGGAACCACTAAGCGTGATCCCGCCGGGATCCAGTTTGATAAAACTACCTCCGGCCTGCAGTACTAATTCGGCTCCGGCATGATAGATTGCACGATCCTCGCTTTGCCAAACGGCACTTTCCTCTGCCTGAATCAGACTCATCTGCTGAACATGCTGCGCGTGATTACCATGGATCGTGCCGTGTTGACTTTGCTTGATAACCTTCTGATGCCGCGCTTCGAGTGTAATATGTTGTTCCCCACGCACCTCCCGGTAATCATCACCACCTATCGTACGGGCATGACTTCCATCTAGTTGGCTATGACTGCAGCCCAGAATTTTGGCATCCCAATCCTTTTCTGCCTGCCAGCGCAGTTCTTCTTGGCCTTTTTTATCTTCAAATCGCAATTCATTCGTTCCCTTGCCATCTGGGCTGGAACAGGTCCGAATACCACTGCGTGTCATGTGTTCTGGTTGCTGCCAAGGAGGGATCTTAGCGCCATTATGCAGGCAGCCTGTAATTAACGGCTTGTCAGGATCTCCCTCCTCAAAACTCACCTGTACCTCTTGGCCTATCCGTGGCAATCGGGTTACACCATAACCATTACCCGCCCAATCCTGCATGACGCGGATCCAGCAACTAGTCCGTTCATCACGCCGCTCTTCCCTGTCCCAATGAAACTGCACCTTAACTCGGCCCAGTGCATCGGTATAGATGTCCTCTCCAGCCGGGCCGGTGACTGTCGCAGTTTGCACACCACCTAATCGTGTTTTTTGTAAAGCACAATCAGGACGCCACGACGTCTCTGCCGGAATAGCGGTGAAATCACTGCATAACGTTGCCTGCCCATTACTAAACTCTTCCAGAACCTGAGGCTGTTCGCCTCGAAGTTTCACGTCCGTCAGTAACCAGCACGCATTCACGTCTGCTCGGGAATGTCCGCTGATGGAAAGTAGTCCACCACTATATAATTGCGACAAATTACCGTTTCCGCTGGCTGAAATCTGTTCCTTTTGTAAGGCTTCTAAATGTTGCCTTACTCGTCTCTGTACTGCCGCTGTATGATACTCATCGCTTTGATACACATAGTGATTCAGATGACGCAAGTTGCTTACTTCACTGCCCGATTTTACTCCCGACGAGGCGTACTGAACCACATCCAAGCGCCGTTGCGGTTGGTGTAAGTCAAATACCCGTTGGCTAGTCATATTGGCACCAACGGCATGCCTGACACAAAAGGACTGTAAAGTCTCTTCATCTGCTATCTGACCAGTTCCCGGTTTATACTGCGCGACTAACAAGCGGTCACTCCAGCCAGACGAATGATCCGCTAATATCAGTCGGCTGCCATGCTCATCATGTTCAAAATGATAATGAATCCCCTCTTCACCCAATAATCGGGTGATAAATTGCAGATTGCTTTCTCCATATTGCACACAATATTCTCGGGGCGCATAAACCGCATTGAGTCGCCACTGCACCTGCTCACTGTCGATATGGTGCTCCTGAAAGAGTTGCTTGATAATATCCGGCACACTTTTGTGCTGGAAAATCCGTTGATTTTGTCCAAGCGAGAGCCAAGATAATGTCGGCCGCATAACCAACTGATATTGTGTTAAACGCGTGCCCTGACTCTGTCGCCGAAATTGCCAGACCTGCCCATGAAAATAAGTTTTACCGTGACTGCCTACCAGCATGAATATGGCGGGGGTTCCAAGCAGTACTTCCGGATTAATCGCAGCTTGTTCACTCACAAGCGTCAGCTCCAACACCCATGGTGTGTTCAAGCAATCTGCCGCAGTAAACCGTAATACCTGCATGTCATAACCCGCTGCCAACGTAAGGAAAAATCGCGATTCATTTGCTTTCCATAACTGACATGCATCAGAAGCGGGACGGAAGTCATTCCCCTGCAGATTATCTAATACCGACATGATGTCTTCCTTGAAATTACGATAACCAATTCTTTTTTAAGTCACTTTTATCCAATTGCGCCAGAACCTGATGTAACGTATCCAGGTTGCAACTACGCTCCTGATGGGACCACTTCAACCCCTGCAAAAGGGCCTTATCGAATGGATGTCGTCGGTTAAAGATCGGTTTTATAATGTCGCCCCGAGCTGCAGCCTCGTCGGTTGTATCCTGAAATGGATGTTTCCCACTAAAGAGGCGATAGAGTACACAACACACAGCGAACACATCGGTTGTCATCGTCGATAAGTTTTCTTCAAATAATTCCGGTGCGGCATATCGACAACTGCAGGCACGAACGACCTGACGAGCAGAGACAGGTTGATATATCTGGCGACTGATCCCGAAATCAAATAAGGTAAGATGGTTAGCTGGTGAGATAATAATGTTCGCCAGTTTAATGTCTCCGTGCACAATGCCTTGAGCGTGACAATGGCGAACGGCATCAACCAACTGTTTCGCAAAATGTAAGGCCATTTCTGTCGGTATCACCTGGCGATATAACAATTCTTCCAGAGGCAAGCCTTCCAGCCAGTCCATGATCAGAAATGCCTTATGCTGTTCCCGACATACATCGAAATGACGGATCGCCACCAGGTTAGGATGTTTCAACCCTGAACCAATGACATACTCCATAAACAACCGTTTATCCGCGTTCACATCATCGTCTTGTTCCGCACATGACATCTTGATGGCGATTTGATGACTAATACCGAAAGACTGCACCAGTGTATCGATACCGCGATACACGACTCCCATGCCACCAATGCCGAGTATGTTTTGTAGTAAATAACGCCCAGCCAGCATCGACCGCGTAATAGAATTAGGTGACAACGGCGCACTGGAAATTTCGTCATTTAACAGAGCTATATCCATCCCATGCCTCTGTTTTATTATTGATATTGTTTTGGTTATGAATTATTCCGCACCACGACAGCCGTGAGGTTATCGCGCGCTGTACCGGATAAGGAATACTGCATCAACATCTGCACGGCTTTCCCCGGCTCCAAGGTACTCAGACACTGGATAATTATTCCGGTTGATAATTCCCGATAAAGCCCATCAGTGCAGAGCAATAGCATGTCGTCGGGATATAACTGCAGTTCCGCACTTTCCAATACTAATTCCCTATCCACCCCAACGGCCCGTGTTACCACATTATTGAGCGGGTGTTGCAGCGCAGCTTCCGGCGTGATCCGTTTGGTATTAACCCATTGCTGTACCAAACTGTGATCTTCGCTGATTTGAAACAAAACGCCACGCCGTAATAAATAACAGCGACTGTCACCGGCCCAGATGCAGGTAGCCCGTCCCGGTTGTGCCAGCAAGGTCATGATGGTGGAGCCGATAATCTGTCGAGGGTTAACCAGTGTTCGTTCACAACTCAGATGAAAATTGGCCCATTGCAGAGCATCGATCACAGACTCTCGTCGTTTATCGAGATCAGGCTCCCACGGAATATTCAATAACGATTCCGTGACCAACTGGCTGGCTAACCAACCCTGCTGATGCCCTCCCATGCCATCAGCAACAGCCCAGAGACCACGCTCTGCATTCATTAGATACGTATCTTCATTCTGTACTCTAATGTTACCCGCACAGGTTGCTGCTGCCGATGACCAATAACGAGCAGAACTACGTGTCAACATGGCTATATCACAAATGCTCTGGCAGTTCAAAACCTGCCAGCAGCCCTCGTTGCAACGGGTTCGGACTGTGATTACTGGAGAAAATATACTGTGCGTGGATCCCCTTATTTTCGACCGTCACTCTCAGTTGATCTTCTCCGTCTAAGGCTTCGACGTGGCAATGATCTAACAGTCGGAACAGTGACCAGATACCACTTTGTTTGGTCAGCATACTTTCTTGTCCATTCAAATCTTGCACGTTCAGCGTAGCAACACTATTTCCCTGTACCATTGGCCAGTTCAGATCGACCGGTACTATCGGCCCATGCTGATACACCAGCGATTGCCCGGCATACACAAATTCCGATTTCAGAGCACTGGGATCCAACTCCTGAGGTTGAACCTTAAAACTCACAGACGTCTGTCCGTTTCCCTCAGTAAAGAAGGCTTTCTGAATTTGTGTTGCCCGTTGGAATTGTTGTAATGCAAGATGGCTGAGGTGAATTCCCTGCCCATCAATGGAACGGGATAATAACTCTCCCCCCCGCACCAGAAAGAAGGGCTTTAGAGGACCGGCAACAAACTGGTCCAGTATTCCGCCTTTTTTAAAGAACTCATTAAAATCACCGAGCGTGACATCTTTTGCTGCATCAACGAAGGGATAGCGTCCTTTTATCGTATTTTCATAGGCGGTCAACACATCCGTACGGTATTGCATCTGCACATACTCAGCAGCGCGATCTAGGATAAGACGCCATGCCTGATCGCTGACATCCATCAGCCAGGTTCGGATAGGTTCAGGCAGTCTTGCAGCAACAATACGTACTTGGGTTAATTCGTCCGGATGCCCTGACATACGATTACTGGCCATCTGGTAAGCTGCCGCCTCCAGATCCGGGGCGTGAGCAAGCCCGGAAAACAGGGCTTGCAGCGAGTTCAATGCACTCATTGCATCCGCCAATGCTGAGTTCGGAGTCCCATTTGCCTGGATCAATTGATGGAAGGGAGCAAACTTCAGTGACAATGCTTGTTTTGGTCCCTTATTTTGCGCTTCGTCCAGTGTTGACCCCACTTGAGCGACCAGAGCTTGTGCCAGTTTGCCCTTCCCGGCTTTCTTCAATGCTCCTGCCTCAGCTGCATCCGTAACCGATTCCGGGAGCTTAAATAAAGTATTATCGCGGATCAGTGCCAGAATACGTTGTATCGGCTGATTATTATTGAGGTTGTTCAATGTGTTACTAGCATCCGTGACATCACTCATTGCCTTTAACTGCAACTGTCCGATGGCTTCATTCCAATAGCTGATGTAGTCCTGAAAATAGAGATTCTCAACCTGTGCATAAAGCCTTTGGCATTCCTGTTCACTCATATCTGTCGATGAACTCAAGACCCAATTATCACGCATGATGTCTTTGATTAAGGTCAGCCCTTTACGCAAAAATACATCCTGATAACCTCGTTGCGTGTACAACCCCGGAATACCGTAATCACCACCAATAAAACTGTGATACTGCAAACCTTGCACATCATCAAAATGCACCGCAGGTAATGTCACGGCCAACGGATCTTCTTTAATCATGCGGTACACCAACTTCGCAGGTGATTCTTGCTGCAGCACATGTTGCGTGTCTTCTACCAGATGCGCATCAATGTCTATTGGTTGAAACCCAATGCTTAGCAATGTATCCAGATGATTCAGCAGATTATTTTGTAACATCGCCTGTCCGCTATAGAGATCGGCCCACGACAAACTGATCCAGTGCCGTAAATAGTTGTTATCCAAATGAGAGGGATCGTGCAACATCAGATAGGCGCGCAGTGCTTTCAGCAAATAATCCCGATCATCGGTGCTGGCTCGTAATTGCTCCTCCAGAAGTTGTTTGAGCTTGGGCAACATCAGCCGACGCAATTGCTGTTCATAGGCATGTTCAACAACCGGATTAATCCGATGCCCCTGATACAAGCTGAGGCGATAAATCCAGTCTGCTCGGTTACTGGGAGGATACACTTCGGTTGCCTGACGCAAGGTTTTTAGGACAGGCAACAAGGCAGAGGCATCCGAGACGGGAGGAATTTTCTGTTGCTCGTTTTCTACCTTGGTATAAAGGTCATGCAGCTGTTGCTGACGTGAACTATTGTCGTAAAACACTCGCATCCATGTTGAACCGATCCCGAGCACGATAACCAAGGCACTCAGACAGGCAAAGCGATTCGTCCAGCGAATGCCCCGTTCATAACGCGTATCGACACTCGCCAAATCACCTTCCGTAAAGACAATATCTTCCAACACCCGGCGAATAAAAAATCCCTTGTTCATTGCCGAGAAAGGCAGTAACTCCCGTTGCAATCCCAAATTTCGGCCGATCTTGATGGTGGAATCATTCAAGGGTTGATGCGATTCGAGCTGCGGTGCACTAGTGAGATAAATACCGCGTAACCGGGTTGGCAAATGGTAACGGTTGCGACCAAAGGCTATTTCAACAAAGAGCGCCAATGGTTCAACGATGGCAGCAAACTGCAACGGGAAACGGATGATTTCACCTCGACGGTTGACATCACGTTCATGGTGAATCAGCGATAATACCATGTCGTTAATACGCCGAATGAGCTCTTCAAATTCAGCGTGCAAAACATCCGCTTGTGTTCCATCACTATTTTCTTTGAAAGTCACACCGACAATCTGTTCCCGTTCTTCTTTGCTCAATTGATCAAAAAACGTATTAAAGCCATCGAGATAATCGCCTTTGCTTAACACCAGATAGACAGGAATATCGGAAGATAATGCCGCTTGGATTTGCTGGATCCGTCCCCGTACCGTGCGAGCATACTGTTCCAAAGCCCCTTCATGCTGACGTAACAGTTGCCCGACATCCAGCGTAAACACAATCCCATTCAGCGGACGACGACGGCGTTTTTGGCAGAGCATTTGCAAAAATTGTGGCCAAACAGTCGCCGCTACGGAGTGTTCCTCCTGCAACATGTAGCGACCGCTCGCGTCAATCATTACCGCCTGATTGGCAAAATACCAGTCACAATAACGGGTCTGACCGATATCTTTAGTTATCCGTTCATCTGCTTTATTCAGAGGAAAATCGACCCCCGAATTTTCCAACAATGCGGTTTTCCCACTATTCTGATCCCCCATTAGTAAATACCACGGAAGCTCATAACGCGAAGTACGTCGTTTCCCATAAAAACTGGCGTGTTTGATCACGTGAATCGCTTTATTCAACCGCTCTTTCAGAATGTGTAATTCATCATCAATCTGTTCGTCATTTTGCAATTCTGTTTTCAGTTGCTCAGCATTGAGCAAGCGGCGGCGGCGATGTTTTTGCAAGGGTTTTGCCACCAGCAAAGCCACCAGCCAGCCCGCCAACAGCAAGCTCATCACCAAGAACCGGATATTCAGTGCGGCCAGAAAAGTATGCCCGGCAACCGCGATCAATGGACCGACCTCAAAAACCAGCACACACCCCATTAATATCAGAAGCAGGGTCCAACACCAGGTCTGTTGTATGGTATGGATACATCTACGGAAAAAATTTTTCATTGTGCGTTATGTCCTTGTTGCTGGGCAGCATCTTGATACAGCTCGGTAACAACGTGCGTCTGTTGATCCAATACATAATCAAAACCCGCATACACCAATCCAAGACAGCACAACGCCATCACCAGAATCAGCCACACCGGAACATAGATTGGCAATTTCTGTTTGCCTGTACCGGTTGATTGCCAGTTAATCGCCAGGTCTTTGGGATGATCGCCACGAATCAGCCGGATCTGGCGATAGAGACTATTTCGGATGGCCTCCAGCTCTGCCAGCCCGCGTTGCAAAACCCGATATTTGCCTTCATACCCCAGGCTTAAACAGACATAAATCAGCTCTAATATATTGATATGTTTAGTCGGATTACGTGATAGCTTGTCGAGTAATTGAAACAGTTTCTCTCCGCCATTCGCCTCATTATGAAAAATAATCAGCAGGCTGTTTTTCGTCCAATCCAGATGCGAACTCCACGGCTTCGTGACCACCACTTCATCTAAGACCGTGCACAACACATAACGAGAAGCTATGATTTCCGTGTTATCACACCCCTGCGATAGCGCCATGAATTCAAACTCTTTGATCCGTTTAACCAGTTCTTCTTTTAATCCTGCTGGCGCGGCATAACTCTCGATGGATACCTCGGATATCGCCTGAAATAAGGGCGATGCTGCCATCAGGAGTGGGTTCACACCGACATGCAGTACCTTTTCTTCCCGCAACCGGGCCGCATGCAGCATGCGATCATCCAATTGCTGATAACGTGCTGTTTTATTGACAGTCATCTTGGGCAACGGAACAACAACATCCGCGTCATCATTTTCCTGATGGCCAAGAAATACGGTATGTTCTAAATTTACGCTTGCCATCTAGTTATTCCTTATTGCCCAGAGATGAAGTTGTAATCCGGGAAATTCACCGGCTACATGCAGCGCAAAACCACCGGAACTTTCCAGTTGGGCGCACATCATTGCATCGAGTTCCAATGAGAAATAAACCTGTCGGGCATGAAATGGTAATTGACGGGGTGCCGTCGATAGCGGCCGCACAGGAATACCCGGTAAATGTAAATTCACCATTTGCCGGATCAGTTCTACAGGACCCACTTTCATCTGTGCAGGCAACCGATTCCTTAGCTGCTCTTGTTCGCTATCTGCCTGAACTGCCAGAACAAATTGAGAATGCTGCAGTAAGGTTTTATCTTGCAGCGGTGCAACCAGAATGCCGTACTTCCTGGGTTGTAATGGCAATTCAATCGCATGCTGTTCGATAACCTGGCTCAGGTGTTGACGCAATTCGTTCATGACACGACTGAAGCAGGCATATTGTGTGGCATGGGTATAGCTCACATCACTTTGCGGACGTCGGCCTTCATGACCAAATGAAGATAATTCACCGTAGAGCGCAGCCATTTCCATGAACACACGCTCAGGATGCGTCTGTTTTAACTGCAGCAAGTGACGAAGCCGGGGTTCATACCGGTTCATCAGCATCAACATCACGAAATCACCGAGTTCGGATACGCCGAAGCGCCCCCCTTCCCGCATGCGTTCAGCCAGTGTTTCTGCCCGGTGAGCCAATAGGTTAACCAACTCACGTAAATAACCCTGATATTGCGCGCATTCGCCAAAATGCAAGAAACTGGGCTGGAAAGATTCATCTAAGGTCACAACACCGTCGGTGCTGACATCAGAAATTCGGCATAATGGCAGCTTAAGCCAACTGAGCCCGTCCAACAAACCATTCGTGGCTGTCTCTTGTTCCATCAGCAGACGAAAGTCATGACGACAATACAAGACGGTACAACTGTTCTGCGCTCCATAGTTGCTGTCATATGCCTGTGATTCGTAGCTGACAAAAGGCGTGATCACCTGCTTTTCGTCCGCCAAGCGATTCTCAACCGAATTACTCGCACTTAAGGGTAACGCCAGATAAACCAGTGCATCATACACACCGGATTTCACATCAAGGGTGGGATGAGCATAGGGGTCTATTTGAAAAGAAGTCCCATCCGGTAAAATACCCACCGCACGAGCCACGACAATTTTTCCCATCATGAGATATTGTCGATCAATCTCAAGTTCAAAAAATCCCCAATTCTGCGGTCTTGCAGTCTGCAATAACTGTTTAAATTGCTGTTGATAATAACGATCTTGCTGCTGAAGATGCTGCGGTCGCAATAGCATCCCCTCGCGCCAAACGACTTTATCCATTTTTATCCCGTTTATTTCTTTATTATTTCTGTTGCATGTTGTAACACTGGCAATAACGTATCCATACTGTCACTTATGCATGCAGGGCGGCGAATATTGGCCACAGTGCTCTTTTCCAACTAGGGAAGTGACCAACATTCACATCTAATTTATTGTTTTTTATTGTTTTCTTGTTCGCGATTCATCAGTCGAATGGCATCTTTCGTTAAGCTTAGATGAATATCTGTGTGATCCTCCTTTTGGGGTTGCAGAACATATCGCCAGATAGCCTTATCAAGCGCTCGGTATTCCGCAATCACCCCAATGAAGCGAGACCCTGCGTGCAGACGTAGCTTGAATTGTTTTTCCTCTCCCGGCCGGATTGGCAGATCTTCTTCTGCAACATACTCAGGGCCCAGTACGTTTTTCGTATTACCGACCAGAGCAAAATAGTCGGCATTTTCAAAAGCAGTATGCGATTTCATCTCTACCAGTTTGACTACCATCGGTGAGGGTCGATTGGCCAAATCTGGATTCAAATCCGACGTCGCTGTCATGGTCAGATCCAATAAGGTAGAGGCAGGACGACTGCTGCAAGCAGCCAGCAAGATCCCGACCACAGTTATTACTATCACTTTTTTCATGTCATCACCGGTTATTACACGTCTGACCAAGCCGCATTGATGTATTGTGTCTGTTCTTCATAAACCCGAGCATAATCCTGAATAAACTGACTTTGCCGCCATTCCTGATCGCTCGACAGTTGCTGATGATGTAACTGATACTGCTGCCAGTAATAAGCCGCTTTATTGCCCCAGCGACTTGCTTTGCCCGCGTTCTCAAAACGATAGGTCAGTCGAGTAGGTGACAGTTGATCAAAAACCGCATCGGACATGGTTCGGCTAGCGGCAAAACTCGCCACCTGATGAGCCTGAATATCTTTTAATGCCTGACGAACAGCCTGCGATCCCGAGAGATATCCCATTTGTCCGAGCAGCATACAATTCAGAGCTTGTGTATAATTACCCATTAATTTCAGTGGGTTATTGCTACTTTCTTGGACTATGGTACCGCCCAGTCTTAATTTATTTTTGATGTCAGCCCGGGTACGTAAAACCTGTTGTAATCCCTGAATCGTCTGTTTGATCATTAAACCTAAGTTTTGTAATGCCAGCTCACATTGCTCCGATGTCAATTGCTTGAAATCAAACTCAAGAGACTCTCCAAGGGCTTGCATCAGATGCATTTCCGCATTCGACCATTGCGCACTCATAGGTTCGGAAGCAACAGACAACGACACATTGTCTTTAGCGGGAATGGGGCGCAGCGGGATCGGATCGGTAATATCTAATTCAGCCAATTCAGCGGCTTCAATTGGCTTGTGTGACGTAGAGAACAACGTGGCAGAGGGTATTGGACAATCCAGATCGCTCGATGATTCATGCAAGAGGTATACATCGTCATTTCTCATCGCTGTTTCTGTTAAATCAAAATCATCTGATAACGTTTCAGCCTTATCTAACAGCAGTAATGGATCTTCCGCCAAAAATTCATCATCCGGAATGAGATGAGCAATATCTTCCGGAGCTCCCAGTGTTTGATGAGAAAAATGATCTGCCGCCACCAGTATCCGTGCTTTAAATATAAAATCGCCCATACGGAAACGATCACCGTGAGCAATGGGATACTCTGCATTTTTTTGCAAGCGGGCATTCCTGCCGACATCGAAAGTGCCATTGGTACTACGGTCTGTCAGATAATAAACGCCCTCCTCATAACTGATTTCGGCATGAACACCGGAGATATGCCGGCTATGATCCGATAACTGCCAGGTGGCAGTTTCTGAGCGGCCAATAGAACCTCCGGCCTGCTGAAATGTGACAGAACTTTTTGGGGAGGCCGATGGCTCTGCTGCATTGACTAAATCCAGAATCAACTGCATACCTTACTCCTGTTGATTCAGACTGGCAGACTGATTCGGTTCCGTATCACCCAGATAACGATAACCTTCTCGTTTAGTACAACCACTTACTAATAAACAGCTCAGACATAACAAGATGACAAAACGCATCAGCCCCTCCAGTCGCGAGAATTAATATTGTATTTACTCAGTTTGTAGAGCAACGTCCGCCGGGCTACGCCCAGTGCATCAGCCGTATTTTGTTGGTTGCCACGATATTTTTTCAGACTGTCGATCAGAAGCTGACGCTCAAATCGATCCACCAGCTCTTTCAAGACACCTCCGTGCGGTGAGGCCGAGCCAACCGAAAACGTGTTGGTCTCCGGGATATTAGGGAAGTGCGAACGTTCAATGATCTCCGTATCATCTGCCAACAAAATGGCTCGCTCGATCATACTTTTCAGTTCACGGACATTTCCTGGAAAATCATAGCTCTGCAGTGCTTTTTCAGCCGCTGCAGACAGATGAAGCCCTGTACGCCCCTCTCTGCGCGCACTTTCATCCAGAAATGAAACCGCGAGTTTTTGAATGTCATCACCACGATCACGTAACGCTGGCAATTCAATGGGAAAATGGGCTAACCGATAATAGAGATCACTGCGAAATTCGCCGAGCGCAACCATGGCCTCAAGATTACGATGCGTCGCAGCAATCACCCGGACATTAATCTTGTGATACTGGGTATCGCCGAGCGGACGGACCTCCTGTTCCTGTAATACTCGCAATAATTTTGCCTGCAGCGTCAGAGGAAGATCACCAATTTCATCCAGGAATAAAATGCCGTTATTGGCGGCATCAAACATCCCTTGATGATGACGATCGGCCCCTGTGAACGCGCCTTTTTTATAACCGAACAATTCACTTTCCAACAGGCCATCCGGCAAACTGGCACAGTTTTGTACGACAAACGGTTGTGTTCGCCGATGTCCGTATTCATGAATGGCCCGCGCTACCAACTCTTTACCAGTACCGGTTTCCCCGGTTAACAAGATATTGGCATCACTGTGCAATACCTTGGATATCAAACGATAAACTTGTTTCATTAATGGGCTGCTGCCAATTAACGCATATGGATTATCCGGCTCTGGCCGTGAAATGGCCTTATTCGTTGTCATAATCATTTTTCGATTTACCCAATGATGAGTTCAAAATTACCGCTATCATCCTGGGTAACATGGATATCGCGGATCGTTTCCTGTTGTGCCAGTGCCGTTAACACCCGGTCGGAAATAGCAGGTAAGAGATAATGATTCACCAGGAAATCGATGTTTCGCACACCCGTATCTGTGCGAATACAATTGTCAGCCAGAGAATGGATCACCGTATCGTCAACGGTAAGCGTAATGCCACGAGGTGCCATCCGTGTCGCCAATTTCTGCAGACGCAGCAAAACCAACTCCTGCATCACTTCATTTGTAATAGGCAGATACGGAACGATATTCATTCTGGCTAACAGTGCAGGTTTAAAATGGCGTGCCAAAAACGGACGGATCGCTTCTGTTATGGCATCACAGGATGCAGACGGATTCTCGGCAGACAGTTTGCTGATTTGTTCAGCTGCCAGATTAGAGGTCATAAAAATTAACGTATTGCGGAAGTTAATCGTCCGACCTTCGCCATCACAGGCCATACCTTTATCAAAAATCTGATAAAAGAGATTCAGAATATCCGGATCCGCTTTTTCAATTTCATCCAGCAAAATGACGGAATAAGGGCGTTGACGAACAGCCTCGGTTAATATGCCACCTTCACCATAACCGACATAACCCGGCGGTGAACCAATCAGGCGAGAGAGCGTATGTTTTTCCTGAAATTCAGACATATTGATCGTCGTCAGAAAACGCTCTCCGCCATACAGCAAATCAGCAACAGCCACCGCAGTCTCGGTCTTCCCGACACCACTGGGCCCAGCCAATAAGAAAACCCCCGTCGGTGCCTGCGGCTCCCCGAGCCCGGCTGCGGTGGCCTTTACTGCCCGTTCAATCAAGGCCACCGCATGCTCCTGCCCTCGGATCCGGGTTCGTAAGCGATCGGCAAATTCCATAATTTGAGCTGATGAGGCTTCAATTAAGTTTGCAACCGGAATAGAAGTCCAACTGGAGATCACTTCCGCAACAACCAGCGGAGTAACTTCATAGTGCATCAGCACGCCATGTAATCGTTGCTTTTCTGTGAGGAGTGCGAGAAGAGCTTCTGCGGATGTATCGCTCGCCATTGCGAGCCCTTCATCAGAACCATCAAGTGATGCAGGGTTATAACGTTGCCGCAGCATCATCAACTTGGAGATCAGAGACTGCTGTTCCTGCCAGTGAGAAAATAGTGCCGCATATTCCTGTTCTTGCTGTGGGATCTGTTGCTCCAACTCGGCTAACAGTTCTGTCGACACCACTAAGCCATGGTTTGAATCACGTAATAATGCAGCCTGTTGACGCCGTGTTTCAGCCAAAGAGGTGGCAATGCTCTGCAAACACATGGGGGGTGTATGTTGGCTGTTCTTGACTCTGGCACAGGCAGTATCCAGCAGATCGATGGCTTTATCCGGCAATTGACGCCCAGATAGATATCGTGCAGATAATTCGGCTGCCGCCACCACCGCATCATCCCGCAAATAGACACCATGCGCCGTTTCATAACGGGAAACTAACCCCCGCAGAATGGTTGTGGCTTGCTCAATGGTTGGCTCCAAGACATGAACAGGCTGGAATCGACGAGCCAATGCAGGGTCTTTTTCAAAATATTTTTTATACTCTGACCAGGTCGTAGCCGCCAATGTCCGTAATGAACCCCGCGCTAATGCCGGTTTCAGCAAATTGGCGGCGTCACTCCCTCCAGCCAATCCTCCAGCACCAATCAGGGTGTGCGCTTCATCGATAAATAAGACAATCGGTTTAATCGCCGTATTCACTTCATCAATGACAGCCTTAAGGCGACGTTCAAATTCACCTTTCACACTGGCACCGGCTTGAAGCAGACCAATATCCAGTTCTAATAATTCAATGTTCGCCAATGAAGGCGGCACCTGTCCGGCAATAATTTGCTGTGCCAACCCCTCTACGATCGCCGTCTTACCAACCCCAGCCTCCCCAACCAAAATAGGATTATTTTTCCGACGACGGGATAAAATATCTATCGCCTGGCGAACCTCTTCTTCTCGACACAAGACAGGGTCTAGTTTTTCATCTCTGGCCAGTTGTGTATAACTCTTTGTGAACTGTTGTAATGCAGTTTCGACACCAGCTGACTCGACACGAGACAATGCGTCAGTCTGCAATCCGTGAACCAAAGCCATTAATTGTTCACGAGGAATATCCGAGAAAAATTGACGGTAACAAGTCTGAGCGTATTTCTCCGGATGATCCAATATCGCCAGTAACAAGGCGATGCTGGAAATAGTACTGTCGTGCAGCTGTAATTTCCCGATTAAAAACGCTTCTTCTAACCAACTGACTAGCAAGGGTGAGAAGACCGGATTACGGCTTTCCGTTTTTTGCCGTTCCACCGACTGCAACAGCGCAGAGCGTAGGCGGTCAGCACTTAACGAAAATTGCAGCAATACCTTGTTTAATAAGCTGTCAGGGTGATCCAGCAACGCGAGGAGATAATCTTCAATTAATATTTCACTTCCCAATCGCGAGACACAGTAATTTGCAGCCTGTTCCAGTGCCTGTTTTTCCGTTATGGACAGAGCATTGATCAGCTCATCTAATTTAATAGTTATCATTGATATTACCCGTGATAGTTACCGTACCTTCATGAGAGTAAAGTCCGAACCATGTGGTCCATCCCAATCGGCACTTATTATTTTCAGATAGCACGAATGCCTGCGACGATTGCGCTGGCATCGACAAACTTAAGTCATACGCCAACGGCTCTCGTAAAATAAACTCCACCAACTGCCGCAACACGACATAGCCTTTACCGATGGGAAGGAAATAGTGGAACGTATCCCAATCCAATTCACAGATATGAATACGGAAAGAAGTCTGACGATCCGCAATGCGGTCACCCAAGAGCAGACTTTGACTCACTCGATGATTTGCGACACCTAAACAGTTACGTTGTGCAGCAGGGATCGTAATTTGCCGGATCACGCACTGTTCGATCATCAATGTCTTATGGTTGAAGTAATAACGCAGCACTGCTTCCAACAAGGCGGCTGACTGAACCTTAATACTTAGCAACCCCAGATACGGCAATAATCGAGACCATTCAATGAGACTGTTACTCCGTAACTCTGGATATCCCAATCCAATCAGTGCAAACATCCTCGCTGAAAACATATCGTCTGCAGCTGGTTTAAACTGCACGTAATAACGGTATTTCTTCCAAATGGGATAAATCAGCACCTGTAACCGATGATTGAAAAGATCCATGAAATCGCGAATTACGCGACCTTGTTCATCGTCATAAGCAATGGGTTCACAGTAATGCGCAGGTAAGGGTGAGCCCGTACCAAACAAATTGATGCTATTAATGACAAACTTAGCCCGAATAACACCATGTTCCAGATAAAAACTGACATCCTCAATATCCCCCTTCGGAAAGGCCAAAGACGTGTTGCCAGCAAACGAGATCAATTGATAAGCATGATCCTCATCAAGTTGATTCGTCTGCGCCAGCCATTTACAACATAAATCAATGGCTTGAAATAAGCTGTAACATCTGATGGAGCCGACAAAAGGGCCCATCATCAATTCAGAACTTGCTGCCCCATCCGCGGTGCCCATGTATAAATTGCCCCATCGCTACCAGTCACCTGCAGTTGATGAAAAGTATTCAAACCGGTAAAACAGCAGAAAAATTCATTCAACACTGCAGCAAATAAATACATATCGCCTTCACAAAGGAAATGAGACACATCCATTTCAATTTCCGTTCGCATCCCTCGGATAGGTAATCCCTGCCATATCCGATCGTCTGATACCTGCGTTATCTGATTAATTCCATCCAGCATTTTCCGCGTACGCCTCACCTGCACATCATCATAAAAACCGGGAATATCGTAGGTTTCTAATATCACGCGTAATGCTTGTACATTGGCTAATGACTGATAATTAAGAGACATGTTGGAAATAATTCGCCATAACGTATCGCCGGCGATGGGCGGCGGGTAGCTAACGGATAAGGGCGCAATATTATGAAAAGAGGCATATTGCGGCATGCCATCGCCGGCAACACATAGATCCCCTATCCTGATCTGCTCATGCAGAGCATGATCACAACAGGTCAAATCAACAGAAATGGTTTCTGTTATTTGATTGCTCACGCGAGTGTTATTAAAACTGAGCCAGGCTTCTGTATCATAATGGCCAATACCCGGTTTATACCGCACCCGGTAATAAGCATGTTCCTTTATGTCCACCTTCGAACGGAAACTTTCAAATTGGCAAAAGTTCCGCACTCCAAGTTCACCGGGTAACCAACCTGTTACCGCATCAATGGAAAGAATATGAGTCGTGAGGGATGCTGGCTCGGCAGTGATAACGCGATATTCCGTTTGTCGCTGATCATAACGAATAGGGATCGCATGGGTTTTAAAGACATTAACAACAGGTGAGCAATGTAAATGCACATGCTCCTTATGAGGCTGAAAATGCAACATCGGTAAGCGAGATAACTCAAATTGCAACTCAATAGAGTAAGCCTGTTTTCTCTGTTTACAATGCTGTAAGACCGATAAGCCCTCAATCTCAACAAATAAGAATTTTTGAGGAAATGCGAAATATTCCTGTAATAACAAATAACCATCAAAACAGTTCAATGGGTAATCCAATAACCGTTCTTCTTTCCCAAATCCAACCGGTCGGATATTTTCAGGAGCCAGTGTTACCTCTTCCAGCAACAATCCTTGTTCATCTTTCAATATTAAGGATATGCGTCGCGTTAGTTGCAACACCCCGAAATACAGCGAACAGGCAATGGCTCGCTCCCCTGAAAAATGCAAGCGCAGTGATGTCAATGCAATATCATCCATAGTGACAGCATCCATTGGTATAAACGCCATCTGAAGGACACCGGCATCGCCTTGCGGATAAAAGTTGACTGCGCTGATTTGCAATGCCGATAATTCGGTCTCATAGCAAGTCAGAAATTTCGCTGTGGTCGCCTGAGGTAGTCGAGAGGATAAACCCGCTCCTTTAGGGATCTTGGGTACCTGATTTACTTGATACGCAGGTTTAAATTCCAGCATGCTAAAGCTGGGCAAGGGACGTAAATAGTTCGGCCACAGCAGTTGCAGCAAGGAATGACTTAATTCCGGTAATTCATCATCCAGTTTTTGTCGTAGCCGCCCCGCAATAAAAGCGACTCCCTCAAACAATCGGTCAACATCGGGATCGCGACCATCCTGACTGAGAAACGGTGCCAAGGCTGGGTTTTTCCTAGAAAAATCCCGACCTAATTCTTTCAGGGCCAGTAATTCATTCTGGAAATATTGGTTAAACAACACGTTGTAACCTCAAGCTAGCATGACCTAACACATCCACACCAATAGTCAACGCAGACACTAAACCATCCACCTGCATCATCCCCGTGATACGAAAAGCTAGGGATAATGCCCCTGCCACCTCAGAATCATGTGTGACACGGACATTCGTCAGACGAGGCTCATAACTATTGATAACCCATTCCACATGGCGACAAATCCGGTTGATCGAGTCATATCGACTGGCATTCGCATCATTTAAATCAGGCAATCCATAGTCAGGCAGACAAAGGACGGTACCCTGCCGTGTCTGCAACAACTTGGCTATGTGATTCAGAATTGATTCGGCCAAACTCGCCTCGGTCAACCGCATATCACGACCAACCGCTTCACCACTCAGTCGCTCAAACAGACTGCCGTATTCCACCCTTATTCCTTATCGAGTTTTCCAACCAGAGAAAGAGTGAAATCAGCTCCCATAAACTTGAAATGTGGACGTACCGCGATTCCTACGCGATACCAACCGGGTTCCCCATCGACATCTTCCACGGTAATTTGAGCCGCGCGGAGTGGACGACGACTGCGCACTTCTGCCGGAGGATTCTCTTGATCGGCAACGTATTGCCTCAACCATTTATTTAATTCATTCTCAAGCTGTGTCCGTTCCTTCCACGAACCAATCTGTTCTCGTTGTAATACTTTGATGTAATGAGCTAAACGGCAAACAACAAACATATAGGGTAGCTGCGTACCAAGCTTATAATTCAATTCAGCTTTTTTCCCATCTTCACTGGTACCGAAAAATTTCGGTTTTTGTGCTGAATTCGCTGAGAAAAAAGCTGCATTATCCGATCCTTTCCGCATGGTCAGAGAAATAAAGCCTTGTTCTGCTAACTGATACTCTCGGCGATCAGAAACCAGAATCTCCGTCGGAATTTTTGTTTCAATTTCTCCCATACTTTCAAAATGATGCAGAGGGAGATCGGTAACGGCTCCACCCGAACGTGGCCCGACAATATTTGGACACCAGCGATATTTCGCAAAACTTTCTGTCAGGCGTGTAGCAAATGCATAGACTGAATTGCCCCACAGGTAATGTTCATGAGTGGTTGTGACATTTTCGTTATAAACAAAGGATTTAATCGGATTTTCATCAGGACTGTAGGGTTGTCGTAACAAAAAACGAGGCATAGTCAGACCAACGTAACGACTGTCTTCCGTTTCGCGGAAACTTTGCCATTTAGAGTACTGAGGCCCATCAAAATGATCATTTAAGTCTTTGATATTTGGCAATCCCTCAAAACTCTCTAAACCAAAATATTTAGGGCCAGCTGCTGCTATAAAAGGGGTATGAGCCATTGCAGCAACAGATGCCGAATATTGCAGTGTTTTCACATCTGGAGCTGATGGGCCGAATGCATAGTTAGCAATAATAGCACCTACAGGTTCCCCACCAAATTGCCCATACTCTGCCGTATAGACATGTTTATATAAACCGGAATGAGTAATATCTGCAGCATCCTCAAAATCATCCAATAAATCTTCTTTAGATACGTTAAGGACTTCCAGTTTAATGTTTTGGTCAAAATCTGTCCGATCAACTACTAATTTCAGGCCCCGCCACGCCGATTCCATTTGTTGAAAGCGAGCATCATGTAAAATCTCATCCACTTGGCGTCCTAACTTTTCATCAATAGCCGCAATCATTTTATCGACTAATGCTTTTTTGACTGGTTCAGTAGCGGATTTATTTTTTAATAACTCTTCTATAAATGCACTGACACCACGCCTAGCGATGTCATAGGCTTCATCCTGTGGTGTTAATTTTGTTTCGGCAATAATGCGATCCAATATATTAATGTGGGTCGACATCACAACTGCTTGTTCATGTTCTTTTAATTTCATATCCCGTGCCTAATTATGGTTATTTATCAGCCATACCCAATTCAGCTAATACTTTATTTCGGGCTTCTTGATTGGTTAGTACGTCTTCAATTGCTTTTCTGAATGATGGCACATTACCCAGCGGCCCTTTCAATGCTACTAATGCATCGCGTAATTCCATCAGAGCCTTCATTTCAGGTACCTGTTGTACCAAGCTGGCAGGATCAAAATCTTTCAATGTTTTGAATTGTAAATTGATAGCCATTTGCTCCTGCGTATCATCTACAGACAAACGATTAGGAACTTGTAGATCCAAAGTAAGCCCGTGCTTTTCTAATACTTCATTAAAATTATTTTTATTAATATTGTTCGCTTTGCGATCCTCAAGCTTACGTTCATCACTTGCTAAGGTATAATCACCAACCATCATCAGTTTTAATGGCAATTCAAGCTCTTCCAAACCATCTCCAGAAGAGGGTTTGAATGTGACATTAATTCGCTCCTTCGGTGCAACGGAGCCTTCTTTTCCCGTCATTTTTACTCCAAATTAAAAAGCGATGGATATATCCATACGATAAAGTTTATTTTTAATTTCGCTAATTTTGTCTTTCTGATTTTTAAAGTTTCCCTTCTCCAGACTATGCAACCAGAGCAATAAAACATCCTTAGCCAAAGCAGGCTCCCATTGATAAATGTGAAATTGATTAACCAATAAATCAATTTCCTCCAGAATATGCAAAGCAAGATCATGACGCAGATATTGTTGGCACAATTTAACCAACATTAATAACCACATAACTTTTTCACGCATAGAACCTACTGAATTAGCCATAAGCTGAAGATCTAAAATTTCCTGTTTTAGGCAGGAACGATCTTTTACAATATTGTTCTGCGCCACTTCATAGGCGGTTATCCATGGCATTTCGTTCAATGAGGAATGCGTAGAAAAAATATCAGGGCGATTTGATGTTAAATCGTGATCTGACTCCAACCATATTTTGGTGGGTTCAGAAGCAAATGGGGTTCCATCGTCAAAATAAAGCTCAACTATTGATGTAAATTTACTCAGGAAAGAATATAAATACTGACGTAGATGCTCTGCCATCTGATTAAATCCTAATCCTTCCAATGCCTGAGCACACCAATAGTGACCATCAAGCCAAAACGGCGCTTTTGACAAACTAATTTCTAATTCAGGAATCAACGTTGAAAACTCACCAGCTATTAAACGTTGTTGATATTCTTGTAATTTATTCATTGGCAGTGGTTTTAATCTGGTACGTTTCTGCTCATCCGCAATAGGTGCAGAGACAATTTGCAACCATGCACAACCACGTGTAAGCAGATAGGCCCTTGGATCTGCCAAATCTTTGTTCAAAAGCCATGGAATAAGAAGACGCGATTGTTCCTGTAAACCACGGGCAATACGAATACTGCTATTTTCTTCTGTAACTGTGGAAGTAATGGTAGTTTCAGAAATACTATCTGCCGATGCCAAGCCTGTTTGATGCTTACTTATAACTGGTATAATTACTTCGGATTCTTTTCGATATAATATATTTTTTAATTCGTGCAATTTAGGTTGTAGAAAAGGAGCATCACTTCCAAATTTTAAATTTAGCAACTCGCAGCATGACTCAATAGAATTTATTACCGTTAGTAATCTTTCTTTTGATAACTTTTCCGCAAAGTTATTTGTATTAACTTCAATTCGGTCAAATAACCAACTCAAAACAGCCAATCTAGATGTTAATTTTATGGGAAAGCAAACATCAAAATATTTATTTATAAAACCACTTAGCAAGTCAAAAACAAAAACAACCCTTTCTTCATTTCCTGTTTTTAAAATTGCCAATGAAAACCAACAAATAACACGCAAATCTTTACTATGATTAATCAATATATCATACCCAATCTTCTTAATTAACTCCCAATCTGTTTTATGTTCTCGATGGCAACTGGTCAACTTGGAGATTTCATTTTCTATAATTTCAAAATCAGCTTGATATCTAACATCATCACCTTGACACAAGTGATGCCCTACTATTGGTGCCATAATAGAATCAATTATAGTACTATCACTGATATTCATTTAAAATTACGCATGCGTGCTTAACTGTGCAAAAAATTGTAAGTAATAATTAATATTTACTCAATATAATGCATAAATAAAATCAATAATCTGTCAGATATACCAGATAAGAAATATAAAAATAATATCTATATGAAATTTATACTGTAATTAATTTCAGCTTTATTTTTTAATTACTGTCATTACTCAACTAGCTATACGAAGAACCAGTCTATGTGTTATGCTTTCTATTATTAATGACAAGGAAGCGTGAACTATGTTGCAAGTTAATGAATATTTTTCCGGTAAGGTAAAATCTATCGGATTTGATAATGCAGAACAGAAAGCCACTGTTGGTGTTATGGCGCCAGGAGAGTACGAATTTGGTACCGGTGCACCGGAATTAATGGTTATTATCCGAGGAGCATTAACGGTACTACTTCCTGGTGAACAAAATTGGCAAACCTTCGCTGCAGGTCAAGAATTTAATGTTCCAGGTAACAGCAAATTCCAGCTGAAAGTGACCGTTGATACGGCTTATCTATGCGAGTTTAAATAAGCCAACACCACACTGAATTCATTATCAGCAGACCGCTGAACAACTTTTTCAGTTAATAAGCCGGCGTCAATATTAAAAATGACCCGGTTTTTTAAGCCATAAGCATACTGGCCAAACTTAATCTATTGATTTTTATTGAGATAGATTCACATCTTTCTTCCTAGTTTTCTAATGCAAACTTACTTTTCATAACATGAAATCATAGTGCAATGTTATTATGGAGAGCATAATCCTCATTGCGTTATAAAATTACACTTCTCTCAAGATCTGATCTAGGAAAAAATCGCGATGACACCAGCAATACGTCTGCTAAAAAAAATGGGAACTACATTCAGAATTCATACGTATCAATGCGATGTCCACGATGATTTTGGAAAGCATTGTGCACATCAGCTAGGTGTAGAAGAACATAAAGTTTTCAAGACACTTTTGCTCCAGCATGAGAAACATACCGTAACCGCAATTGTTCCTGTAAATACACGCCTCAATCTGAAATTATCAGCCAAAGCGATACATTTTAAACAACTAACCATGATGCTACCAACGGACGCAGAACGCGTAACAGGTTATAAATTGGGCGGAATAAGTCCATTTGCGCAAAAAAAAACATCCACAACCCTTTTGGATGAAAGTGCATTATCTCTTTCATCTATTTTTGTCAGTGGTGGTAAACGAGGCTTATCTATCGAGATTGCCCCCCAAGAGCTCATTAAGCTATTGAACGCAACAGTAGCTCCAATAGGAGACTGAGCATCGATTGATGCTTTTTTGTTAAAAATGATCTTCGTAAATATTTTATTTTGATTATCACAAAAACAGCGTCTAAGCTGAAAAGAGCGGGCAAGAAAAAACCATCTTCAAATTAACTTTGTCAGCCACTCCATAAAGCATGCTGGTTTACAATAGCTGCTATGGACTCCTTCTTTTACTACTTCCAAATACTGCACAGGAGCCAATGCAATATGGAACAACATCTAACAGAAATTAAAAATGCTCATTTATTCATGGAATATCTGATGTGTATTGGCGTGAAATCACCTCGCTCACGACGGGATGACTGGGAACTTGTTGATAAAGAAAGGGTTTTGGCTAGAATAAAAAAAGATAAGAACGGTGATACAAAATTTTTTATATGTGCAGCATTACTGGGTCGCAGATGATTTTGCACCAAAACAAAAAAACCCCGCATTAGCGGGGTTCTTGTTTTTACTCATCTTGACTTTCGTCTAATTTAGAAGCCTGGCAGTGTCCTACTCTCACATGGCGAATGCCACACTACCATCGGCGCTACAACGTTTCACTTCTGTGTTCGGAATGGGTACAGGTGGTTCCATCGCGCTATCGCCGCCAGGCATATTCGGTTCATTGGAAAGCTATCATTCAATCAGTCAAACAAGCATTGGGGTTTGAAACCACTTGGGTGTTGTATGGTTAAGCCTCTCGGGTCATTAGTATGAGTTAGCTCAACGTATCACTACGCTTACACACCTCACCTATCAACGTCGTCGTCTCCAACGGCCCTTCAGAGGACTTAAAGTCCTAGGGATGACTCATCTCGTGGCAAGTTTCCCGCTTAGATGCTTTCAGCGGTTATCTTTTCCGAACTTAGCTACCGGGCAGTGCCATTGGCATGACAACCCGAACACCAGCGGTTCGTTCACTCCGGTCCTCTCGTACTAGGAGCAACCCCACTCAATCATCCAACGCCCACGGCAGATAGGGACCGAACTGTCTCACGACGTTCTGAACCCAGCTCGCGTACCACTTTAAATGGCGAACAGCCATACCCTTGGGACCAACTTCAGCCCCAGGATGTGATGAGCCGACATCGAGGTGCCAAACACCGCCGTCGATATGAACTCTTGGGCGGTATCAGCCTGTTATCCCCGGAGTACCTTTTATCCGTTGAGCGATGGCCCTTCCATTCAGAACCACCGGATCACTAAGACCTGCTTTCGCACCTGCTCGACCTGTCCGTCTCGCAGTTAAGCGGGCTTATGCCTTTGCACTAACCTCACGATGTCCGACCGTGATTAGCCCACCTTCGTGCTCCTCCGTTACTCTTTGGGAGGAGACCGCCCCAGTCAAACTACCCACCAGACACTGTCCCTGGCCCGGATAACGGGCTAAGGTTAGAACATCAAACATACCAGGGTGGTATTTCAAGGACGGCTCCATGACAACTAGCGTCATCACTTCAAAGCCTCCCACCTATCCTACACAGGTAGGTTCAATGTTCAGTGTCAAGCTGTAGTAAAGGTTCACGGGGTCTTTCCGTCTAGCCGCGGGTACACCGCATCTTCACGGCGAATTCGATTTCACTGAGTCTCGGGTGGAGACAGCGTGGCCATGGTTACACCATTCGTGCAGGTCGGAACTTACCCGACAAGGAATTTCGCTACCTTAGGACCGTTATAGTTACGGCCGCCGTTTACCGGGGCTTCGATCAAGAGCTTCGCTTGCGCTAACCCCATCAATTAACCTTCCGGCACCGGGCAGGTGTCACACCCTATACGTCCACTTTCGTGTTTGCAGAGTGCTGTGTTTTTGTTAAACAGTCCCAGCCACCTGGTCACTGCGGCTGACATTCGCTCCAAGAGTAAATCTCTTCACCAACATCAGCGTACCTTCTCCCGAAGTTACGGTACTATTTTGCCTAGTTCCTTCACCCGAGTTCTCTCAAGCGCCTTGGTATTCTCTACCTGACCACCAGTGTTGGTTTCGGGTACGGTTCTTTGTAACCTGAAGCTTAGAGGCTTTTCCTGGAAGCGTGGCATCAGTAACTTCATGACCGTAGTCACTTCGTCTCGGCTCTCGGAATATAGTACAGCGGATTTGCCTACCGTACTTCCCTACCACCTTTCACCAGCTCTACCAACCGCTGGCCTACTTAGCCTTCTCCGTCCCCTCATCGCAGTTACAAAAAGTGCAGGAATATTAACCCGCTTCCCATCGACTACGCCTTTCAGCCTCGCCTTAGGGGCCGACTCACCCTGCCCCGATTAACGTTGGACAGGAACCCTTGGTCTTCCGGCGAGGGAGTCTTTCACTCCCTTTAACGTTACTCACGTCAGCATTCGCACTTCTGATACCTCCAGCATGCGTTACCACACACCTTCACAGGCTTACAGAACGCTCCCCTACCACTTGCCTTACGGCAAATCCGCAGCTTCGGTGACTAGTTTAGCCCCGTTACATCTTCCGCGCAGGCCGACTCGACTAGTGAGCTATTACGCTTTCTTTAAATGATGGCTGCTTCTAAGCCAACATCCTAGCTGTCTAAGCCTTCCCACATCGTTTCCCACTTAACTAGTACTTTGGGACCTTAGCTGGCGGTCTGGGTTGTTTCCCTCTTCACGACGGACGTTAGCACCCGCCGTGTGTCTCCCGGATAGTACTTACTGGTATTCGGAGTTTGCATCGAGTTGGTAAGTCGGGATGACCCCCTAGTCGAAACAGTGCTCTACCCCCAGTAGTATTCGTCCGAGGCGCTACCTAAATAGCTTTCGGGGAGAACCAGATATCTCCGAGTTTGATTGGCCTTTCACCCCTAGCCACAGGTCATCCCCTAATTTTGCAACATTAGTGGGTTCGGTCCTCCAGTACCTGTTACGGCACCTTCAACCTGCCCATGGCTAGATCACCCGGTTTCGGG